>DASZDU010000179.1:0-5612 GCA_035941655.1 Pyrinomonadaceae bacterium | reverse complement strand
GAATGAAGTGCGGTTCCAGTACATCGTGCCTTTGTATTCGCTTTGACCCACACCCGCCGCGTTCAGCAGTTCGTGATTTGGATCAGCGAGCAGGTCGATGGTAAAAGCGAACTTGTTGCAGAAGTCTTTGTGCGAAGCGACGTCGTCCGCGCTCACGCCCACTACGGTGACACCGGCATCGTCAAACTCCTGTTTTGACGCCGTGAATGATTTGCCTTGTATGGTGCAGCCCGGCGTATCGTCCTTCGGATAGACGTAAAGCACGAGCCACTTGCCCGCGAAGTCGTCGAGTTTGACTGTCTCGCCATCCTGGTTCTGCAAACTAAAATTCGGAAAGCGCGTACCTATTTCTGCTGACATGTTCTCTGATCCTTTCTGCTACTAGATGAATTCTTTGGAGGTAGTGTCCCAATTTGTAAAGCAAACTGTCAGGTCGCAATGAATGAACGGCGTTCCGCGCGCCCGCAAACCAACGGTTTGCGTTACATAAAACCAAATTAGGTCACTACCGGTTTAGGTTGGAGTTTACTTCATTCGCCGGCCATGTAGTAAACTGTCAGCATAAAGTTTTCGGGGGAGCCGCAGCTTTCAAGGCGTGGCTGAGAGTCACTGAAGTGAGACCCCTAGAACCTGATACGGTTAGCACCGTCGAAGGGAGAAACAGCCACACGTGACCGTTCCATCCTTTTGATCTGGGTGGAGCGGTTTTTTCTATGTCCGACAAACTTTAGTTTGTCGCTTCAACTTGAGTAGAAATCTAAGGTCAACGACAAACTGAAGTTTGTCGGACATCCAGATGGAGTTTCATTATGAGCACCGCAATCAAGCCAGCAGATAACGAAGCCACTATAGATATCAACGAAAAGCCTTTACCGAACTCGCGGCGTGTCTACGTCAACGGCCGGCAGCCGGGTGTGCGTGTTCCGTTTCGCGAAATCTCCCAAAATCAAACGCGCAACTTCGATAACACACTTGAGGACAACGCGCCTGTGCGCGTCTACGACACGAGCGGTCCGTGGGGAGATCCGTCCCTGTGTGCTGATGTGCGCGAGGGTCTGCCGTCATTGCGGCGCCATTGGATTTTGTCGCGCGGCGATGTGGAAGAGTATGAAGGCCGTGAGTTAAAACCAATCGATGATGGCTATCTGACGTTTGCTGCAGCCAATCAGGCACGCCACAAAGAGAAAGGCCGGTTAGAGGATTTCCCGGCGTTAAAACGTACGCCGCTGCGTGCGAAGGCGGGTCGATGCGTAACGCAAATGCATTACGCGCGGCAGGGCATCATCACACCCGAGATGGAATTCATCGCCATAAGAGAAAACCTTGGCCGCGCATGTCGGTCAAACTTAAGTTTGTCGAACTCCGATCGCGATTCACTACTCCACCAACACCGCGGCCAATCTTTCGGCGCCGCAATTCCCGACTACGTGACACCCGAATTCGTTCGTGATGAAGTCGCGCGCGGACGCGCCATCATTCCCGCGAATGTCAATCACCCCGAGAGCGAGCCGATGATCATCGGCCGCAACTTCCTCGTGAAGATCAACGCCAACATCGGCAACTCGGCGGTTCTATCGTCAATCGATGATGAAGTAGAAAAGATGCGCTGGTCGATCAAGTGCGGCTCCGACACGGTGATGGATCTCTCGACCGGCAAGAACATTCACGCCACGCGTGAATGGATCATACGCAACTCTCCGGTGCCCATTGGCACAGTGCCGATATATCAGGCGCTGGAAAAAGTTGGCGGCAAAGCTGAAGACTTAACCTGGGAGATATTTCGCGACACGCTCATCGAACAAGCTGAGCAGGGCGTTGACTACTTCACGATCCATGCCGGCGTTCGGCTGCCTTACATTCCCCTGACCGCGAAACGCACGACGGGAATTGTAAGCAGAGGAGGCTCGATCATGGCGAAATGGTGTCTCGCGCATCATGAAGAGAGCTTTCTCTACACGCGCTTTCGCGATATCTGCGAAATCATGGCTGCCTACGACGTTTCCTTTAGCCTCGGCGACGGACTGCGTCCCGGTTCAATTGCTGACGCGAATGACGAAGCGCAATTTGCCGAACTGGAAACGCTTGGCGAGTTAACGAAGATTGCCTGGGAATACGACTGTCAGGTGATGATCGAAGGCCCGGGTCATGTGCCCATGCATTTGATCAAGGAGAACATGGACAAGCAGCTCGAGACTTGTCAGGAAGCGCCGTTCTACACCCTCGGCCCGCTCACGACCGACATCGCGCCCGGCTACGATCACATCACCTCCGCAATCGGGGCTGCAATGATCGGCTGGTACGGCACCGCCATGCTCTGCTACGTCACTCCCAAAGAACACCTCGGCCTGCCGAATAAGAAAGACGTGAAAGACGGCGTTATCGCTTACAAGATTGCCGCCCACGCCGCCGATCTCGCCAAGGGACACCCCGGCGCGCAGTATCGCGACAACGCTCTGTCGAAAGCGCGTTTTGAGTTTCGCTGGGAAGATCAATTCAACCTTTCGCTCGACCCGGAAGTCGCGCGCGAGTATCACGACGAAACCCTCCCGCAGGAAGGCGCGAAGCTCGCACACTTCTGCTCCATGTGTGGCCCACACTTCTGCTCCATGAAGATCACCCAGGACGTCCGCGAGTACGCCGCGCAGAAACAGATCGATGAGCAGTCGGCGTTGGGTGTCGGCATGAAAGAGAAGGCGGAGGAGTTTGTGGCAGCCGGGGCCGAGATTTATCAATAAGGTTAAGAGGAACAAGGAAATCTGGCCATCATCGATGTGATTGAATCTGTCCCTGCCGGAGTCTGTCCTCAATGCGGCGAGAAAATCGTGAAGGCCGATGTGGGTCGTGAAGTGGCGAGTTTAGTCCAAAACCTAAAACGCCTGCCGAAACATAAGATGATCAGTGTCCCTGTGGTTAGATACGTGAAGAAAGTTGCGTGACATCGCGCAAACCGTAAGCGAATCAAGCGAAGAGCTTGAGAGATGAATTTGTCGGATCAGCAATGAGGAGTCTTCAGTCAAAGTGATCCTCGGTACACCCTTATATGTTGGTCACCGGATGAACACTTAAGTTACCGAGAGGCCTACTTGCGATTCACTTTCTCAAACTCACTGAAGCGGATGCGCATTCGTATTTTCACCACATCACCGCTACCAAGTGTCAACTCTTCATCAGCGTAAGCGTAGGTTGGAAACCAGAAGCCGTCGATTTCTTCGCGGTAAATCTCGAGTGTAGGATAAGGATCAATCTTTGGCTGCGGCAATCCTATACCGCGAAGCTTCACTATCTGATTACCCTGCGTATCAACCCAGATGCGACCTTTGAAGAGGCGCTCTTTGACCTTTTTCGGATCGGGCAATTGTTTTGGGGAGACTTCGAATACGTGCAGGTCGAGTTCGTCAATGCGCTCTGTGCCGAGATACTTGAAGTTGTAGAGCGGCGCCTTCGAAGCTTCAAGCGCGAAGAGTTGCACGCCGCCAAGGTCGTCCAGATCATCCGACGAAATGCCTATCGCGCGGAGCGTGGGCGTTGGAAAAAACAGAATCTTCTCAATACGTTTGCCACTGGCGTCTACGGCGAGCAGCGAAGTGCGGCGATATTCCCCGGAAATCTGTCCTCCGGGCCCAATCGTTTGAACTACGGCGTCTCGCTTGAAACTATACTGGGCCAGAGCGTTGCGGAACTCGGTCTCCTTGGCTGTAAAAGCACTCACAATACGATCAGTGTCCGGAGGCGTCCCGGTCGCTGACTGCTGCGGTTGCGCTGTGGTTAGTCTGCTGTGGGATAGCCTGCCGTGATGTTGTAAAACCGGCGGCGACGTAACCACCAGCGCCCACATGAGGATTGTTAAGAGAGGGACCTTCATAGGTGTTATTGGAGTCCTCCGGGATGAGTCTTGTCAATCTTTTCCATGTGTTAGGATCGTGAAGCATGGGTCTTCACAGCATCGGCAAGATTACTTTACGTTCGAGAGATTTCGCGCGCACTGAGCGTTTCTATCACGAACTGTTTGCTTGGAAATTTCATCAGTACTCCGCCACCTATCTGGGATTTGAGCCGCCATCGGGCATTGGCGGTGGATTTCAAAAGCGCGAAACTTTCAGCCAGGGAGATTCCTATCTCATCTACATTCTGGTGGATGAGTTTGAATCCTACCTCGAGCGCATTCCGCAACTCGGCGGGCAGTGTGAAGAAATTGAGGTCGTGTCGGAAACTGTGCAATACGTTCGTGTCTATGATCCGGATGGAAATCGCCTGGCACTGTTGAGGGACACCGAAGGCGTAAGTTTGTAAAGTAAACTGTTAGTTTGCGTGCATGTTGAATGTCGTTTCACCCTTCGCAAACTAACAGTTTGCTTTACAAGTTAGGACCCGACCTATTTGCTATTCGTCACGTGATCAAAGCTGAACTACTCGATCGAACCCAACGGCACGCTCGCGAGTGGGGCGTGAATATTGAGAGCACAGTCGAAACGGAAACCTCCGTAATCGTTTTCGGCACTCGCGAGTTGATTACGTCCGGAAGGGTCGATCACCAACCTGTAGTTCTAAAAGTAGTCAAACAACCCGGTGACGAGTGGCATTCAGGCGAAGTGCTGGCGGCATTTGCGGGAAAAGGTGTCCTGCACGTCTACGAACACGCTCCGGGCGCGGTGCTGTTGGAGCGATTGAGACCTGGAACTTCTCTCCTCGATCTGACGTTGAATGGACGTGACGACGACGCCACCAGCATTTTGGCAAGCGTCATCCAGCAGATGTCCTCATGCGAATCACTTTCAGAGGACGAGTTAACAAAATTGCGCGCGCCGCTTCAGCATTGTCCAACCGTACGGGATTGGGCGAGCGGGTTCGAACGCTATCTCGCCGGAGGGGACAAGCAAATCCCAGACTGTTTGGTTGCAGCAGGTCAACGCGTGTTCCTGGGCTTGTGCGAATCACAACGGCAGCCGCGATTACTTCATGGTGATCTGCAACATTACAACGTTCTGCTTGATTCAACTCGCGGCTGGCTGGCGATTGATCCCAAGGGTGTGTTTGGCGAAATCGAATATGAAGTCGGCGCCGTATTACGCAATCCGGTTGACTGGCCTGAGTTGTTTCTTTCGCGCTCCACGATCGAAAAGCGTCTGGAACAATTTACGACTATACTTAATCTTGATTACGAGCGAGCGCTTCGATGGGGTTTCGCACAGGCTGTCTTGTCAGCGATCTGGGAAGTCGAGGATGGACACGTGTTGGAGACGATCGATCCAATTTTGAAGCTGGCCGAAGTGATGCGGTCTATGCTCACGGAATGAATTGTTTTCGAAGGAGAAAAGATGAGATTAAGATTTCACGTACCGTTAGTTGTTACCTTGTTTGCCGTCTGCTTGTCAGCATATTCCACCCTTGCCAGCAATAATGAGGGTCTCGCAAGTCATCAACTCCGGCATCAAACTGCGAGCCCCAGTCAATCGGATCCAATCTCCGGAGAATGGGACGTTTCCTTCTTTGTGAACGGCAAGGCACATCCGTCGACGTTTGATCTCAAACTCGAAGGAACGAAAGTCACGGGCACCGCCTTCTCCGATCACACGGGACCCGGGACGGTCCGCGACGGCTCGTGGTCCGACGGC
>DASZDU010000178.1:0-11225 GCA_035941655.1 Pyrinomonadaceae bacterium | reverse complement strand
AATGCGATAGCTGGCAACGATCAGGACCAACAGCGTGACAACGACAAGGCTGGGCACAGCGATCCATGCGGGTGTCGGCTCGGCCACGACCGCGAACGGTCCTTCGTTGACCGGTACGGGCGCCAGCGAATTGAGGTAATGAATCACGCTTATTTTTTTAAGCAAGGGCGGCAGCAGGAAGTTCAGCCACTCCCAACCGTAAAGCACGATTGCCGGAATGATCGGATTGCGGAAGAACAAACCGACCACCAGAAAAAACGCGCCGTAACCGATGCAGGCCAGAATGGTAATAACCACATAGGTGAGCAGCTGTCCCATGCCCGGCCCATCGAAAAAGAAGCGAGAACTCTCCGAAGGGAAATGAGGAAGGTAAAGCAGTAACATCGAGATAGCGGTAGTGGCGGTAAAAAGAATAATCGAAGTTACTAATCCGGAAAAGTACTTGCCGACCACTAATACCTCACGACGCACCGGGCTCAAGAAATAGAAATGTAAACTTCGGTCGATGATGTCGCCCCGGAACAAGTTCATGAAGATCCAGGCACAGCCGAAGAAAACCACTGTTCGCAGGATTAGCCCGCCGTAGTAAATGGCAAAAATCATGTTGTATTGCGTGAAGTCCTGCCACTCGCGACCAGGCGGGGTAAACGGCGCTAACATGAGCAGAGGAACTATCGGAATCAGGGCGAGCAAATAGAGCAGAATCGAACGCCGGCCGAGAAAGTTTTTTTCAATTTCCAAACGGAAGATTGCGCGGATTTGCTTGAACCAAAGCGACCAGGGTATTGGCTGCTTATCCGCGGTTTTTGTCGGAGCGATGTCTAAAGTTGAACTAGTCATAAGCTTTACTACTTTGGAGTGCGCTGCTGACAGGTCAGCGCACTCCAAATTACCCATCTGAGCCGATTAAATACTGATACACGGCGCTCAAGTCATCATCAACCGGGGCAACCGACTCGATGTTAATCTCGCCTTCAGCGACCACCTGGTTCAAGAGCAGGTAAAAGCGATCGGCCTCGCGCGTTCTCACAAAGAGACCCATGCGATCGTCATGCAAGCGAGCTTCGACTACGTGGTCCTTATCGAAAACGCGTGCGGCGAGCTTTGAAGGATTATCGCAACGGATGAAGATCTGCATCGCATGCTCCTCCATCTCGTCGCGGACACCATGCACGTTTCCTTCCGCCACCACGTAACCGTTGTTAAGCAGAATCACTCGGTCCGACATCATGTCGACTTCATGCAGGATGTGGCTGGAGATGATCAGGTGCAAACCCTCGGCTGCCAGTTTTTGAAACAGCGCAATCGTTTCCGCACGGACCATTGGATCGAGCCCATTCAATGGCTCATCGAGGATCAACACCGCCGGCTGATGGGCAATCGCCTGGGCCAAACGAATCCGCTGTCGCATGCCCTTGCTGTAGCCCGCGATTTTGCGATCGGCTGCATCCATCAAACTAACCCGCTCAAGAGCCGTGACGGTCAACTCCTCCGCCTTGTTCCTGTCGCAGCCGTGCACAAGCAAAAACGACTTAATGAATTCGCGTCCTGTTAGCCCACGCGGAAAAGAATCAAACTGAGTGCAATAACCGAGTTTGCGAAACAAACGCTCCGGCTGATCGGTCGGAATACCAAGCACTGTAATACTGCCACGGCTGGGACGGAGCAACCCAGTCATCAAATTCATCAGGGTCGACTTCCCTGCCCCGTTGGGTCCGACAAGGCTGGTGATGCCGGGAGAAATCTGGAGATTGACGCGGTTCACCCCAAGTATCTCGTCGTAAAACTTCGAGACATCGTTGAAAATGATCAACGTAGAATTGCGGATTTCGGAACTCGCATTGCGAATTTCGTCCTGCTTAATCTCGACTTTTGTTGTCGTCTCACTCATAGGTAAAGCAAACTGTTAGTTTGCGTTGATTCCCTGTAGTCCAATTTCGAAGGTTCCATCGATCCGCAAACTAACAGTTTGCGTTACACCGATCCGAAATTTATTTAACCACTTCGTAAGCCTTGACCTTCCTCGAAAGCAGTGCCAGACAAATGGCGCAAACGACGAACAACGCAAACCACGACGCCAGGAGCGGAGGCTCGTTGACAATGAATTCACGGCCGACTCGTCCGTCCCAGTTTGTGTAGTGTGTGGACGCCTGAACGAAAGTGCCAAAGAGCCCGGAGGTTACATTCTTCATCAGCGCACCCAGGCTGATGATACTGCCCCAGCGCGTCTGGAAGATTTGATTTACAAATTCGCCGAATATTGACGGAATGAAGAAGATGCCCAGCAAGGCGCCGCTCGCGATGACCCGCCACTTCACCAGCGCCGAGACTGATTGAGATAGCAACGCCAGCAGCAGGATCCAAACCAAACTGGCGAAAAAGATCGCTACGCCGATTGACAGATTTTCCATGAACCAACCCGCGCCCTCGAGGTACGACTGAAACAAGAACAACAAGAGCTGCGGAATCCAGGTCATTGCCGAAAGTAGAATAAACAGCACCGACATCTTGCCCAGCACATACTCTGTACGCGAAAAAGGCCGGCACAGATAAAGCGGCAGCGCATTGTTTCTTAAGTCGCGCGCCACCAGCGGCGGCCCAACCAGCAGGGTGACAAAGAATGCGAATCCCGCCTGCAGGTTAACGAACGTCTGAAAGAAAAACGCGTCTATGGGAATCAGTTCTCTGACATTTGCTTTCAGGATAGCCAGCGCGTTCACATTGTGATGGAGGTAGATGAGAATTGCTTCGATCAACAGCGGAATAAAACAGACCACGAAGAACGCGGTAAACAATTTGGACTTGAAAACGTCTCGAAAAGCATGGCGCGGAATCACCAGAAACCGGCTCCATTCAGGAGTCAGTTTACCGAGATACTGCTTGTAGGTGTGTTCATAAACCGCCATTGCCGTTCTCCATCGCTTTCAGGAAGATGTCTTCCAAAGAATCGCGCTTATAACTAAGGCGTCTGATCTGCACATCAAACTGCGAGGCGACGCGATAAATGTCTCGCACCTCGATGCCCTCCTGAAGCACTATCTTCACTCGGTGATCTCCCGTTAGCGCGTATTCACAACCGAGCGCGCCGATAGCCGCGGCGAACTGCTCCTGGTCACCACGCGTCTCCAGCAGCAGGAACCTGCGGTTCGATTTCCGTTCCTCCTCGAGGTTGCAGTAAACGGCAAGACGTCCGTCCTTCAGAATCAGAATTTCCTCGCAACATTCTTCAACATCGCGCAGCAAGTGCGATGACAAAACTATGTTGGCCTTTCCGCTGTCGCGAATTTCACGCACCAGCCGGATCATTCGTTGACGCGCCGGCGGATCGAGCCCATTGGTCGGTTCATCGAGAAAAATCAAACGCGGCCCGTGAACAATCGCCTGCGCAAGTTTCGCGAGTTGCTTCATCCCCAGCGAATAGGTATCGAGACTACGATAGCGAGCTTCTCCGAGCCCGACGTAAAACAGCGCTTCATGCGCGCGTTCGAGCGCAGCCTCAGACGGTAGGCCGGAAAGCTCAGCCATTAGTCGAACAAAATGCACCGCACTCATCTTGGCAATAAAGGAGTCGCGTTCCGGCATGTAGCCGATCAGCGAGCGTATTTGCTTAGCGTCGCTGGTGATGTCCTTACCGAAGATATGCGCAGTGCCTGAAGATGGAGCGTGGAAGCCAAGCAGTGTGTGAATCAGCGTTGTCTTGCCGGCGCCGTTTGGCCCGAGCAGGCCGATGGCGCGACCACGCAGTTCGCCTTGAAGATTCTGAAGAATGGGACGTCGGCCAAATGTGACGCTGAGTCCGTTGAGATCGATGACCGGGGCAAAGTTTGCCGGATTGCGGAGGATTGCCTCTTCGAGAATTGGTTCAGCTAACGCCATCTTGCAGACTTTATATCCCTGTTCTGATAATTCCAAACAAAAGCGAGACCGAAGCTTGTGCCCATCAGTACGAATGCACCGATGAATGCAAACGCTTCGGCGGGTCCTAAAGTTCTGCCGATTGCCAAAATTCCGATCAGAAAAACGGGAAGGTTGAGGACTAAGGCCGAGACGACCGGAAATAACGCCGCCGGGCGGCAACCGCCGAGTCGCCTGCGTAACCAGAACAGGGACGGCGCGTAAGCGAGCGAGAAGAGCAGCGCTGCGACCACGAGTGAGCTGAGAGTGGCGCCTTTAATATCCGCCGCGCTTAAGCTCTCGCCTTCGACGATCGCGAACGTCAGTAATAAAGCCAGCAGACCGATTAACCATGAGCCAAGCGAGATGCAGATGAGTTTCATAAGTCTCCTCAAATGGTTTTTTCTCTGTGCAACCTGGTGTTCTCTGTGTCTCTGTGGTGAATGTTTTCCCAGCATTTATTCACCACAGAGACACAGAGAACACAGAGACTTACACAGAGAAAACTGAATGCCGAGTAGTCGGCTATTGATTCAATGCCGTGTCTGATCCCGAACTATTGTCGCGCAGATATTTCTCAGTCTGACCGTAGTCCAACTCATTCACCGCGACGCCCTCATCGCCAATCAGCACCGAGTCTCCCGGGCGTAGCTTGCCAGTCGCTTTATCATTTACCTTGATGCTGTCGCCGGTGATTGTGACTTTCATACCGGTGCCGTCTGTGCCGAGTCCCGCATATTCGAGTGTCGGCATTGGCGTCTGATCAGTTACGTGGAGTCTCTTCTCAAGTCCGTGTCGAGAAACGGTGACCTTGTGCGTTCCCACCTGAACGACCTTCCGATGTGCGCAAGCCGGCAGGAGTATTACCAAACCCAGCAACGCCACACTTAACAACTGAAAGTTTTTATGAAAGCTTCGCATGATCAGATCCTTTCGATTTGCAAACCGTTTGGAGTGCGCTGACAGGCCAGCGCACTCCATATATCAGTGTTTCATTCCCTGTTGAAGAATGTGTTGAATCTCCAACGAGTTTGGCGCCCCCAGCAAAGTTGCCGGACTCAATCCGAAGGGACCGCCCTCGGTATTAGCCGCGAAAGTAATGCTATCGCCCTGCGCATAGGCATACGCGAGTGTGGGCGGCATGTCTGCAGCCATGGCCTTGATTGCCTGTTGCTGCTCCTGCGGCAAGCTGCCGGCCGAGCTGGCAATGCGTTCCGCAAACGGCTGCACCAGCGGCGCCAGGTTGTGATAGAAGAGCGCCGAAAAGTTTGCGTTGCCGTCAGCCGGCAACCCGGCTGTGAAACGTCCCGAGCGCAGCAGTGTGTAGCCTTGCTGTTGCATCTGCACTGAACGCTGGACCATCGCCCGGCTTGGGCCCATCACCATGTAACCATTCACAAAGGTGTAGTTAACTTCAACTCCGAAATCGGCTGACTTCAGAGTGTAATAACCGCGACCGTCGAGCTCAGCTCGGTCCCAGACCAAGCCAGCCTTGCCAAACTTCGCTGCCTCTTTATTAATTTCACCAACAATGCGTTCGAGCGTCTGCTGCAGATGAGCCGAATCGTTTACCTCGAACACCATCTTCCAGGAAGGCGTCGGCAGAATGGGGCCATCGATTGCGAAGGCAAACTCACCGCCGAGCGGAGCTGCGATATCTCTGCGAATATCCAGACCGCGGTCAGCCGCCTGCTTGTCAAGATTCTTCCGCAAGTCAGGGGATACCGTCTCCAGAACGCCGAGCAAATCATCGACAAGCTTGACGGGATCTCTGACAACAAATCCGGCGGCTACGTTTGCATCCGGCGAAATGTATTCGATGGAGCCCATCGGACCGGGGTCAGCCAGCCACGAAGGAATACCGCGCTGGGCTTCGCTGAAGGACACTGTCGCCATCGTATGGGTCTTGCCCTGCAGGGTGGTCTGATCCAGCACGAAGTATTTCAGGTTCAGGATGCCAAGCTGTTTAAGCGCGCTCTCGCGCTGCTCGCCGCCTGCGCCTTTGGTAATCTCCGGTTTCGCCTTCGCAATCAGCCGCTCAAGATTCGCGGCGACTACCAGACCCGCACCTTCCTGATAGACCTTGGCGATACGGGCGTGAAACGCGGTTCCGGTGAAGCTGCTCGTTCCACCTTTCTGAACAATCGTCGCTACATCCTGAAGCTGATTTAATTTAGGACTGGCCGCAAACAAATCACCCTGGATCCAGACGAATAACTCCTCCTCTTTCTTGCCGGGCTCCGCTGCTGTAGCGCTGGCCGTTAAAGGATCCTGAACGAAACGTATCGACGGACGCTGCTCGCCACTCGCTTTCGCTGTGCCAGCAAACTTCGCGATTTGTTGTTCAATAAACTGTTGGAAACCGGCCGAGTTCTTAAGTTCAGCCAACACCAGCGGCGCAACCGGTTCACCTTTCTCGTCCATCGAAACCGATACCGCAATTTCGTCTCCCAGATATTCGCCAAACTCACGAATGCTGCCGATAACCTGATCAACATTCTGACGGCGATGTCCACTTGCTTCTTTTGCCCACCATTCGCGAAGTGCTGCATTCTGGTTGATGCGCTCCTGCATGATGCGGTGCGACTCGACAATCGTCGAAGTCAGATTAGGCAGTGCCGCGTAAACGATCGTGCCCTCGGGCATCAGATCAAGCAGATGAGTTGAATTACGAACGCCGGGCTGGGCAACTTTGCCCAATTCCTTGTTCAATGAATTCAAGGCCGAGAGCGTTTCCGCGTAGCGAGCGGCTTTCCGGCTCCAGGAAACTTCATCCTTCACCGGAATTTTCGCGATTGAGGCGCTCGTGGTTGCCTGCTCTCCACCGCGCAACACGCGTTCGCTGCCCGCGTGGTCCATGTGCACTTCGCCCTCAATCACCGAAACGCGCGAACCCTTCGTGCCGCTGTTAACGGAAAACACTGTGCCGGTAACCGACACGTGCGACCCGTCACCAGTATCAACAAAGAGATGTTGCTTACCTTGCCTGGCTGCTTCCACGACTATCGCGCCACGATTCAAATGGATCGTTGTACCCAACGAATTCCTGGTTAAGTAAAACTCCGAGCGATCCTTCATCTCGATTACCGATCCGTCACCGAGACGAACAAACGCGTGCGCGTCTTTCGCCGTGCGGATGCGATCGCCTTTGTCGAGTTTTTCGCCGGCGGTCACCGGTGTACTGCGCGTGTCGGCGATTTCAAAGACCTGCCCTTCGGCCGCCTGTACCGTCGCTTCCAGGTCACCGCCGAGCGGCGCCCAACGTTGAATAAACGGAAGCGCGATCAGTCCCACGCCAATTACCAATGCCGCCGCGATTCCCCAGCGCAAAACGACGGGTTGAATGCTGTAGCGACGAGTCGTAGTGGCCTTCTTAGCCGGCGCCATACGATTCGCATAGCGCGACCGCGCATCCTTCATCGCTTTACGACAAGGGATGCACTCGTGCGTGTGATCGACCAGCAGCAGGGAACGAGCTTCAGACAAACTTCCCGTCAGATAAGCGGGGATGAGCGACTGAAAATCGGCACAGTCTCCTATCCTCGTCGCGGCAACCGTCTCCGGTTGTGCGCTCGTTTCCGCGGCCAGGCGTGCCCAAACACGCTCAGCCGCTCCGTCAACTACCGCCGAATCAATTTGTTCGTTTCGGATTCCCGCAGTTGCTTTGTCGAGAATTGCGTCGAAATCATTATTGCTTTTCATGATGTTTCTCCAGAAAGTGCCCAATCTCTTTTCGTAGTCTTGTTCGCGCGCGATGCAGCACAACCCCCACAACCATTTGTGAGGTGTCGAGCATTTTCGCGATTTCCTGATTGTCGTAGCCTTCGTAATAACGCAGCACAAACATCTCGCCAGCCGTTTTGCCCAAACCAGCCACGGCCTGGCGTATCAGCGTTTGCAACTCGCGATCGGCGTGTTCCGCCTCCGGGTTTTGAAACCTGCTTTCGAGTGCCTCCGCCGCCACATCATCAAGGCCCACGGATTTTGCACGGTTACGGCTCCTCAAAAGATCCAGCGAGGCATTGATTGCCGCACGTGACAGATATGCTTCCGTATTTTCCGACAGGTCGTAACTCTCCTGGCCTTTGACCAACCGGAGAAATACGGTTTGCAGCACATCTTCCGCATCGGCCGGGCTGCCGGTGATGCGATGCGCCGTGCGAAACACACGGTCATGATGGTCGCGGAAGAGGACTTCCAGCTCACCCGGGGGATTTTCGGTAACTAATCTCAATGTTTTAGCGGTTGCCTGCACTCGGGTCCTCCTGAAATCGTCTTCCATCAGGTAAAACGATCCTCAGAAGGATTTATTAACAGTTCGGTAAAGATAAGTTGAATCCGCTCTGTTTGGAAGGCTTAGCTGGCAAGTCGAGGGTTTACAGAACCGAGCGCGGTAGCGCCGGATCTTAGGGTCAACGCTAACCTTAATGTCATGATTTCATTTCGGCGGCAAAGAACAGATCGTCTTCTATCACTCATGTTGACTGGAGCATCCGGCGCTACCGCGCTCGGTTCTGTACATCGCGTGAGGCGTCTAAACCGGCGGGCCTTCGCTGGCGTCAAACTCTTCCATTTCTTTACTCCATTCGGAGCTAATGCGGCTCTGCAAGAGCCGCAGGCAGCGATTCCAACGCAGGATGGGATCGTCATTGCCGGCTGGCCTGATTTTCTCTGCTTGTCCAAAAAGTCCCATTGCCTCTTCGAAAATCGGCAGTACCGCATGCGGCGGCCGTCCGGCGCGTAGCTGTGCCTTCCCTTTTCGCTCCTGAAGAATTCCAAGGTGATACACGCGTTCATACTCGCTTGCCAGGCCGCGAAACACGCGCTCGCTCTCCGAATACCGATCAGACGCCTCCCCGGTAAACTGGTCCGTGATCGCAAGGCCCAGCAGGCGCAGGGCTGCCTGATTGTCGGGGTCGATGGCGAGTATGTCCCGACATATCGACTCTGCCTCACCCGGCTCGTTCAGATAACGATATACTTCCGTCTTAGCAATCGCTTCAGCAATTCCGGAATCGGAGATTAGCTTAAGTTTTAGCTCCATGTGGCCTCCTTGCGAGTAGGCAGAAGGCACGAGGCAGAAGGTAGAAAGAAATAGTCGGTCTCCTGCTTACTGCTTACTGCTTACTGTCTTCTTCCCCATCAGTTTCCGCAAAAACCAGCGGACTGGATCGTAGTAGTCATCAATCACTCGTTCTTTGAGCGGAATGATGGCGTTATCAGTGATGTGAATATCTTCGGGGCAGACTTCGGTACAACACTTCGTGATGTTGCACAGACCGATGCCGAGCTCATCCTTCAGCAATTCGGTTCGAGACAAACCGTCCAGCGGATGCATCTCAAGTCCCGCGACGCGAACGAAGAAGCGCGGGCCCCCAAATTGCTCTAACTTCTCGTGATCGCGTAAGACGTGGCAGACGTTCTGGCAAAGGAAGCATTCGATGCACTTGCGAAACTCCTGCACCCGATCAATGTCCTGCTGATACATCTTCCACTCAACATTCGGAGGCGGCGTAAACGGAGGGATTTTGCGGTTTATCTGGTAGTTCCAGGCCACATCTGTAACCAGGTCCTTGATCACCGGAAACGCTTTCATCGGCCGCACCGTAATCGGTTCAGCCAATGGCAAGGCATCCATGCGCGTCTTGCAAGTCAGACGCGGCCGACCATTCACCTCCGCAGAACATGAGCCACATTTTCCGGCTTTGCAGTTCCAACGCACGGCGAGATCCGGTGCATCATGCGCCTGAACATAGTGCAGCGCGTCGAGCACAACCATACCGGGCGCGATTGGAACTTTGTATTCCACCAGTTCGCCGCCGTCCCGATCGCCGCGAAAGATGTTGAAGGTTGCGTCAGGCATGTGTCAGTGGCCAGTGGTCAGTGGTCAGTAGCTTATTGGTTTAGTAGTTCGGTAGTCCTTCAAAAAGATCAAAAGACTTCAAGAGCCAAAACACTGGCCACTGGCCACGGACCACTGGCCACTATTTCGGAATTTACTTCCCTTCGTCAACAATCTGCTTCAACTCCGGAGGCATTTCCGAAATCGGTCGCTGGAATAAATTCATCGCGGTTCCCGCGCGCGCCACAATGTTGTTCTGTTTGCTCCAGCTTTCATCGTAGTTTGGGTAATCGATCCGGCTGTGTGCACCGCGGCTCTCCCGCCGTTTCTCAGCGCTTAACGCCACCGCTTCCGAAACTGTCAACATTGATTTCAGGTCGCGCGCGAGATGCCAACCCGGATTGAAAAGCCGCGAACCTTCCACTCGCAATCGCGAAGCACGCTCCTTCAATACTTGTAATTCTGAAAGCCCCTTCCTCAGATCCTCTTCGTTTCGAAAGATCCCAACAAAGTTTTGCATTGCGTTCTGCAACTCCTCATGAATTCGATAAGGACTTTCACCTTCGACGCGTTGAAAGGGCTCCAGCATTTCCTGTGAGGCCTCATCGATTTGCTCCGGGCTAATATTCACAGAACCCGGTCTTCCTGCATGCTCCGCCGCCGCAAGCCCGGCGCGCCGGCCAAAAACCAGGAGATCCGAAAGCGAGTTTCCACCCAAACGATTCGCTCCGTGCAAGCCGGCAGCGGCTTCACCGGAAGCAAACAATCCTGGAACTGTCGCTGCAGCGGTCTCAGCATCGACACGGATACCGCCCATCATGTAGTGACAGGTTGGCCCGACTTCCATCGGCCCCTTTGTGATATCGACATCTGCCAACTCTCGGAACTGATGATACATGCTGGGAAGCTTGCGCTTCACGTAGTCTCCAGGCTTGTGTGAAATATCAAGATAAGCACCGCCGTGTTCGGTCCCACGCCCTTCCTTCGCTTCGGTGTAAATAGCCCGCGCCACGACATCTCGGGTGGACAGTTCCATTTTGTCCGGGTCGTAGCGCTCCATAAAACGCTCGCCATTCTTGTTGCGCAGGACGCCGCCCTCACCACGCACCGCTTCCGTCACCAGGATTCCCTGCACTCCTGGCGGCCAAACCATCCCGGTCGGATGAAACTGGACAAACTCCATGTCCATCAACTCGGCGCCCGCGTCGTATGCCAGAGCCATCCCATCTCCGGTGTACTCCCAGGAGTTTGAAGTGATGCGCCACGCTTTGCCAATTCCTCCGGTTGCAATCACGACCGATTTTGCCTTGAACACAACGAAGCGGCCTGTCTCTCGCCAGTACGCAAATGCGCCAGCAACCCGATCGCCGTCCTTCAGCAGGCGTGTTACGGCACACTCCATATACACATCGATCCCCAAATGGACGCCGCGATCCTGCAAGGTGCGAATCATCTCGAGGCCCGTGCGATCGCCGACGTGGCAAAGCCG
>DASZDU010000177.1:0-20480 GCA_035941655.1 Pyrinomonadaceae bacterium | reverse complement strand
TACGGGTTCTGGTTTGCTCCGGAGTCTGAACTTATGCGGAAGATGATTGACGAAACGCAGATCAGGGTTACTGGAGACGTTCGTCTAAAACTGTTTCGCGGAAACACAATCGTGGTCGGACGCCGCTCCCCACATTCGCTCTACGACGAAAAAGTTGCCACGTTCGAAGCAGACACCGTTTACAACCAACGCGACGCTGAGGGCTTTATCAAACTGAATGCGCTGCGGTTGAGGTTGAGAGGCGGACGGGCAGCGGAGGCAAGCCCGCCTTCCTGACCGAGAGCTGATCAAAGTTGAGTCTTCGTTTTTGATTGGAAGGCTTTCAAGCTGAGGTTAACCAATCGAGTCAGAAAGTCTCTCAGGTAAGGAAGGCGGGCTTGCCCCCGCTCTTTTTAGGAGGTTCGGATGGAAACAACAATCAAGATCATCGATGCCGACAAGATCGGCTCAGCCACGTCACCGTTAGGTCTTAGCAGAACAGCGGCAGTGATCGCTTCTTCAACTGCGCCGCGTGCGGGTGATGTGGTGGTCGTACGCGCGCTCACCGACAGTGCCACCTATAACATGCTCGAATTGCCAACCGGCAGGCTCGCCAAGATCAATCCCGGCGATGTGCTCATCGGCGTGTTGGGACGGCGCCGCGCGTTGAAGGGTTTTGTGGGTGACGTGCCTGCGACCGTTAACGCCGGCGATCAACTGCACCTGCTTAACATGGGCGGTGTAATCGGAAGCTGCACTGGACATCATTCCAGTTTGAGCGACGCCATCCAGGTTGAAGTCATTGGTCTCGCCAGCGATGACGCAGGTCGCGTGTTGAATATAGTCGACGCTGCTCTGCCGCCGCGAACCAGCCTGGGCCAGACTGCCCCGTTAGTGATCATTGCGGGCACCTGCATGAACAGCGGCAAGACTTACGCGGCGACGGAACTGATCAAGCAAGCGACCCGCGCCGGATTGCGTGTGGCCGCGGCCAAACTGTCCGGCATTGCCTGTTTGCGTGACACGCTGAACATGGCCGATCACGGTGCGATCGCCATCGCGAGTTTTCTTGATTGTGGCTTGCCCTCAACTGTCGGCGCCACGAATCTGGCGGACGTTGCCAAAACAATTATTGCTTGTCTTAACGAAAGTTCGCCTGACTTAATCGTGATTGAACTAGGCGATGGATTGCTCGGCGGCTATGCAGTTGAATCTGTTTTTGCGGATCTGGAGTTGCGCGAAGCAACCGCTGGGCTGATCTTCTGCGCTTCTGACTACGTCGGTGCGTGGGGTGGGATTGAATTATTGCGCCGGCGCGGAATCGAAATTGACGTGATTGCCGGATCGGTTACTGATTCTCAAATGGGTGAGGACTTTATTGAGAAGGAATTTGGCGTGCCGGCTGCGAACGCGAGGCGAAACGGCGCACAACTATTTGAACTGATCAAAGCGAAACTTGAAGTGGCCGCGGTTAGCGCTTAGTTCGTCTGGGCAGCCAACGAAGGATGGCGACTACAAGAAAAGCGAGGCCAACGAAAATAAAGGTTCGTTGCCCACTCAAACCAATCGCGATGAAAGCGATCGCCAGAACCAGGAAAACTACAGCAAGGTTTCGCATACGGAGCCGGGACCTCTTCGTGGTGTGACAATACGAGGCGTAGCGTAGCAGATGATGAACGGTAACAAAATAAGGGTTGGGATTTACGGCGGCTCCGGTTATGGGGGCTCGGAGTTGTTGCGCATCCTCCTGGTTCATCCGAACGCTGAGATCGTTTTGGTCACCGCAAATGAGCACGCTGGCAAGACGGTCGGCGAAGTGCACCGAAATCTTGTCGGGTTGACCGATCTGAGCTTTAGATTAGCGCCGGAGGACTCAGCAGAGCTTGCAGATTTGGATTGCGTATTCCTCGCGCTGCCACATGGACAGGCAATGGAGGTTGTGCCGCGCTTGCCGCTAAACGTGAAGGCGATTGATTTGTCAGGTGACTTTCGACTCGGTGACCGGGAGAGTTTTGAACAGCACTACGGGCGCGCACACACCGCCATGGAGGTGCAAAGCGAATTTGTTTACGGTTTGACAGAGACTAATCGCGAGGCGATCCGAAGCGCCAGACTGGTTGCGAATCCTGGCTGCTTCGCTACGGCGACCTTGTTGGGGCTGGCGCCGCTGGTTGCAAACGCACTTATCAACGGCCGCGTCATCGTGGATGCCAAAACCGGTTCCTCGGGATCAGGTGCGAAAGCTGCCGCAAATACGCATCACCCACAGCGGATGAATTCCTTTTATGCTTACAAACCTTTCACGCACCAACACGTTCCGGAGATTGAACAGGAACTCGCCCGAGTAGGTGATTGGAAGAGCGAATTAGTTTTTATGACGCATTCCCTGCCGGTGTCGCGTGGCATCTTCTCTTCCATTTACGTCGAGACGAAAGAAAAGATGATGGAGGAACAGTTGCAGTCGTTATTCGCAGAATATTATCGCAACTCGTTTTTTGTGCGGATGGTGAAAGGTTCGCCTGATATCAACTGGGTTAAGACCACGAATTTTTGCGACCTTGGGTTTGCGGCGCGTGGCCGTCAGATAGTTATCTTTTCCGCCCTGGACAACCTGGTAAAAGGGGCTGCAGGTCAGGCGGTGCAAAACATGAATCTCATGTTTGGTCTCGACGAGAAAACAGGTTTGATGTTGGTGGGAACGAATCCCTGATCGAAGAAATCGTACAAGCTTGGAAGCGTCACTTAGTTTAGAGTTCAAGCTTTAGCTTGCGCTGAACTGCTTGAACTACTGTTGGGAAGAAATCCATGACCGACGAGACCTTCAAAGCTGCACCGCTTAAGCCGGAAATCACGATTGCCGAATTGAACCAGGTCGATATTCGTGTAGGGACAATCGTGTCGGTCGAAGATGTGCGCGGTTCAGATAAACTCGTCCGGCTGATCGTCGATTTTGGAGATCACCAAAGAAGTGTTTTGGCGGGACTGAAACAGGAGCGCCCCGACCTGCGTGCGTTGGAGGGCAAACAAACTTTGTTCGTCGTTAATTTGCAGCCGCGCAAAATGATGGGCGAATTGTCGCAGGGAATGCTATTCGATATTGGTTATGCTGACGGCATACTGCCGGTGCTCGCAGTTCCGGAAAGCAATGTTCCTAATGGAACCAGAGCCGGATGAGTGAGGCGCAAGCTGTTTGCTTTATCGATGCCTGGGTTACAGGTTCATATGATGAAAGCCGGGACAATCACTAGTTTGAAAGAAACAATAGCACGTGAAGAGCGCTGGCAACTCGCGACGTACAAGAAGATGCCAATCGTCGCCGCGCGCGGTGAGGGTGTTTGGCTGTACGCGAGCGACGGCGACAAGTATCTGGATCTTTATGGCGGGCACGCGGTCGCGGGTACCGGCCATTCGCACCCGCACGTGGTTGCGGCACTTCGAAAGCAAGCGGGTGAACTGTTGTTCTATTCCAACCTGGTTTACTCCGAAGCGCGTGCGCGCGCCGCTGAGAAACTTGTTTCAGTTGCGCCAGCTGAACTAACGAAAGTGTTCTTCTGCAACTCGGGTACGGAAGCGAATGAGAATGCGATGCGCATGGCACGCATGGCGACCGGCCGCGAAAACATCGTCACCTTCTCCGGCGGTTTTCATGGGCGAACCGCCGACGCCATCAGCGCGACCTTTCTTGGTAAATATCGGGAGATTGGCAAACCGAATGTGCCGGGGCATCTCGAAGCAGAATTTGGTGACCTTGAGTCGGTTCGCGCCGTCGCTGATGAAAGTGTAGCGGCGATCATGCTGGAACCGATCCAATCGATGGCCGGCGTTCGTACTGCGCCTCCGGAATTTTTTCGCCACCTTCGCGAACTATGTGACGAACGCGGAATCGTTTTGATTTATGACGAGGTTCAAACCGGCGTTGGCCGCACCGGCAATTGGTTCTTCGCGGGCAGCGAAGCCGGATCGCAGGTTGTGCCGGACCTTATAACGCTCGCCAAAGCGCTCGGTAGTGGCATTCCGGTTGGCGCTTGTTTGGTAACCCAGGAAATCAGTGCACGCATTAAGGAAAACGATCTGGGAACGACGTTTGGCGGCGGGATGATGGCGATGGCGGCTGTTAGCGCGACGCTCGAAGCCATCGAAAACGATGCGATGCTTGCGAACGTGATTACGATGGAGGCGTATCTGCGCCAGCGTTTGGCGGAGGTGCCGCAGATTGTTGCAACACGAGGGCACGGATTCTTGTTGGGTCTTGAGTTCCAGGATAAAGCTGCTCCGATTCATACGGCGTTACTCGATCGCAAGATCATCACCGGCACCTCGAGCGATGCGAAGGTACTCCGGCTCTTACCGCCATTATGTCTTCAGAGGTCCGAGGTTAATATCTTTATCGATGCTTTGAAAGCGGTTTGTTCTGGAGTGCGCTGACCTGTCAGCGCTTTGGTCGGGCGCGACCTGTCGCGCCTGGTTATTCATGTGGAAGCGAACATGGCGTCAAGCCGCCATGGAGCCAAAGCGCTGACAGGTCAGCGCACTCCAAAAGAAGAGGTTATCTTGGATTACAGTTGGTTTGATCTGGTGGGAAACATCGGCGTGCTGCTGATGGTTGTTGCCTACCTGCTGCTGCAACTGGAGAAACTATCCAGTTCAGCAGTCAGCTATTTGTTATTGAACGCGATCGGCGCTGTGTTGGTGATCATTTCGCTGACCTTTCGTTTCAACCTGTCGGCATTTTTAATGGAAGCCTTTTGGCTGCTGATTAGTTTGTATGGACTGACCAAGCCGCTTTTTTCCAGGCGCACGATCTAGATTCAAACAGTTCAGAGTTCAAGCTCGAGGCATGAGGTCAGTACCACCACGCGGTAGCGGGTGGGTCTGGAATTGACAGCACACCCACCCGCTACCGCGTGGTGGTACTGACTTCAGACTTAAGGTGCTACAGGATCTGAATGGCCTGAGTGGAGATGACAAATTTCCTAACCACTGCTGATTTCTCTCGCGCAGAGTTGGACGCGTTGATCGAGTCAGGGCTGCGCTTCAAGCGCCGAGAAAATCAATCCCAGCCGCTGGCCGACAAATCCGTCGCACTCGTTTTCTTTAATCCGAGCTTGCGCACGCGCGCGTCGATGCAAGTAGGAGTCTATGAACTCGGCGGTAATCCGGTGGTGCTCGAACCCGGTGGCACGAGCTGGACACTTGAACATCGCGACGGAGCGATCATGGATGGCGACAAGACTGAGCATGTCGCGGAATTTGTTCGTGTCCTCGGGCGTTACTGTGCGGCGATTGGCGTGCGCACCTTCGCAGCATTGCGGAACTGGCAAGAAGAGCGTGCCGACCCAGTACTCAGCGCGTTTGCCAAATATTCAGAAGTGCCGATCATCAACCTCGAGTCTGCCGTGCATCATCCCTGTCAGGCCCTGGCAGATATGATGACGATTCGGGAAAAACTGGGCGTTGGACGTAAGCGGGTAGTGCTGACGTGGGCCTGGCACCCGAAGCCTCTGCCGATGGCCGTGCCCAACAGTTTTGCGCTGGCTGCCGCGCAGATGGGCCATGAATTGGTTATTGCGCATCCACCCGGCTATGAGCTCGACGATGAACTCTTGAAAACTATCCAGCACCAGTCTGCAGCGACAGGGGGTACAGTAGAATTTACTAACGACATTATTGCGGCGCATAAAGGCGCAGAGGTTGTTTATGCGAAGAGTTGGGGTGCAAAGCAGTTCTACGGGACACCGGAAGTCGACATCGCAGAGCGCGCTCAATATCGCGAAACCTGGATTGTAGATGAACAAAAGATGGCGAACACAAACAGCGCGATCTTCATGCACTGTCTGCCCGTGCGGCGTAACGTGATCGTTACCGATGGCGTGATCGATTCGCGAGCGTCAGCCGTAATCGATGAAGCAGAAAACAGGTTGCATGTACAGAAGGCGATCATGGCCAGCCTAATCGGCGCTGGATAAGAAGTTTCAAGTTCCAAGTTTCAAGTTTCAAGTTCAACCTTCAAACTTGCTTGCTGTGATTGAACGGACTACGACGTGACATTCTCCGAACTTGAAACTTGAAACTTGGAACTTGAAACTATCCTAAGAGCATTATGATTAATACTAACGACGTCGGCGATCAGTTGCGTCTGGATCTATTGCGCGAGGCCTTGCCCTACATCCAGCGATTTCAAGGACAGACTTTTGTTGTCAAGCTCTCCGGCAAAGCCACCGAAACACCGGAGAACCTCAGTTCGCTGGCTGAGGAGCTGGCACTGCTGCATCAGGTCGGCATTAGAATCTGCGTCGTTCACGGCGGCGGCAAACAATTGAGCGAACTCGCCACGCGTATGGGTATCGAGCAAACCATCATCGAAGGCCGGCGCGTCACAGACGACGCAACTCTCGAGATGGCGAAGATGATATTCGCCGGAAAAATAAATACAGACATCCTTGCCGCCCTGCGCAACCGCGGCATTGAAGCGGTGGGCCTGTCCGGAGTCGACGGCAACATTGTTCACGCTGAGCGCAGGCCGCCAAAAGAGATCCTGAATCGTGAGACGGGCGAGCGCTCGCAGGTCGACTTCGGACATGTCGGCGACGTCGTAAAGATCAACGCCCGCCTGCTCACTGTTTTACTCGGTCAGGGTTATTTGCCGGTCATTTCATCATTGGGAGCCGATGCGGAAGGCACGGTGTTCAACATCAATGCCGACACGATCGCGGGGGAAATCGCGGCGCAGTTGCAAGCAGAAAAGTTGATTCTGCTCTCCGACGTCGACGGTCTTTATCTGCGCGCCGGTGAACCTGACACCAAACTGTCCCGGCTAACTGCGGACGAGGCAGAAGCGATGATTAAAGATGGTGCGGCAACGGGAGGGATGATTCCAAAGCTGCAGAGCATCGCCACACTACTCCGGCGCGGCGTTCATAGCGCGCACATTCTCAGCGGCACTACGCGCAACGCGTTACTCAGCGAAATCTTCACCGACACCGGCACCGGTACAATGATTGTCGGTTAAAGGGGTCGGGCGTATTCTTTTGAACAAATAAGTGCGATGGACAACGAATCAATTGCGCGCAGGTTCTATCGTCTGGCGGCGCTAATGGACATTCGCGGCGACGATCCGTTTCGCCTGCGTTCCTACCGCAACGCTGCCGAAGCAATCGAAACCTGGCCCACGCCAATGCAAAAGATTGCCGCTGCGGAAGGTGTTGCCGGCTTACAGTCGATCCCAGGCGTGGGCAAGGCGATCGCCGGAAAGATAATGGAACTTCTGGACCGCGGTACGTTCGACGCTTGGGAACGGATCATCGCGGAGACACCTGAAACCGTACTTGATCTGCTGGAGATTCCCGGCATTGGCCCAAAGACTGCTGCGTTGCTGCATCAGAAGTTCAAGGTGTCTTCGCTCGAGGCGCTAAGGAAGTTTGTCGAGGGCGGCGGATTGGAACTGGTTGACGGTATCGGACCGAAAACTGCTGAACGAATTAAGGAGAGTCTTCTCTAGTGGAGACTGCAGCGAACTCAGGCTTGAATCTTTGAGACGCAGTTGGCATCATGCTGCCGGATGGACTTTGAAATAGTTGGAGAACTGACCAAGGTTACTACGATCGCCTCGGGAACCGGAGTTCGTGATCGTGTCCGTTTAAGAAGAGTTTACGGGCGTGGCCGATGGCGAAAGCGCAAAGGAATCGCAAACGTTCGTCTTCCGGACCGCAGAATACGGCTGGCAGAAGTTCACTGGTACGAAGCCCATGGGATCGGAAGGAAAGAATACAAACTGAAGTTGCCGTTTCTGGATTAGTTATGAGGAAAGAAGCGAGGACCATTCGGGTAGCTCTTACAAGACGACGAGCAGGAAAGACTCCTGTGAAGCGTCGCGCTGCACAATTCGCTGTGTGCATCGACAACGAAGGCTACAAAGCTTCGCTCGAACTTGGGAAGCTTTACCGCGTCCGCCCAGACAAAGATGCGCAAGCACACGGATTGGTTCGTGTGATCGATGAGAGCGGAGAGGACTATGCCTATTCATCCGATCGCTTTCATACGATGAAGGTCCCCTCAGTAATAGAGCGAGCATTGTGGCAAGCTCGTCGTTAGTATCGCTCAAGAAACCTGCCCTGCTTGTCTTTTGATTATTGGACTCCTTCGTCAACGCAATGGAGAGCTAACCTATGAAGCGGATCAAACGTCGCGACTTCATGCGCACGAGCGCAGTCGCTGGACTCACACTCGCCGGCACTAAAGCGTCCGTACTGCAGTTTCCAAACATTATTCAGCCGGCTATCAAGCCAATCGTGGTTTCGTCGGCGAACGGCAACCGTTTCAAGAACGGCGGAGACATGACGGCGGTGCAGAAGGCCTTCACAATGATCACGCAGGGTGCAGACCCGCTCGATGCGGTGATCGCCGGCGTGAATATCGTCGAGCTTGATCCGTTGGATGACAGCGTCGGCTACGGAGGCTTGCCGAATGCTGAAGGCGTCGTGCAGCTCGACTCCTCCTGCATGCACGGGCCAAAGAAACGCGCCGGCGCCGTGGCGGCGCTCGAGGGTGTGCGCACGCCATCGCTGGTGGCCAAAGCTGTTCTCGAAAACACCGATCACCATCTTCTGGTTGGCAAAGGCGCACAGGATTTTGCGCGGAACATGGGGTTCAAGATCGAGGACGATTTAAATACCGATCATTCGCGCGACCTCTGGCTGGAATGGAAACGGCGCACCGATCCATCACACTATCTCGACCCCAAAACTCGCTCGGAGGTCTGGCGTCGTGAGGGGATGAAGATGGTGGCCGAAGGTCTAATTGACCGCGAACATTACTACGGCACGATCAACTGCGACGGCATCAATTCGAAAGGTGAGATTTGCGGAGTAACGACGACCAGCGGGCTGGCCTGGAAAATTCCCGGGCGTATTGGAGACTCGCCGATTCTCGGCGCTGGGCTTTACGTTGACGGAGCGGTCGGCGCCGCCGGTTCAACCGGACGCGGCGAGGCGAATCTCTACAACCTCTGTTCGTTTCTAATCGTCGAAGAGATGCGTCATGGCCGTCATCCGAAAGATGCCGGCATGGAAGCGCTGCGCCGCATCAAAGCAAGCACCATTGAGAAGCGACTGCTGAACAACAAAGGCAATCCAAACTTTGGCATCAACTTTTACATCCTTAACGCGAAGGGTGAGTATGCGGGCGTGACGATGTATCCCGGATCGCAGTTCGCAATTTGCAATGACGCCGGGCCACAAACACTTCCCTGCGAGGCGTTGCTGCAAGGCAAAGCGACCGACTAAACTCGATCTAAAGTGCCGGAGTTTTTTTATAGACCAAAGAGCGGCGGCAAGCCCGGGGTCCGCGGCGGGGCAGCCCCGCTGGGGTGGAAGCCCGCCTTCCCGACCGTGAGCTGATCGAAATGTCTCGCAGGTAAGGAAGGCGGGCTTGCCCCCGCTCAGTTACAGAAGAGTGAAGCTACTTAATGCCGCTCATGGTAAGCGCTCGTGTCTCCGCCTGGCGTTTGACAATCACGAGCGTGATATCGTCTGCGGCCTGTGTTCCTTGCGAGAACTTAGTCAAGGCTGACTCGATGCGATCGCGGATTCCCGCCGCCGAAGCGTCCACATTGCGCGACACCACTTCGTAGAGTCTGGTTGGGCCAAACTCCTCGCCATTCGGACTGGCCGCCTCGGTCACGCCATCGGAATAAATCACCAGCACGTCGCCGGGTTCTAAATGCGTTCGGCCTTCGCGGTATTCCGCATCGGCCTTAATTCCCAGTGGCAAACCGCCGGAAGCCAACTGTTCCACCGTGCCGGCGGCATGAACAATCAAAGGCGGATTATGGCCCGCATTTAGAAACGAAACCGCGCCCGAGTCGGGATCAAGCTCAGCATAAAACAGCGTGACAAATCGATTCGAGGGAATATTCTCGGCCAGGTAACGATTGACGGCGGAGATCGTTTCCACCAGCGTGTCGTGCGAACCTGTCTGCGCATGAATCGAAGCGTGCAGCGACGACATCAACAGCGCGGCTGCAGTTCCCTTGCCTGAAACATCTCCCAGCGCAATCACCAGGCGGCCATCGTCGCGTTTAATGAAGTCGTAATAGTCTCCGCCGATTTCGTAGCAGGGAAAACTGATGCCCTGAAATTCATATCCCATCACCACTGGCGGCGCCGTGGGTTGGAAACGCTGCTGAATTTCCATCGCCAGTTGCAGCTCACGCTCAAGTCGCTCCTGCTGAAAGCGCGCCTCGACCAGTCGTGCATTCTCTACTCTAATCGCCGCCACCGACGCCAGCGTGGTCAACACTTTCAGATGGTCTTCGGTGAAACGTCCTTCAGCGATTGGCGAATCGGCATAGATGATGCCGAAAACTTTTTCCGACACGCCCAGCGGCACCGCGAGCACTGACCTGACGCCTTGCAGCACAACTGTGCCGCTGGCAAAACGCGGATCGTGTTGCGCGTCTGACGTCAGCACTGACTTGCCACGGATGACAACTTCGTCCATCACGTTACGGCTGACGCGAATTTCTCCTACCTCTCCGACGCGATCGCGCAAACGCGCGACTGCCACTCTCATCTCCTCGTTGTTCTCGTCGCGCATCATTAACAAGCAGCGATCAGCGGGTACGGCTTCGAATACCAGCGACACGATCTGTTCCAGCGTCTGTTCAAGCGTTGACGAACTTAGCAAAGTGACTCCCACTTTGCTGATCAGCGCCAACAGATCGCCTTCGCGGGCCACGCGCGCCACCGCGCTGATGTCCGGCTTGCTGCTGCGCGCGCCTTCAATCGCTTCCAGCAAACCTGAAGTAGTGCGATCACTTGAGGCGAGAGCGATAGTCGCCTCGGGCAGCGAAGTGGACGAATTGTCCGTGATCATGGTGGCGCCCATACTCGAGTTATAGGTGCCGTCGTCAAAAACGATTTCCGTTTCGCCGATCTGGATGCGACCACCCGCGGTTAGAGGGACGGTGCCTTCAACAGAGCCGCCGTTGTAGAGCGTACCATTTGCGGAACCCAGATCCTGAAGGTAATAATCCTCGCCCTCGCGCCTCACTTCGGCATGCACGCGCGACGCAAACGGATCCGGAATACACAGATCATTGCGGGCGGAACGGCCGAGCGTAATTCGCAGACGGCCGAGCGGAAAGCGGTCGGGTGCGCGGTCGGGGTATTTCACTATTAGTTCAGGCATGTAGTTTTAGGAATTGAATTTTTGACTTCAGATTTGAATTTTTGACTTCAGTTTATTTGAGATCTGACAACTTTAGATCTCATACTCAGGTCCGTCTTTGGCTTCGGCCTTGTCTCACGCTCGCGGAACAACCACAGCGGTTCCCTCGCGTACTACGATGGTGCCGGCGATCAAATCATGCAACGCACGGCCGCGCAAAGTAAGTGCGGCTATCAGAAAGCCGATGCCGAGCGTAATAAACGAAAGCGGATAGCCTGCGAAGTGTCGAGCGAAAGCGCGACCAATTCCGATTGGTTGACCATCGTCGCGCAGGATGCGCAGGCCGGCGGCCCATTTTCCCACTGTGAATCCCGTCAGTCCTGGAAGAACGCCGAGATTTAACGCCGCTACCACAATTGTTAACAAGATGCCGATCGTTTCTGATGAATTGCCGGCCGAGCGCGCGCCGCCGCCCAATAAGCGGCTCACTAGTGTGCTAAAGGCCAGAATCGCTACCAGAATTATGTAGTCGATCAGGATTGCGCCACAGCGCAACGCAAACGGAGCCCGGAACCTCGCGAATCCTTTACTGGTTGTGGGCGACTTCACTTTTACTCGGGGCGCCGCGGTTTCAGCTGTTGCCGTCATTAACTAACCCAGAAGGAAATGAAGCGTTGTTTCGCCCAGCCGAAGTTTGTCTCCGCTGTCTAAAACTCGGGGTTGGCGCGGCGCGAGTCTAACGGAATCATTAATTACTGTTCCGTTAACCGAACCCAGATCTTCTACCAGAAAAGTTTCGCCTTCGCGCCAGATTCTCGCGTGCCGGCGCGAGACTTTGGTTTCGGGATCGAATCGAGAAAGATCAATCTCTGGAAAAACGTTTGAATGCGGGTCGGTGCGCCCGAGCAGGTTGTTGTCTTTTTGCAGAACGAAAGAAGCGTCGAGCTCCGTGGTTCCCGCAACTACCAGTTTTGCAGTCGGACGCGCCGCCCTTAAAGTCGCGCTCGATCCCAGGCCGGCCATCGGTTGCCGCGCGCCGCAATGCGCGCAGAATATGTCGTCCGCCGCGATTCGGCCGCCGCAGAAACCGCAATAGACTGTTTGCACCTGGACAGTCTCGCCGCCAACCTGGGCGGAGGTGGCCCCGTAGGTTACCTGTCCGGCATTTATTTTTTCCAGATGGATTGCGAGCGCGTCGCGCATCGCTCCGGCCGATGGAAAACGATCTTCCGGTTTGTATTCTACCGAGCGCATTAGAATCTGCTCCATCTCGCTCGATAACGACGGCGTAATCTGTCGCGGGCGCGGATTCTTTTGGAAGTCAAAAATCAAAAGCGGGTTATCCTGCGGATCAGAACCCGTTAACAGATGAAACAGCGTTGCCCCCAAGCTGTAAACATCTGAGCGCGGCTCGACGCGCCCGCCGAACAATTCGGGTGGCGCGTAGCCCATAGTGCCGACGGCGGTGACACCCTTCTCTTCCTGCTTGACCCAACGTGCGATTCCGAAGTCGATAAGCATCACGCGGCCGCTGTTCCCGTCGATCATCAAGTTGGCAGGTTTCAAATCGCGATAGATGATTGGCTTCGGCCGGCTATGCAAATACTCCAGCACGTCCGCAGCTTGCATGCCCCAATCGGCGACGGTCCGCTCGTCGATCCGACCGCCGGGTGCAGAACGCAGCCGCGACGACAGATCGCCGCCCGAGATAAATTTCATTACCAGGTAGAAACGCCCCAGTGATTCATCATAGAAATAATCGTAGATGGTGGGGATTGAGGGATGCTCCAAAGAGGTGAGCAAGAGAGATTCTCGCTTGAAGTCGCCGATCGCTTTTTCGTGCTGCGCCGGATCGAGATGCGCTTCGACCATTTCCTTGACGGCCCGCGGCGCGTCGCCGAGGTTTCGATCCTTGGCAAGGTAAACGGCGCCCATGCCGCCACCACCAATCCGCCGCACGATCTCATAACGGGTGTTTAGTACGCTGCCAGGATCGAGTTGCTTGACCGCCGGCTGACGGCCGCCCGTATTCCCCTTCTTGATTGTGTGCTTGACGGGAACGGGAACATCCCCGGTCGACTTGCCCCCGAGTGAGGCCGACGAAACAAGATCACTCCCAGTATCTACGCTCGCCTCGGCTACAGGAGTCTCCTTCGCGGCTTCCTTAACGGTTTCAGGCAATTTGGCCGGGGCCGCCGCCGCGTTGTCTTCGGCGTCCATATCGAGGGTTGTCTCCTCGGTCGACACCTTCGGCGTAGCTGGGTTTTTCGTACCGCAGTTACTGCAGAACGTTTCGCCCGGCACCGTCTGTGTACCACATTCGCGACACTCAGCCATTTATTCTAAAACCCACCAGGTTGCAGATAATGAAAGCCGCTGACGCGCGCGTTCGCGCCATTACTTAACTATTTGAAAGCGTAGAAAAGTCTTTCCCACAATGATCTCATCGCCGTCGTTCAACGGCTGACGCGTTCCTGGTAATAATCTCTTTCCGCGATTGATAAAGGTGCCGTTGGTCGATCCCAGGTCTTCCAGCAAATACTTTCCGTCATTGAATGTAATCCGGGCGTGGCGCCGCGACACTTTCGCTTCCGGATCATCCGAGTCGAGATCTACGTCGGGGAAGATGCCTCCGTCGGCGTCCCATCGGCCGATTTGAGATTCCGCGGAGTTAAGTAAAAACTGCTTGCCGACCGACTTGCCACGCACGATGACGAGCATTGCGTGGGCCTGCTCGGTCGACCCTGCCGAAGAGGAAACGTTCAACGCTGGGCCGGATTTGCGGCCAACGATTTCAGGCTGCGGAGCGTCTGCGGGTGAATGGGAGCCGTTCTGTCCTTCAGGCTCTGCTTTGATCAGGTTCACGCCCGATGCATCCACCGCCGGATTGGATCGCGAGTTGGGCCGCAACGGCGCGCCGCACTCATCGCAATACTGTCCACCGTCAAGGTTTGTGGCTTTGCACCTTTCACACGTAATCATGGTTTTCGGAAGTTTGCGAGCGACACCCAATCCGCGATAAATTCTCAAGTTGTACGTTAGAACTGAGCCAGGAACGTTAGATCATTCTAACGCGAAAGCATTCGACTCGCCAACGCAGGTATTTCGATTCGGCAGTTCAGAGTCCACGCTTTAGGCTGTTTAGATAGGGCACTTGTGCCCCCCAACGCTCGAGGCGGACAAGTCCGCTTTCTAAGCAAAGGCCCAAACCCCGAACTCCTCTTAATTGAAACTGTTGATGCTTTTTTGACGTAACAATTACTCGAATCAAGTGCGTTTCAAAAATCCGCGCGTTTTCGGCTAAATTACACTAATGGCGAAGCTTAAAGAATTCTAATCCCCCGCTTAAGGAAGATGTTATGGCTCTAACTCGGAAGAAGAAAATCATTATCGCGGTATCCGCAGTCGCAGTATTGGCTCTAATTATTATTATCAGCGTATTCGCCAGCCGCAAAGACGAAGCGGAAGTGACCACGGTGAAACTGGAGGTCAAGCCCGAACTACGACAGACCGTCACGGCGTCCGGCGAAGTGAGACCGATTCGTTACATCAAACTAACGAGCGAAGTGCCGGGGCGTATTGAGGAAATCTACGTTAACGCCGGCGATCAGGTGACACAGGGCACGCCGCTGGTAAGAGTGGATCCCACCCAGTTGCAATCGAGCCAGGAAGCGCAATGGGCCGCGGCACAGCAGGCGATGAATGATATTCAGAGCGCCCGCAACGCCGTCGGCACAGCGCAGCAGGGTTTGGTGGTAGCGGAGGCTTCAGTGGCATCCGCGCGGCAGCAGTTGGTCGCCTTACAAACTTCAGTAGACCGCGCGCAGGTTGATCTCAACACGGCGCAACGTGAACTCAAACGTTTTAGCGATCTCATCGAGTCCGGGGTCGCTTCACGATCGGAATACGATGCCGCACGCGATCGTTTTGATCAGGCGAAGATTGCGTTGCAAACCGCCAGGGCAAATCTCGAGTCGCAACGGATTGCCGTCAAAGAGTCGATAGAAAGAGCGAATCAACAAAAGCTTGCGGTCCAGGAAGCCAAAACGGGAATTAGATCTTCAGAGATGCGAGCGAGCCAGCAGCAAGCTCTGCTGCGCGGGCAGTCGAGTCAACGCTCAAAGGCAACGCAAGTGTCGCCACTCAACGGCGTCGTTGCAGACATTCCCACGCGCGTCGGTGAATACGCTGTTTCCCAGTTATCGTCTACACCGCTGATGACCATCGCCGACATGTCGACGATAAATGTGGAAGTGAACGTAGACGAAACAGAAATCTCTAATGTGGAAGTTGGACAGCAGGCGAAGGTGAAAGTTGACGCACTCGGCGATAAGGAGATTGCCGCGGTGGTCACGCAGAAGAACCCGCTGGCGGTTTCCAAATCAGACACGCAGGGCGGACTGTCGAACCGCGTGAATGTTCAGGAAGCAAAGGAGTTCAAAGTTACTGTTGAGCTCAAGGACTTGCCGGATGATATTCGGAAGGGCCTGCGGCCAGGCATGAGCGCAACCGCGACGATCACTACTAAGACAAAGAACAATGTGATCGCAGTGCCACTCGAAGCAATTGTCGAGAAAGCGCCGCCCGCGCCGTCACCGGGCGCAAGCGTTGCCGGCAGCGTACCCACACCGGCTCCCGGCGGGGAAAAACCGAAGAGTGTCAAAGGTGTCTATCTGCTCGAAGGCAATAAGGTTCGATTTATTGAAATAACAACCGGCATTACGGGCGAGGCTGACATCGAGGTTACCAGCGGCGTTAACTCCGGACAGGAAATCGTTAGAGGACCAAGCCGCGTGTTGAAGACGCTTAAAGACGGCATGAACGTGAAACGACAGGAACGTAAAGCGGGCGCCAACGCGAATGAGGGCAGCTAATGAGCGAAGCAACACTCGTATCACCCACAGAACCGGCGGTCCTGCCCGCGGAGCGCGCAATTAAACAGCCGCACGATGCCAGCTCGCTGATTTCAATGCGCGACATCTGGAAAACTTACCAGATGGGATCAGAAGCAGTGCACGCGCTGCATGGTGTCTCGTTTGACATTCCAAAAGGCGAGTACATCGCCATCATCGGACCATCGGGCTCCGGCAAGTCAACCCTGATGAACCTCATCGGCTGCCTCGATACGCCGACGAGTGGCGAATACTGGCTCAACGGCAAGAACGTGTCCGAGATGGATGACGACGAGTTGGCTCGCATACGCAATCAGGAAGTTGGCTTCGTCTTTCAAACGTTTAATCTGCTGGCCCGCGCCACCGCGCTTCACAATGTGGAGTTGCCCTTGATCTACGGCGGAATCGGTTCTGCGAAGCGGCATGAGATGGCCCAACAGGCGTTGCGCGCAGTCGATTTGGCCGACCGTGTCACACACCGTCCCAATGAGTTATCAGGTGGACAACGCCAGCGCGTCGCGATCGCACGCGCATTGGTCAACAATCCTTCAATCCTGCTGGCCGACGAACCGACCGGCGCGCTTGATACACACACCAGCATGGAGATCATGGATCTCTTCGAGCGTTTGCATGGCGAGGGAAATACCATAATCGTAGTCACGCACGAACACGACATAGCTGAGCGAGCGCATCGTGTAGTTTCTATTCGCGACGGTCTGATCGAAAAAGACGAGAAGATCAGATAACTAAATGAGCCGCGGATAAACGCGGATGGGTTTCGACGCGTAGCGTCGGTATGAGTTTAGCCCGGCCCTTTTAAGGCCGGGAAAAGGAAGTCTGCAAGATAGGCCGCGTCGCAGCGACGACTGATGATTGGACAGGATTCCATCGTCGCTACGCGACGAGAACCACCATTAACTGATCCCCGGCGTTAAAACGCCGGGCTAAACTCATACCGACGCTACGCGTCGAAGAGTAGGTCTTATCTGAGTACCCGCCGATTTTTGTTTCATGTCGCAACTCACGACAGAGCAGTTGGGAGCAAACCCAGACGCTGCTAGCGACAACGGAACTGCTCGCGCCCGTCGAGGTGCGATTTCATTTCTTCGCGTAACGGCGTTATGGGAGGCTTTTCTGGTTGCGCTCGGCAGCCTGCGCACCAACAAGCTGCGCACTGCCCTCACGCTGGTCGGCATTGTTGTGGGCGTCGCCGCAGTGATCGCTGTGGTCACAATCATTCAGGGGCTGGACAACAAAGTCGCAACCACCTTCTCTTCGCAGGGCTCGACCGTCTTCACAATTTCCAAACGTCCTCAAATCATTCGTTCGCGTGAAGAATTCGTCAAGTTTAATAAACGAAAAGACGTGACACATGAAGACGCTGAGGCGATAGCCCGGCTGTGTACGGCATGTTGGCGGGTTGGCGTAGCTGCAAACGCGCGCGAGACAGTCAAACATGCTGAACAGAAATTTGAGAATGTAAACGTTCGCGGTGTCACACCGGCAGCGATGTTTGATGTTGACGGCCGCAGTATCGATGTGGGCCGTATCTGGACCGACGCTGAAGGAACTTCCGGGCGCGAGATCTGCGTAGTGGGATCGGATTTTCTGACGAACCTTTTTGCCGGCGCTTCCGCTGATCGGGCCATTGGGCAGGAAGTAAGAATCGCCGGTCGTCCATTTCAGATCATCGGCGTGCTTGAGCCGTTGGGCTCAATATTCGGCGCCTCGCGAGACAACATCGCCTACATCCCCTATTCGACTTATCAAAAACTTTACGGCGCGCGCGACTCGGTCATTACTTTCATCCAGGTACCCAGCGCCGAACAACTCGAGGCGGCCGAAGATCAGGTACGCACGATCATGCGAAACCGGCGCGGCGGAGTGTTCAAACAGCAGGACGACGAGGGTTTCTCTCTGGAAACACAGGATGTATTTCTGGATCTCTATGGTAAAGCAACTTCCAACATTTACATCGTAACTATCGCCGTTGCCGCGATCTCGCTCGTCGTTGGCGGTATAGTGGTCATGAATATCATGCTCGTTTCGGTTACGGAGCGGACGAAGGAAATTGGAATACGCAAAGCTATCGGCGCGCGGCGCAAGGACATTCTCACGCAGTTTCTAATTGAAGCGGTGATGGTCACTGCGATTGGCGGCGCCATCGGGGTGTTGACTGGTTTTGGACTCGCCTACCTGATCGCGGCTTTGATAGGTTTCCCACTTTTGATCAGCGTCGCGTCGGCCGTCCTGGGAGTCGGAGTTTCCTCGGTCGTGGGAATCGTCAGTGGTCTTTGGCCCGCCTGGCGCGCCGCCAGGCTGGATCCGATTGAAGCGTTGCGTGCAGAGTAAACAGTAAACAGCAAACAGTAAACAGCCGGAATCATTTGCTGTCTGCTGATTACCGTTCGTTGATTACGCTTGCTGTTCTGTCCTGCTGTTTGCTGTTTGCTGTTTGCTGTTGACTGTTTGCTGTTAGCTGTTTGCTGTTTACTTCTATGCGCCTGGACGACATCAAAGAATCCGCCCTGATGGCCTTCGACACGCTGCGTGCCAATAAGCTGCGCTCGTCGCTGACCATACTCGGCGTCAGCGTCGGCGTGATCACGGTTATTTTCATGGTCTCTATCATTCAGGGACTGAATAAAGCTTTTGCGGATCAGGTTGAGTCGCTCGGTTCCAACACCATCTTTATTTCGAAGTTTGACCCGGCCTTTGGCCGTCCGCCCGGCCCGGAAGAGATCCATCGCAAAGACCTGACGATGGACGATGCCGACGCTCTGCGCCGCGAAGCGCCTTCCATTGCTGGCGTGTCGCCCATCCACCGCATGATCGCGGCCACAGCTCGCTATCAGGACAAGCAAACCGACACTCCGATTCTGCTCGGGGTCACGCCTTATTACGAATTCGTCCACACGCAATATGTTGCCCACGGCCGTTTCATCAAAGATTTAGACATGGAGAGCCGAGACAACGTTTGTATCATCGGCGTAGACGTGGTTCATGCGCTCTTCCCTTACGAAGATCCCGTCGATAAAGACATCAGGATCAACGGCAACCTGTATCACATAATCGGGGTGATGGAACCGCTCGGCAGTTTCTTTGGGCAGTCGCGCGACAATTCGATTTTCATTCCGGTCAGCACGTTCGACAAGTACTATCCTGATCGTCCTTTTCCGGAAGTAGTCTTCTTCATTATCGTTCGACCAAAATCTCGCGCTTACGTCAAACCGGCCATCGATGAGATAACCGATATCCTGCGCCGTCGGCGACGCGTTCCCCTGAACGCCCCAAATAATTTTGGTATCTCGTCGCAGGATTCCCTGCTCGATATCTATAACCAACTCACCGGCGCCACGGCCCTGGTGCTGACGGCGATTTCGTTTGTGGCGTTGATGATTGGCGGCATCGGCGTGATGAACATCATGCTCGTTTCAGTGACTGAACGTACGAAAGAAATTGGCGTGCGTAAAGCTGTGGGGGCTACACGTCTAAATATTCTCTCGCAATTTCTGATCGAAGCAGTTGTGTTGACTGCGATCGGTGGTCTGGCCGGTCTGGCAGTAGGAGAATTGCTGGCCTTCATAATCAATAAGTACTCGCCGTTGCCGGCTTACGTGCCCATCTGGGCCATTGCGGTCGGGGTCGGCATTTCAGCCGCGGTGGGAATCGTATTCGGCCTTTGGCCAGCATGGAAAGCAGCGCGACTCGATCCGATTGAAGCGCTGCGCTGGGAATAGGGCTAAGCAGAATTAAGCCGCAGATGAACGCAGATGAATGCGGATTCAAGAAAATGTATTTAAACCATTTACAGTTTAGATTTCTTGATCTGATCCGCGTGTTTGCGCGTTAATCCGCGGCTGACTTTCCTCTGCAGGCCCGGATGCAACCATAACCGCGGCCAAACCGTAATAACTCAACGTGAAATTCGCCGAAACTCTGAAACTCGCCATCGCCGCAATCTGGGCGCATAAACTTCGCTCGGCATTAACACTGCTCGGCATGATCATCGGCGTCACCGCCTTCGTCGTCGTCGTGTCTCTAATCTCCGGTTTCAATAAATATATCGACGAGAAGATTGCCGGCATTGGGTCGAAGTCGTTTACGGTCCAGCGCTTCAACTTCGAAGATTTCAAGGACCTCGATTCCATCGCTGCTGCTCAACGAAGAAACAAAGAACTCACACTCGACGATTACGAATACCTAAAAGCACGCGGCACAACGATCGATAAGATTGGGGCCAAGGCGCGTGCTTCACGTTCGCTTGTTAAACGAGGCTCGACATTCGTCGAAGACGTGCCGGTTGATGGAGCGATGCCTGTGATCGGCGAGATCGACAACATCGACGTGGCTTACGGCCGTTATTTTACCGACTCCGAAAACGACGGCGCGATGCGCGTCGCATTTATCGGCATGGACGTCGCGAACGCGCTCTTCAGCGCC
>DASZDU010000176.1:0-7875 GCA_035941655.1 Pyrinomonadaceae bacterium | reverse complement strand
CTCTTCGGCGTGCCAGCTGAACGACTCGCGCAGTTCGTCTACGCTCATCTGTGGCAACACAATGTTCTTCACGATCACTGAATGACCGCTAACACCGGCGGCGACTCTGGAGGTCTTGATTTGGTGCTCGGCAAAAATGTTCGTAATAACATTCGAGACGTTGTTGAGCTCCATTATTTGCCCGTCAACAACTGTGTCGGGCGATAGATTTTCAAACCCGAGATTTACGAGATGGTAGCTGTTGCCCTTCTTCTGGAGCTCGACAGCCTTTATTGAGCTTGACCCAATATCGACGCCAACCAGATTCTTCTTGCCATTGCTTTTTTTGAACATGATCTATTTATTCCTCGCAACAAAGAGAGAGCGGATTCGGTGCTGTTGACGCAGACGAGCACGTGCTTTCATTGCCCGGGATTGGCGGCCCTTGCATCTTTTATTGCTCTGCGTCGATTGCGTAACGTTTTTCAAGACAATCCTCAAACGAGTGGGAAGAACTTCAGGCGGGAGCGGTGGGAGAGAACGCGCGTTGGCGCAACTTTCCGGATGTAATTGCAAGCTGGTTTCTCTGAGTGGATTTTGCCTTCCGTAACTACGAAGGCAGGTGATTTCAGCACGAGGAACAGAGGCGAGAGCCTGAAGATAGGCAGCATCCTCACTGCCGTCGCCAAGCAGACTAACCCACGGGTCAAACATTGTCAACAGCTATTTTGCTGCGTTTAACGCCGTCAACCGCAAGTTTATCACGTAGATAGTGGGTCGGCCGCGGCTGGATAGGCCATTTTTCTGGAAATAACTGGACCCGATTCCAAATTGCCGCAATCCCTTTCCTTGCGCCTCAGGATAGCCGCGGGTAGGATGCGACGCCATGAAACGAAGCGGCCGCCTGTTAATGGTCACCACGCTGGTGTGCGGCGTCATCGCGGCCTGGTTGTTTTGGGCAAGCCCAAGAGATGTGGATATGGCCGCATACGCGCCCGCCGATTCCCTACTCTATTTGGAAGCTAACCACCCCTCTAAAATCCTCGACGCGATCTCTACAACCGAAGCCTGGAGAAGCATTGCGAACACAACCGGCACAGCAGCTATTGAAGCTAAAACGACTTGGCTGCGAGGAGTCATCCGCTGGACCGGCATTGGTCCGATTCGGACCGTTATTCTGGCGAGGTCCCAGATGGCTGTAGTAGTTAGTGAGCTGCGAACGACGGAAGAGGGCGACGCGCTCAAGGTAAAGCCCGAGGGTGCGCTAATTATTGAAACCCACACTGCGGAAGGTCGGATTCGTCCAGTAGTTGAAGAAGCTGTGAAGACGCTCGCCGAAAAGACTTATGGCCGTCCGACAGAGCGACGAACGAAACTCGAGGGTATTGAATTCATCGAGTGGGTGGCACCGGAAGATTCGCGGCAGATCGTGACCGCGATTTTTGGAAGCCTGGTCGTAGTGGGCACAAGTCAACACGTTGTCCAACAGTGTCTCGCCGTGGCGCAGGGACGCGCACCGGCACTGAACCGCGATCCGGAGCTAGTCACGATGCGTACCCGGCTCGAGGCGGACCGTACACTTACGTTTGGTTACGTCCCACCTCGAAACAGCGCGAAACTGCTTGCCGTTTCCATACCGATACTGCTGGGACGTGCCCCCGGTGATTCTGAATTCCAACGTCTCATTACAAACGGCGCCATGAAAGTGTTTGGCAGTGTCGGCTGGTCTTCCACCAGGTTCAGCACCGGCATAGAGGATCGTTATTTGATTAATCTTGAGCCGGCGGTTGTCGACCGGCTGAAGCCAAACTTCGTTCCAGTGGGCGGCAATTCCCACGCTCCGTTGCCGAAGGTTTATTCGGTGACGACCTATAACTTCACTAACCCGGCGGCGACCTGGCAGGCACTGAAAACTGCTGTGTCGTCACAGGTGGATGCCCTATCAACCATCGTGTTCTCGTCGATACTTAAATCAGCACTTCTCTCATATGGTATTGATCAGCCTGAAGCATTTCTCGGCGCAGTCGGTGGCGAAATCCTGACGGTTCGGCTGGATGAGAATTCCGAAAGGTCGATTCTAGTCGCCCGAGTGCGCGACCGCCCCAGTTTACGCCAGCTGTTTTTGAGAACGATGCGAGCGAGCCCTCGGTCCTCTGGTGTAGGCCACACCGAGTTTCTTGAAGATAAAGAGCAGGAGTTGGCAGTGAGTTTGGGTGATGAGTTTATCGTCTCCGGTCCGACGATAGACGTTCGCCGCTATCTGGAACTTACTGGAGCAGGTACCGTAATGGATTCTCAAAGCCTCCGACGGATGACTTTCTTTGCATCTTCACCCACCACCGCGAACGTCGTCACTAACACGGACGATTCCGATCGCGTCCGAAGGTTTGCCTCCACTATCTTCGCAAACAAAGATGCAGGAGCGGTCTCCTCAGAACGGACGGAAGCGGCAATCGCGCTCCTGCCCTATTCGGTAACTGAAACAACGCTGGGTGAGCGCGGCATCGAAAGAATTAACAGATCGCCCCTGGGACAATTCAGCAGCATTGTTCCTTTGCTCTTTCCCGAAAGACCTGAAGTTGTTCGGGACGAAAAGCCCTCAAGATAATCACTCCTATGCATGGTCGTCGCCGTCTGGAGTTAGTGATAGCTACTCATAATCAAGGTAAGATCCGTGAGGTTCAAAAGGCTTTAGAGGGATTGCCGCTGCAGTTCCGCTATCTGTCGGAATTTGCTCATGTTTCTGCCGTACCGGAGTTGGGAAAAACTTACGAGGACAACGCAGTTCTTAAGGCGATGGGTTACGCAAAACAAACCCGCGTGTGCGCCCTGGCCGATGATTCCGGCTTGGAGGTTGATGCGCTCGACGGAAGACCGGGAGTGTTCTCTGCTCGCTTTGGCGGTGCAAGCGCCTCTGATGCCGATCGCATACAAGCCCTTCTGTCCCAGCTTGCTGAACAAAGGCAATCAGATCGAACTGCGCGATTTGTTTGTTGCATGGCTTTGGCTGGGTGGGATTCAGCCCACACGGCAAAACAGGATGAACCTCACTTGCTTACGGTAACTGAAGCGAGATGTGAAGGAGCTATCGCCTACGCGCCGAGGGGCGAAAATGGATTTGGATTTGATCCTGTGTTTCTGCCCGCCGGCTATCAAGAAACCTTCGGCGAACTACCCAACGAAGTCAAAGCCAGCATCAGTCATCGCGCCCAGGCGCTGGCTAAAATTCGCACGTTTATCAATAGCTGGTTAGCGACAGCTTGACCGTTTGTGTAGGCATCCCTAGAATGCACGCCTGCCTGTAATGGCTTGGATACGGGGCGTAGCACAGCCTGGTAGTGCGCTCGGTTTGGGACCGAGAGGTCGGAGGTTCGAATCCTCTCGCCCCGACCACAACCTTAAATTCATCAACAATTTAGAGAGATGCATCCAACGGCTCTGTTTTCCCGTGTGGGAAAGTTGTGACCGGAATCTCCAGCACACGACGTGTACCGAAGTGTAGTGCATGGGACGGAATGTAAAGTCTCCAGTATTTTCCCAGCAGAACAACCCTTGAAACTGGAACTGTTTGCGACGCGGACCGGTCACTCGGTCGACGACCGAGTGACCGGTGTAAGTCTAATTCGAAGAATGAGAGCTCGGTTCTTGCAGGAGAGTGCAACTGCTTACCGAATGAGGCTGCAACTCCAATGCCCTTCCGATCAGTTCTGAAATCCTGGTAACGGTGGACAACAATAAGTTTTCGATGGCCACTTCCTGCCCGGGTGTCAGCGTACCCAGTTTTCGTCTCCGCCGTGACAACTCAGCACGAGCGATTGCTATTCCATCAAGCGAGATGGACTGTCCAGATACTGGCTCGATCCCGGTTGGGATCCTGTGGTCCCTTTCCGGGCTCAGGGGGACATCGGATTCAACCGCTTGCAAGACTTTGACTCTGGTAAGCGATTCAGCCTTTGACAGTGTTACGTCCATAACGCCTTGGAGTAATTCGAAAGTTAAGCTTTGGGCTTTCCTCGATGAATTTCAGTTCATCACTTCAACAGATACTTCTCTAGCCCTTCAGTAAGGCCACCCTAAGACTTCGAGCAAACCGCAAGAGGCTTGCCACAAAACAGATTGGCTAGGCCAGCAAATAAGCTAAATATTGCTTCTGATCCCTCCAGGACGATCAGAAAATGCCGGGCTTCGTGAGATCACGCGGGACCTATGACCGACAAATCCGGCATCGGGAGATCGAATGCACGGCAGAAAGTGTCGGATGTTCTTTCCCCAACTCCTCATCACCTTCCGGCACTCTCGGCATAGTCGAAAACAAGTCCTTCAATTTCCATTGCAATTAAGCAAACTCACGAGGTTTTTAGGCTGGCATATACGTTGCGCTGAGTGGTCTGCAACACCGAACGGTGAATGGCGAGACGTAACAGTCGCCGTCGTTAAGAAGAGAGGAAGCGAAGGAGAGCACGAGATGAGAAGCAGCAAAACAGCAATTCAGTTGATCTTACCGGCATTGATACTCGTCCTGGTAAGCGTTGCATTCGGCCAGGACGCAACCGCGCCGAAGCAGTCACGGGACACAACTTCAAATGCCCGAACTCGCAGCGTGCCCGATCGCGAGCAATTCAAGATTGAAGGCATCGTCGCCAAGCTGGATGGCAATGTGCTCATGTTACGCCGAACAGATCAAAAAGAAACCGCTGTTGTCTTCACACCAGAGACTGACTTCAAGCTGGTACGCAAAGGTTTGTTCCGCCGCGATCAGACTACCGGCGCTACCCAGATCCTTCGTGGTCTCCGTCTGATAGCCGAAGGTGCAGACGACGCTGACGGTCATTTCATAGCAACCAAGATTCGATTTGACGAACAGGATCTGAAAACTGCCCAGGCACTTGTGGTTCGAGTTGATCCCGTTGAGGAACAGGCAAACTCAACCCAGGCGCTTGCGGAATCCAATCGTGAACGCATTAGCGAAACAGAGCAGAACGCCAAGCGACTCGCGGGGCAGGTTGACGAACTGAACAGCGTTGCCATAGCTGCTGGAACGGCGGCAAAGAACGCACAGGAAACCGCCGATCAGGCCCAGACCGACGCCACCGCCGCCAATCAAAGAATCAGCGAACTGGACCAGTATGAAGTTCTGCAGTTGGTGATGGTGCACTTCAAAGCAGGGAGCGCTCGCCTTTTCCCAGCCGCCAAAGCCCAGATCGACGAGGCAGTGAGCTTATTGCAAAGAGAAGACTTGAAAGGTTTGGCGATAGAGGTTACCGGGCACGCCGACGCCAGTGGACCAAGTGACCGAAATCGCTCATTAAGCGAACGTAGAGCGAAAGTAGTGGTCGATTACCTAGTCACACAATATAACCTCCCATTGCCGCGGCTGGTCCAACCATACGGCTACGGAGAACAGCGCGAGCTGGTGAGCAACGATACGGTACTGGGCCGGGCGCTGAATCGTCGTACTGAAATCAAATTTCTTATCAACAGAGGCATCGCGTCACGGGCGTCTTCAGAGCAAACGTCAGCGGCGCAATTACCTCGTCAGCAGTAATCGGCGAGGGCGCGGTTAAAGGGACGAGGCAAGAGAGGAGTAACAAAATGGCAACCAAGAATAAATTGCAAACAGCCTCAACGCTCCGTCCCGGCGCCGCACTGGACTTGTTGGTTAAGGTGACTCTGCTGGTAGTTCTTTTTCTTGCCTGGGCTGCTATCCACGCTTGCAACGCTCAAACCAGTGTGCTGCAGGGAACGGTGAGTGTCGGCTCCACTGATGAACGGTTGCCGGGTGCGAGTTTGAGCCTGGCATCGGCCACGCCGGGCAAAGCACCGATCTCAGCAGTTACAAACGATCAAGGCGAATACAAGTTCACCAACCTGATTGCCGGAGATTACAAACTGCAGGTAAGGCTTAACGGATTCAAACAACACACAGAGAGCGTTGGGGTTCCGGCCGGAGTAACAACTCTGAACACCATTGCGCTCGAAGTTGAAGACGTCTCAGCTAACGTTACGGTAGTGGCTGACGGCGACGGCGTGAACGTGACTGATGCGGCTCCGCCCGCCTCGTTCAGACATGACACGCTGCAAACCGTGCCGCTCGTGAACGAACGCTTTCAGGATGCGTTACCGCTTGTTCCCGGAGTCGTTCGCGGCCCGGATGGTTTGCTTAACGTGAAAGGCGCGCGGGCGAGTCAAAGCGGTCTCACTGTCAATAGTTCTAACGTTACCGATCCGGTTACAGGCGATTTCGCGATCAACCTGCCGATCGAGGCCATTCAGTCAGTCGAAGTGCTGACTAATCCTTATTCGCCTGAATACGGAGAGTTCACCGGCGCCGTTACCGCGGTGCAAACAAGATCCGGCTCCGAGAAGTTTGCCGTTAACGCGCAAAGCATTTTTCCAAGATTACGTCGTCGTGGTGGTTCCTTTGTCGGTATTGAGGCTTTCACTCCGCGGGTCACCTTCAGCGGCCCTGTTCATGGGGACAAGTTGAAGTTCATCCAGTCATTTGAATACCGCTTTGTTCGCACGCCAGTCGAGAATCTGCCAGCACTCCAACGCGATACAGACCTCGAAAGCCTCGACTCGTTGTCACAACTCGATTGGGACATCGACGAGAAAAACCACCTTACGACGACATTTTCTCTGTTCCCACAGAAACTGAGGTACGTCGGACTGAATACCTTCAACCCGCAAGAAGTGACGCCGAATTTCAAACAGCGTGGCTTCCTGGTAGCCATAAGCGAACGACGCATCCTAAGTGCGAAGGCTATGTTGGAATCTTCGTTCAGTATCAAGCAATTCGACGCCGACGTTTTCCCCAGCTCCGGCACTGCGCCGATGAATCTGGCGCCAAATGTGAACTCGGGAAATTTCTTCAACCAGCAGTCGCGACAAAGCAAACGTTATCAGGCGAGCGGAATTTACAGTTTCAGTCCGCCGGATTTTGCCGGTACACACTTAATGAAGGTGGGCAGCGGCTTTAGCTACGTCACCTTCAACGGAAGCAACACCAACAATGCCGTGCGCGTTCTGCGCGCCGATGGCACGCGCAGTCAGCAGTTGGATTTTGAAGGCGCAGGTCAGCTTAGTCGGAACGAAAGAAAATTCTTTGGCTATGTCGCCGACAAGTGGACAATCAATCAGCGGATCACGCTCGAATACGGCGTGCGTTTTGACCGCGACAACCTGGCGAGCGAAAACAATTTCGCCCCGCGCATTGGCTTCGCTTTTCTACCTCTGCTCGATGGGCGCACCGTTGTGCGCGGCGGCATCGGCGTGTTCTACGATGACATCAATCTCAACCTCGCTACGTTTTCTGAGTTGCAGGAACGAGTTCTGACTCGATTTGGCGCGGACGGTCTACAAGTCCTGAGTGTGCAACGTCAGCACCTTACCCTCATCGATGGGCGTTTGCGCACTCCCCGGAGTGTTAACTGGAATATCGAAGTCGATCGCGAGTGGGTTAAGAACTTATTCGTCCGCGTCGGCTATCAGCAGCGACAAGGGAGCCGCGAGTATGTGTTGAATCCGATTGATTCACCGGGCCAGGAAGCGATTCTTGGGTTGGATAATTCGGGGAGCTCTCACTACCGAGAGTTTCAGGTCACCACACGCTACCGGATTAACGAACGCGACGAATTGGTCGCATCGTATGTGCGTTCGAGTGCGATTGGCGACCTTAACGATTTCAATTCTTATTTTGGCAACTTTGAGAACCCGGTGATCCGGCCGAATGAGCGGTCGCGTTTGCCGTGGGACTCGCCAAACCGTTTTCTCTTCTGGGGTCAGATCCACACGAAGTATGGCCTGACCGTCGCGCCGGTATTCGACCTGCGCACCGGCTTTCCTTACTCAGTGATTGACGAGGAGCGCAACTTCGTCGGCGCGCGCAACCGCGCC
>DASZDU010000175.1:0-2516 GCA_035941655.1 Pyrinomonadaceae bacterium | reverse complement strand
AGTTCATCAACATGAAGGCCAGCGGTATCACTCCCTTATCGCTCAAGTTTCCTATCGATCCTGGAAAAGTAACCAAGGTTAATTTTCCAGCCTTCACCTCAAAACCTATTTCCGACGATCTGAGAACGCTGTTGGAGAACAGCGATAAAGTTTTTTCGTTTGAAGGAAAGAAAGGCAAAGATTTGTACGATGCGCTCGACGATATTCGCAAAGCAGGTCTACTAAATATCGCGGCGAAGACAGGTGCTACGCCACTATCTAACGGCCGACCAGTTCTCTCTTACATCCAAAAGCTAAATGAGATCAGGGGAGATAGATTTTTTTGCGTGGTGCCGAAGGAGTTACGTGAGGAGACGAAGAATAGCGTCGCTGAAGGTCTCTTCGATCCCGCTGATCAGAGCCTCCATCATCCGCCTCCGGGCTTTTCGCCAGCCGGAAGCTTCAAGACGCCGGATCATTACGGAAATTTACAGTTAACCTTCTTCATGAACGGCGACGACTGCGTAGCCGATATCGACATCGATGATGCCGCCGGCCTCGAACATGTATTCCAGGTACTTCGGAACAGGTTATCCGGCAATCCCACGCATCCTTACAATATTCATGAAATTCTGGTGGGTTACCAACATTTGGATCCGGGTTATACGTTTCAGGTTTAGATAGAATTAGAGCTAGCGTCTAGTTTGTCCTCGCGCCTACTTCACGGCTGTTGTGCCGTCAATAAACGGTCGCATCTCGCCGATGAACTTGTCGCTGTTCACAATACTCCGCAGAACAATCTTGATTGCTTCATCGGGAAATCCTGATTCGAGTGTGAAGGTGTAGCCGGTAAAGATGTCGCCGGTTTCATCTGCCCCCCAAAACAAAAATGCGCGGTCGCTTAAACGCAGCAAGAGACGCATCAAGGCTGCGCGGTCTTTGGCCCTGTCGACATTAACGTAGCCTCTGTTGTAGTGCGGATAGACGCGGAATCCGATTGTGTCTTTGGCGGTGACGCTCACCACGACTTCGAAGGAATCGGCATTGGCGAGGCCGGTCGTCAAAGAACCCACATAGTTGAACGGTTGTTTTTGACTCTGTCTGAAGTCGATCTTCACCTCGGGTCCAGCCTTTTCCAGCAATTGCGCCAATCGTGCTCTGGTTCGTTCACGCGCGCCCGCGTCACCCTGTTGGCTGTAAACCGTCGGGGCGCAGATAAGTACAAACAAAAATGACGCTGAGATAGCGATTCGTCTCACGGGGTTTGGTCCTCCACGACTTTGATAAAGTCGGCACGGGAACCTTCTAAGGGAATTGCACAGCGATGTCAATTTCTGGTGCTGCTCATAGGGTTAGTGCCACCACGCGCGGACAATGCGCAGGCTGTTGCGCTTCGGGGCATTACTTTGTTGGACCGACCACACGCGAACATCGGTGAGACTACGAAATAAAAAACATCGCAAATCGTAAAATGATTGTTTTCAGCGTTGCCCTAATCGAGTACATTACGCGGTACATTGAAGAGCAAAGGGCAAGACCAAACTTACCGGCTGCTGATGCCAATTGAGGAAACCGCCTGTGAAGATATGCATCCTTGATCCGTCTTACGAAAATTCTGATAGCCCGATGAAGGATTACGATCCGCTGTCCGACGTGATCCGCCATCTCGAAGGCCACGAATGTGAGACCGCTTACATCGACAAGGCGAAAGGCGTCCGCCAAATCGTCGAACTTTCCCGACGCGGTTACGACGTCTTCATCAACTTGTGTGACGGCGCCTGGGATGAGGATCGGGCCGGAGTTGAAATTGTGCAGACGCTGGAACGGTTAGGTTTGGCTTTCACTGGCGCCACTTCAAACTTCTTCGAGCCGTCGCGTGAGACTATGAAGAAGGTCTGCCATTTTTGGGGTATCAAAGCCCCGGCATATGTGTTGGCGACGGACTCCCGGGGTATTGAATTAGCCAACAAAACATTGCGTTTCCCGTTAATTACCAAGCATCCAAACAGCTACAGCAGCATCGGTTTGACCAGGCAGTCGCGCGTGGAAACGCCCCGGGACTTGCAGGAGCAAGCCGAGAAAATGATTGCCGCCTACGGCGCCACGCTGATTGAAGAGTTCATCGACGGCCGGGAATTTAGCGTGCTGGTTACCGAAAACGCTGACGACCAGCTCAAGCCCTTTGCCTATCGCCCGGTTGAGTTCTTGTTTCCGAGCGGGGAGTCGTTCAAACATTTCGACTTGAAATGGAAAGACTACGAAGCGATGACCTGCATTCAGTGTGAAGATGATGGACTTGCGGAACGGCTGGAGGACATGTCGCGCAAACTATTCATCGGGTTGAACGGGACTGGCTATGGCCGCTGCGATATTCGCATGAACGGGAGTGGCGAGCTTTTCATGCTGGAGATCAATCCAAACTGCGACGTAGCGTACCCATTGGAACAATCTGGCACCGCTGATCTCATTTTGCTTCATCAACCGTGGGGCCATCGAGATTTCTTCGAAAAAATTATTTGCGCCGCTTTGAAGCGGCA
>DASZDU010000174.1:0-4700 GCA_035941655.1 Pyrinomonadaceae bacterium | reverse complement strand
CGCGCGGGGTTCTCTATGCGAGTTGTAATACGCATCGCCGCGACCGCGCACCTGCACGATTATGGTGTTAAAGCCGCTGTCACTTGCGGCCTTAACCATTGCGCGAATCTTCTCAGGAGACGTAAGGGTATTGCGCACTACCCAAAGCGCCCGCACCTCGTTCTCGGGGCCGGCTTTGAATGCCCGCGTGTTCGCGAGTCTTTCCTGTGCGCGAATCGGCGCCAGCGCCCCGATAAGGACAACAACGAAAAGAAAAAGAAGTTTACGCATCGGATGATTCACGTGGCGTGATCGCGGCTCGCGGCTTCCTGTCGGACAAAAAGGGGCGGAGGTTTCGAAATCTCCGCCCCTGATCTCGCGCTGCTTATACGCTCAGTATGTGTAGCGGAGCGATATCTGGATGTTTCGTGGCACATACAACGCTGCTGTGCCGGTTATCGCCCCAAAGTTCGTCGCCGTGATGGCGGAAACCGGGAAGCCGTACTGAACATGATTGAAAGCGTTGAAGAGATCGGCACGCAGCGTAAATTTGTGGTTCTCCCATGGCAAACTGAAGTTTTTCTGGATACCCAAATCAACGTTTTTAGCGCCGTCAATATAGAAGGTGTTGCGGCCCAGGATCGGGGTGTTAAAGTCCGACGTTGTCAAAGTTCGGAACGCTGTGCGCGGTAACTGCGCCAGCGCCGTCGCCGGATGATTTACATGGTTGCCCAGGATTGAAGGATCAAGCAGAACCGGACGCGGTTCGCTGAAGCTATCGAGGTTGAGATCCACGCCGGTGGTTGTAACCGTGAACGGGGTCCCGTGCGCAAGTTTTACTACCGCCGAGAATTGCCACCCGCCGAGTGTGTGTCCCAGGACCCCTTTATCATCCTTGAAAAAGGGTAATCGATAGGTTCCATACAACGTGAAGCGATGCGGTGTATGAAAACGCGAGAGGGCGCGGACATCTCGTGCCGTATTGGTGTTTACATTGCTGTCGCCGGCGCCCACTGCCGTGGCCTCCGACGTGGTGTCAATCGCCTTGCTGAAGGTATAGGCGGCCATGAAATTCAAGTTCCAGCTCAGCCGCTTGGTCCACTCGACCTGCAGCCCGTGATAGTAACTCCAGGACGATCCGCTGATGGCGAGATTAGTTCCGTACAATCCGTTGGGTCGTCTTTCATTGGTGCGTGGAACGCGGAAACTGTATTCCAACGGCCCGAGTGTGACGTTGTTGGGACACTGGGTAGTCGTAGCGACACCATTCAGGCCCGTGCCGGCACAAAGAATGTCCGAAGCCGGGCGAAGTATTTGCCCGCGGACATCGGTGCGACGAGGGTCGGTCGCGGTCAACCCGCTCAGGGTGTAGAGCACTCCGGGAGCATTATTTGGATGGTCGGTGACCCTTACGCCGTTGACCGGATCGTGAATGGGCAGGTTGTAGGAAGCGTATCGCAGCAGACCTATTCCTCGATTGCCCGTGTAAGAAACACGCAGAGCTGACTTGAAAGGCATTTGTCGTTCAAAGCTTAAGTTCCACTGCTGGGTGTACGGCATCTCCAGGTTTGGATCGATATCAGTAATGGTGTGCCGCGCTGTTTGCGGGCCAGGCACAAACACAAAACCATTGGTGGGATCAGCGAGGTTATTAGGATTAAAGGTCGCGCTCGCAACTCCCGTTTGATTGTATAGAATGGCGTTCGGCGGGTTGAACCTAACCGTGGCTCCGCCCTGCGAGAACACCGATTGGAACAGGCGGCCATGATAAATGCCATAGCCGCCGCGAATGGAAGAATCACCCGGCCCACCAAAGAACCGTCCAAAGAACCCGTCCCCAAATCGCGGACTCCAGGCAAATCCCACGCGTGGCTCGATGTTGTCCTTGTCGTCCCCAAAGATGTAGTTGATGCGGCCCTTAGCCTCACGTGGCGCGTTGACATACTCGTAGCGCAGGCCCAGGTTCAGGGTGAGATTCTCGCGGATTTTCCAATTGTCTTCTCCGTAAAAGTTCGCTTCATTGATCCGATTCTCCAGGTAGAATGGACCATAACCCTTTTGAAAATTCTGGGTGCAGCCGTTCAAAAAGTGATTGAAGCCGGTAACATAATTGATACCGTTGCAGTTTCCGGTGGTGGCGCTGTTGTAGAAACCGCGCGAAAAGTTATCGGCCAGATCGTTGAGGTTCTGGCGTCGAATGTCGGTGCCGGCTTTAATGTAGTGCTCGCCGACGAGAGTGGTGATGTTGTAGACAAACTGGTTGTCCGTTTGATAGCGCTGAATGGGAAAGTTACCTGCGTTACCAATGGTTGACGCGTTGGTAATCTGGTTCGGATTGAAGAAGCGAATGATTGGGGTGTCATTTCCCGCAGCGATGTTAACCAGCGTGGTCCGGAGGCCCAACCCGTATCGGAATTCACCGACGGTCTGATTCGAGAAGAGATGTGTGTACGTAAAACCAATATTCTGCTGCTTGTGGTTTTGATTGGCTCGCTCACCAATTATGATATCGTCGGCGTCAAATTTTTGGCGAGTGTATTGCCAGCGTCCGGTGAAGTTATCCGCCTCGCGCGGGTTCCAGTCAAAACGTCCCGAATAGTCGCGGGCCGGAAAATTGAACGGCTGCACCCCACGAAACACGCGCGCTCCCGCGGCCGGGTCATTCGGGACAGCGTTTGCGAAGCGATCAATGGTTGCTTGAATAAAGGCCCGGTTGGCAGGCGTATTGTTAGCCGGGGTCGTCAGAAACCAATTGGCGGGATTGCGTTCGGCCACGGTAAACACATCGCGGTTGTAATTGTTAGCGCCACTGTTCTCAGTATGGTCCAGGCTTACGAAACCAAAAAGCTTGTTCCTGATCAGCGGGAAGCCGGAAGTGAAGCCAAACTGATTGCGGCGGGTCACGCCCTTTTTGACTCCGGGCGCAAACACATTGTTCGCGGCATTGAGAGCGCTGTCGTTGTGATACCAGTAAACGTCGCCATGAAGACCGTTTGTTCCTGATTTGGTCTGCACTAAAACCACGGCGCCATAACCGCGACCAAACTCGGCCGTGAAATTATTGGTAATGACCTGAAACTCTTTGATGGTCGAGAGTGACGCGCCCTGGCGGTTTTGATTCTCGGACGAATCATCGTTGTTCACGCCGTTAATCTGAAAGGTCGCGCCGCGCGTACCCGTGCCATTGAAATTGACCGAAGACCCGGATGAAGCAGTCGGATTGTTCTGGCCCGACGTCGGATTCTCCTGAAATCCAGTAAAAGTTTCGGCCAGCGTAAGAAAACTTCCCTGGTTCAAGGTCGGCTTGTCGAGAATCTCCTGCGTGTTCAGCGAGCCCTTGATCTCAGAATTGGTCGTATTGATGGGCGCTTCCTGGGAAACTACAGTGACCGCCTCAGTCACCCCGGTTGGGTTAAGGGTGAGATCGATCACTCGTGTTTGATTCAGCCCAACTTCAATATCCTCTTTTACAAGTGCGGTGAACCCCTTCTGGGAAACTGTTACCGAGTATCGTCCAATCGGAAGGAATGAAGCCACATAGAATCCATCGCTGTTAGTCTTTAGCGTTCGATCCTGTCCTGTGTCAGCGTTCTTAATGACCACGTCGGCGCCGGGCACAACACCCCCCTGCGTGTCGCTGACAATTCCCTGCAAAGTGCCAGTAACAGTTTGCGCTCCAGCGATCGCCGCAAGGCAAAGTGAAATCGCCACGGCTACGAGCAAATTCCGGATACTATCGGCATGATTTTTCATGATTTGGGGTCCTCTCAAATTACCAGTTGTTGTTGAAGGGCATTACCGGCTTCGCGCCGGGACTTCTGAACTGTTTGGGCAAGCGTTTTCGCGCGCCTTGTTTTGTAACTGCGCGCGCCCGACAAATTGTTCTGATCCGTCGAGCTTGTCTAACTAAAGAACTCTTAGTATGGCGGGCGGAAACCGTAAGAAGCGCTAACTGGTTTCCGACAACATGCGCGGCCGTCCGTCACTCTGGAACTGTGTGGCCGCTGGCGCAAAGAACCGAGCGTTTGAACTGCGCATTCTATTAGAGAGGTCGGTCACAAGGAAAGCTAAAAGAACTTATAAAACGAATAAAGATAAGTAATAGGACGCACTGGTGCTCGGTAGAGCGGATGAAGGCTACTCTGAAATGCGAATGCCTGCAAGGCCCTCACGAACTTTGCAGGCATCCGGAGAAAGCAGTTCGCACTAGAAGTTGATTTTTACTCCCAGTTGAATGCGCCGCGAGTTACTGATGACGCTGTCACGAACGCGTCCGAAGGTGCTGGAAGTGATGAAACTGGTAGTGCTAATCGGAAAATCGAACGAAGCGGTATTAGTCAGATTGTTTACGTCCGCTCGGAATTCCAGATTGCGCTGCTCGCCAAAATAAAATCGCTTGCGCGCGGTCAGACCCATGGTGAAAAATCTCGGTCCGCGGAAGAAGTTCCGGCCGGTGTTACCTTGTTGGCCCGGCGCCGGCGTCGAGAACAAAGCGCGTTGAGCGGCGCTGAAGATGAACGACGTGCCGGACTCCTCGATCAAGCGGCCCATGCCTGGGGAACAAGCGCTGCAATTGGCCATGGACTGCACCGCATTGCTGAAAGTGAAGGCCCCTGAGAAAACGGGGAAGGGACGACCGCTCTGCCAGACAAACGAGTCTGCGAGTTCCCACCCACTGACTATTTGATTGAGAATGCCCGAAGCATTACTCAGGAAACGCC
>DASZDU010000173.1:0-6410 GCA_035941655.1 Pyrinomonadaceae bacterium | reverse complement strand
CTTAACCTGACTCATGGGAAACCGTTTAAAACGGTTTCCATCCCAAACGTCATCGCAGGCACCGGGCTGAAGCCACGGTGAGAATGAGAAGACGATCAACCTGTACCAGTACTGAGTTGAGTGATGAGTTCTAGTGATAATCACCCCGATCTAGCCGCTTAACTCACCCGTCGCCTGTAACACGCGGTCCGCAATTACGTATCCCGCGTCCGCCGTCTGTCACCCCAAACCCGCGTCCGTCGTCCGTCATCGGTCGTCCGTCAGCGGTCATCCGTCAACGGTCGTCGGTCATCGGTCATCGGTCATCACCGAAGCCGCTTCATTGATCACCCTCTTTCCTGAAGGAGGTTTAGATCTATGCGAGCTTCTGAACGCCCACACTCGACGGCATCGAAGTTTCGGCTCTTGTATCTGGGTAACGATCTCGAATTCCTCGCAGCCTTGCGGCAAGTCCTAACCCCACCCGATTACAGACTCGTGGCTTGTTCGGATCGCGAAAGCGCGGTCTTATTCCTCAAGAGCGACATTCACTACGACTCATTCCTAATTGATCTCGACTGGCGGGAAAGGGAAGGTTTGGCCTTGGCGGGCTCGCGCAATCGCTCGGGCACCGCAAGGAGATGCCAATCATGATGGTGGCAACGAAATTGAACAGCTCGATGAAGACCTTGGCGCGCAAAGCCGGTGTGAAGAAGTGTCTGATGAAAACACCAGACGCTGGCGCAGTAAGCGAAGCGATCCGGCAGCTGGTAGAGACACCACCGCGAGAAAATTAGCCGGGGGGTAAGTCCCGATGTATCGGGACCACCCTCCGGATCAGCCATTAAGAGATTCTCACGGATTCGGCGGTGGTGGAGGACTTGCTGTTTTCGTCTTCAGTGTTGCGGCGCGGTCGACGATCACGCGCGCACCGCGATAACCTGCAACAAAATCCGGGTGCGAGCGGCGAAACAGGTTCACCATCCTATCGATCTGATTTCGCAGCAAGCCACTAGCGTCGCGAATCAGAGAAGGCAACGACCCCTCTGAGCCATGCGATCTGCTACCGCCGTCCGAGGCTGCAATTTCGCAGCGTTGAAGGTATTGATAGCGTCGGTAAGTTGAGTTAATGATTCACGTTGAATGATTCAATGAAAGGGCAAGATAACCAGCGCTTGCAGCGGACCGGAATCAGCATTTCTCCCATCCGTTAACTTGAATGCTTGATTAGTTGTCGCCCGGCCGCTGAAGCGCGGCGTTAGACAACATCAGCTCGAGAGGTTTGCCCCGCCAGCCTTTACAGATGGCTAAACTTCGGCTAAAAGCCCATCGTTACACCTACCTCGAAAAGGAGATCCCCTATGAGACACATTGTTTTGGCCGCTCTGCTAATATGCGCGTCAACTTCCCCCGCTCTGAGCCAAAAGGTCAGCAAGAATAGCGACGCCGAGTTCAAAACGCTCATCGACCGTTATTCCTCGGCGTGGAGTTCACTCAACCCCGATAACGCCGCGCCGCTCTACGCGAAGGAGACTGACCTTGTTTTCTATGATATCGCTCCTTTGAAGTACACAGGTTGGAGCGAATACGATAAAGGCGCGCGCGGTTTGCTCGGCGGGTTCGAGAGCCTGAAGCTGACGCCGAAAGATGACCTGAAGCTGACGCGCCACGGTAACGTCGCTTGGACGAGCGTCACTTTCCACCTCTCCGCCAAGCAAAAGAGCGGTGGCCAGTTGGAAATGGACTGTCGGCACACCGCCATTTGGGAGAGGCGGGGGAGCAAATGGCTGATCGTCCACGAACATTTCTCCGCGCCTTTGCCGGGTTGATGAGGTCGTCCCTGCTGTAAGTGAATTTTCCACCGGACGATGTTGCCTAACAACGGCATGCAGCGGACGCGCAATACAGCGGCTCTCTCAAGATTAGGTTCAGTGCGCGCCGCTGATGCCGAGCGTTCGACGCTTAGCGGCATGTAGCATTACTTGCAAGGAGAACTCTCCATGAGAAAATTCGTCATAGCCGTTCTGGTTCTTACAACAGCCTCTATCGGCCTCGGGCAAAAACAGAGTGCGCGAAGAGCTCCAAAGAGTCGCGTCGACCAAGTCATAAGACAAGTCGATCATGAACGCATTCAAGCGCAAATTGGTGCTGATGCTCCGGCGCTTGACCGCATCTATGCTGATAATTTCATTGGTATAGGGCCAAGCGGCACAGTGAGAACCAAGGCGCAGGTTATTGCAGATTTCACGTCGGGTGATTTGAAATTTCAATCTATCATCACCGACGATGTTCAAGTGCGGGTCTATGGAAACGCAGCCGTGGAGACTGGTCGCTCAACAATGATCGGGCAAGACAAAGGGAAAACTGTTCCCCGTGACAATCGCTTTACGAGGGTCTGGATAAAACAGGGCGCGCATTGGCGGCTGGTTGCTAATCACTACTCGTTACTGATTACCCCATGACAACCAAATGTTGGAGCATGACCCTCATGAGAGCGCGTCGAACAACTCGTTGGACCGGAGCGGCGGGGGCGTGTTTCGCAACTTGATTCGTCCGGCGATGCTTGATTGAAATTGCGCCGCCCGGTCAACTCTGACGTTGGGCTGCGTAGCAGACGAATGTTCCATATATCTGATGAATCGAAAAGTCGAACAATCCAGGCTCCAACTACCGCGACGTGTGATTCTCAAGGCGATAGTCGTGGGAGCCGCTGCGAAACTTCCGCTGTCGGCGCTTTCTGAGACCGAGCACAGTACGCCAATCCGAGACCTGACGGCCGCGTCTGCCGTTCGTTTAGCGGGTGCCATACGCCGCAGAGAAGTTTCCTGTGTCGAAGTCATTGACGCTTATCTGCTACGCATAAAGGCACTCAACCCTACTCTTAACGCTGTAGTGCAACTCAACCCCAACGCGCGTGATGCTGCAGCCGCAGCCGATCGTGCCCTGAGGAAGCGCGACCATCTTGGTCCACTGCACGGAGTACCTATCACAGTCAAAGACTCGTTCGATACGGCAGGTATCATTACTACTTCCGGCACGACTGGTCGCCGATCATTTGTGCCTTCGCGCGACGCTACTGCAGTCGCGCGACTTCGTGCCGCTGGCGCCATTGTTCTTGGCAAGACAAATACGCCAGAGCTAACGCTTTCGTACGAGACAGACAATCTCGTCTATGGCAGGACCAACAACCCCTATGACGTATCGCGTACGCCGGGCGGCAGTTCGGGCGGAGCGGCCGCGGCAATCGCGGCGGGCCTCTCCGCTCTGGACCTCAGTAGTGATACCGGCGGAAGTATCCGTGTGCCGAGCCACTTCTGTGGGATAGCTGGGCTGAAGCCAACCTCGGGCCGCATCCCTCGCACGGGCCACATCATTTCGTGGGAAGGAGTGTTTCAACCATTCACCCAACCGGGACCGATTGCGCGCTTCGTTGAAGATCTCATGATGGTCTTCCCGATCCTTGCCGGTCCCGACGGGCGCGACACTTGGATTGTTCCAGCACCCATGAAAAACGCGAACGTTGTTTCCCTGCGGGGGCTGCGCGTCTGTTTTCACGGCGACAACGGCATTCGCAGTCCGAACGCCACTTGCATTCAATCTGTTCGGACTGCGGCTGAGGCTCTCACGGCGGCGGGATGCGTAGTGGAAGAGTTCAGTCCGGGCGAGCTCGCTAGCACATACAATCTAGGAAATCGCCTCTGGCGCGCCGCCGGATCGGCAACCGTGAGACGACTTCTAGCGGCGAGTGGCACAACCGAAGTATCTCCGCCCTTGCGTTCCTGGCTGAACGCACCACCCTCGGCGCCGCCCGAAGATTGGACAGATCTACTTGAGCAGTTCGATCGGGCGAGGAGTCGTATGCTCGGGTTATTCGATAGATACGACGCTATCCTGTGCCCCCCGTGTGCCTATACGCCGCTTGAACACGGAGCGACCCAGCGCGAAGATCTTGATTCGGGGTTCAGCTACAGTGAGGTATTTAATTATCTTGGCTGGCCGGCGGCAGTCGTACGGTGCGGCACAACCGAGTCGGGACTGCCCGTCGGAGTACAGATCATCTCAAGCCCGTGGCGGGAAGACATCGTCCTTGCCCTCGCGCGCACTTTGGAAAGTGCCCTCGGCGGGTGGCGCCCCCCGCGCCTCTGACATGTCAGACGAACTGTCTCGCTACAAGTTCCGGCGGCGCGCATAACAAAGCCTTGCAGCTGACGGCGCGATAGTATTTTTCTTAAGTAATCTTTTCCTTCAGCTAGAGTGCTGATCACGCGCCGCAGCAAAGGCCATCGTTAGGCCGCTAAATAATGGAGGTAAAGGAATGTTGGCGAAAGCTATACGCATCGTTGTGCTGAGTTCCTTGGTAGTTCTCGTTGTCTCGGCTGGTGGATTAGGTCAATCGACGGAGACTAAGAAGCCTCGCATTATCCCGCTCCAGCCGCTGTCGAAAGACTTCGAGGTCATTTACGGCGACCCGGAGGCGGTAGGCGAGCCGTTCGTGATGAGAATCCGGGAGCTTCCCGGAACTATCATCCCTCCACATAAACATCCTGTTGATGAGCACATCACCGTCGTACAGGGCACAATCTACTTCGCCGTGGGCGAGAAGTTTAACCGCGCGGCGATGAAGGAGATCAAAACCGGGGGCTACGCGTTCATCCCGAAAGGGAGCACGATGTTCGGCTACATACCTGATGGTGCAATCGTTCAGGTTCACGGCGTCGGGCCGTTCCACATCCACTGGCGTGCCGGGGGTCAATGGCTTGATAAGGATAAGACGCTTGATGACCCTGACGCCGGGTCAATTTTTAAGTTTAAGAAGGGTGAGCATGTAGTGACCAAGCGCGGGAAGGGGCGCATCCGTCAAGGGTATTTTTCTGGCGAAATCCTTCAGTATGAAATAGACGGCGAAGACGGAACTTTGTACATGGTCAACGAAGAGGAGCTTCGGCGCCAGTAGTGTAATCGGTGTCAGGTGCGCTTCTGAGATTGGAGCTGGCGCGGCTCGCGCAATCGCTCCCGCACCGTAAAGAAATGCCAATCATGATGGTCGCAACGAAATTAAAGAGCTCGATGAAGAGCCTCGCGCTGAAGGCCGGTGTGAAGAACTGTCTGATGAAAACGCCAGACGTGGGTGCCTTAAGCGAAGCGATCCGACAGTTAGTAGAGACGCCGCCGCGAGAGAATTAGCCGCTTAGGCTGAGGTCTTCACTTCGTAGCGGCGGTAGACAGTAGCCGGGGGTAGGTCCCATGTTATCAGGACGCCACCCCCGGATCAGCCAAGAGATTCTCAAGGATTCGGCGGTGGTGGAGGATTTGGCGTTTGCGTCGTCAGCGTTGCCGGGCGGTTGACGATCACGCGCGCACCGCGATAACCGGCAACAAAGTCAGGATGAGAACGGCTGGACAAATTAACCAATCGATCGATTTGATTTCGCAGCAAACCACTCGCGTCGCGAATCAGAGAAGGCAGCGACTCCGTCTGCGCCTTTCGATTGGCCGCTACCGTTCGCGGCTGCACTTTCGCGGCGTTGAAGTTGTTCCGAGCCTCGACGAATTCATTGATCATCGTCAGAGTTACGTTCATCTCCTCCAACTCCCCAGCTCGGCCTTGCACTTGGGTTAATACATTCGTCGCACGATTCGATAAGTCCTCGTCGGTCATGCCGTCCAACGCCGACCGACTGATATCAGTCAACGCTCTGAGGGGCCCATCATTCGTGTTGTGCGCCAAAACTCCCAAGGCCTCGCTCATGAGAAACAACACATCTTCCAGCGTATTGCGCGCCGTCTCTTTGTCGAGCGTGGCGCCGAACGTGGGTGCCTCCTGCTTCTGAGCGGCCTGGTCGATTCCTACGATCCTCCCGTTAAATTGCGCGACCGCCGCGACCATCGTCGGCATTCCATTCCAGACTGCATTGTTCTGATTGAGATATTCTCTGACTGTCTTGAACATGTTGATCCGATTAGTTTGGTCTGTGTTCATCTGCGTCTCCTTCGTTATATGAGTTATGTTCCGACAAACGAATCGCTGCAGGGTTGCAACGACGCGCTTGGCATTTGGCGACTGTGACTGGGCCTCAGGAGATGGTGAGCTAACGTTTGGCGACCCGGACGTGGCGCTTGGAAACTCGGAGATAGCGTTTGAAGACGCGGAGCTGGCGCTTGCAAACCCGGAGCTGGCGTTGGGAGACTCGGAGCTGCCGTTGGGACATCCAAAGCCGGCGTTTGGAGACCCGGAGCAGCCGTTTGGAGACTCGGAGCTGGTATTTGGAGACCCCGAGCGGGCGTTTGGAGACCCGGAGCTGGTATTTGGAGACTGGGAGTTGGCGTTTGGAGAGCGTGAGGCAGTCCTGGAAGTCTTGGATTTGGAGGATTTACGAGAACCAAAGCCAAGTTTCGGCTGAAGAGCGGACCTTTGCTAGTCGCGGCGGCAG
>DASZDU010000172.1:0-12699 GCA_035941655.1 Pyrinomonadaceae bacterium | reverse complement strand
GTAGTTGTGCTCGTAGTGAGTTATGCCGTCGCCGAAACGAACTTCTCGCGCCAGCCCCGCTTCCGCCAGGAGCTTTAGCGTTCGATAGACTGTGGTTTGACCGATACTTGGATCGCCTTGCTTAACCAGCCGATAGAGATCTTCGCTGGAAAGGTGTGCCTCTGTACGCAGGAAGATGTCGAGAATGAGGTCGCGCTGAGTCGTGCGCTTTAGTCCCTTCTTCTGAATGTGTTTGAGGAAAACTTCCTGCTCTTCAGTCATTGGTTTTGCCGGGTAGCTGCGACCGTGTTGGTTGGGTGGATTCTAACAAGAAGTTGCCGGAGATTCACGCTGGCGAGCAAGATATAAAACATTGGCCGCGGATGCGCGCGGATAAACGCAGATCCGAACAAAACTTAGGGAATCGTAGATCTGAATATTCAGCCAGGCTACTCGAGCCAGGTAACTCGAGATTTGTCCTTACTATTTACGATTTACTATTTACGATTTACGGCTTCCCGTCTGATCCGCGTTTATCTGCGTAAATCTGCGGCTAATTTTTGGTGAGTCTGCTGGCACCCTCGACGCGCGCATGGTATTTTTGCGGGCGCGTGCCGGGGTGGCGGAATGGCAGACGCTACGGACTTAAAATCCGTTGACCGTAAGGTCGTGCGGGTTCGACTCCCGCCCTCGGCACCAATGTTTTCAATGACTTACCGGCACTCACTCAACGGGCTAGATTCGCGCTACGGAGTTTCCACCGTTGGGTAATTTATTTTGATTGAATTTGCTGAACGGAATCGCTTCGAGACCAACTCAGAGAGTCCCTCATCGAGAAAGTGCGGTAAGAAAGGCGGGAAGCGTTGTAATCTTAAGTTCGAGTCCTACCTGCGGAGCGAGATTTTCCGGTGAATCAAAGGAAGAATGGCGAGTGGGTACCAAAACCACTCGACTTTCTTCGTTTCCTTCAACCTTCCTCTAGTACGTTCGGTCTATGCTCCGGTCGGCGCGTCTAGTCCCAGTGGCCCATCCACCGGGCCGTGGCTCACGGCGTGCGTATGTTGGCTCCGGCACTGGATGCGATCCTATCCAAATTGGAGATCGACCTCAACGACGTATTCGGAACCATCGCCCCGCAGAAGCGGAAATGCCAACGACATGGTTCCGCGATCGGCCAGAGCCAAAAGCTCGTAGCGGTCGAACTCCAGGCGCGTACGCCCGAGCGAATCATCCGCCGACAGATTGTCCAATTCCCGGCCCTCAATAGTCAGGGACAGTTCATCACCTGGATCCGACAGACGCAGCGCCGCCAGATCGAATTCGTGTCGAGTTCCGGCGGAAACATCCTCAACCTCGGGAGTGGAAAGCGTGGCCCGCTCTCCGCGAGAGGTTGTCGCGGTTAGGGTGAATATTACCTCGTCGTCCCCGGGGCCACTGGTCGTTGTCAAACACTGAAAGTGGCGCAGCCGGATGAGAACGAACGAGAGGTCACGCTCTGAGGGAAAGGTCTCGACGATGGTATCGATCGAGGTCACGATACCGTAGTGGTCCGACATGTCTCGACCCGAAGTCCACTGCTCGATCACCACGGCGGCAGCCGCGTTATGTTGCAGATACAGCAGACCGGGGAAGCTGAACAGATAGTCCAGTCGCTCGACGGTGAGACCGAATCGGGACGGATCCTCCACGGACCGAGGTGGATGGTCTGAGTGGAACGAGGAGATGACGCCGTCGTCGCTTTCGCTCGTGCCGGTGGGGTGGGCCCTGCCTGCGATGTCCACGGTCGGCACCAGGTCAACCGGGCCGCCCAGTGTGCTCACGAGATAGTTGTAGAGATCATGGTGCGCGAAGAAGTCCACATTGAAATCGCCGAAGAGAATGGCTGGACCAACCACATCCCGGCTGGCGCGGATGAAGGCGGCCAAATGGCGTATTTGCGCCTTAACGGCGGCCCGAGCGCCCGCAGTCGTCCCTCCTATGGTTGGGTGCGGCGCTTGGGTGTGGGTGAGGAACACGTCAACCGCACAGGGATGGCCGGTCCGCTGAATGCGGGCGTGAAGCACGCCCTTATTGGCCAGGCAGTCGTCGCCAGAACACTGGCGGTACACGGTTTGGGCGCTGACAAGAATGGGGTGCCGGCTCAATAGAAGCAGCCCGCCGCCCATGAGCTCCGTGTCGGTGACGAGCAAATCCAGGGAATCCTCGTGCGGCCCGTCAAACGTGTGCGGGTAGAGGTCAGACAACTCCGACGTGATCCGCGCCCGATCAGCAGGGACCCACATTTCGCTCAAACCCACCACGTCGGGTTGACGTTCGCGCAGAACGCTGATCAGTTTGCCGAGGGCCGCATCCGAGTCGATTCCCTTATACAAGGGCCCTGGCAGCAACGCCATGTTCTGCGCGTGGAAGGTGAGGGGAGCATCATGATTAAGTTCAGTAAGCGCGCCGCCGATCGTTCGTATGCCGTGCACGACGTCATGGACCAATGAACGGTTGTCGTACCGGATGGCGTAGCGGTCTTGTTGCCACTCGATTCGCGCGAACGGGCTTCTGTGGCGGGGGTACCCATCGTCCTGCAGAGGAGCGCCGCCGTAGTGGGGGCCCGCGTCGTAGCTTAATATCAGGCTCTCCCCAAAAGGCATGTCGTAACTGCAGATGAGAGGTTGGTCGCTGTGCAGACCGATGATGTGGACCCGAGCTTGACTAACCTTGGCCATAAACCCTTCGAAGCTGCCGAACTCGCCGACGCTGCCGATCTGGGTGATGAACACGTTCGTGTGGCCGTCGACGCGGATCTCCTTGTCCTTCCATGGCCCATTGTCGGTCCAGTTGGTTTCGAGGGCACAGAAAAGAGCCACATAGCTATCGCCAGAGCGGCCGAAGAACCAACGCGCTGAGTCATGATTGCAGCGGGCGCTCGCCGGTCCGCGAGTTTCGTCGAACTGGTTTCTGGGAAACCACGCGTGGGTCCGCTCGCCGAAGAGGATCTTCTGGATCGACTTTGCCTTGTACGCCGTGATCGCCGCGCCGCGTTTCTGGACCACGCGCGGCTGAACCACGCTGCCCGTCCACCAATTCGGGCCATCATGGGAATCCGGCGGAAAGATTTCCTCATCGATATCCTTGAGGCCGAAGGGGAGGCCGATCGAAACTCGGCTGCCGGCCGATGGATAGCTGGTCCACACCATGGCGCCGTTAGAGACGGTGGCCACGCAGGGCAAACTCTGGAGGCTGATCTGTCCCCGCCGAAAATCCTGGACGCTGGCGAGCGTCGCGCCGCCAGAGCAATGGGAATATATATTTGCGCGACTGAGCACTGATCCTTCGGTCAGTACTGAGAATTTGTCGGCTGCATCGACTTCGGTGAAGTTGGGAACTGATGCACCCGCAAAGGCGCCGGCAGTACCACCGATTACAGCGCCGGCCACGCCTCCAACTGCAAAGCCCGCGGCGGCCCCTGCCAAGCCACCGATGATTCCTGCGCCGACATCTTCTGCAGTGTCGATGGCATCGGCAACCTTCTTGATCAACGGAAGAATTTTCTTGAACGGCTCCGTATCCAACAATCCGCTTTCGGTGGCGACTCGGCGCGAGGCGAGGATGGTTTGTTTCGTTGCATAGGCGGCCCGGCTCCACCAGAATTCCATGTCCTCCGCGGTGCTGGTACCCACGCCGTATTCGTGGGCTTCGTCGAAGTTGATCGAGACCCGGCTGCGGGTGGTGAACTGCTGCGGACCGGACTTGGCAAGGGCGATCAATGCATCTGGCGGCCGGTATGACGGCGAGGTAGCGAGGAAAGCTGCGGCATTGCTGGACTGCGTGAAGTGCCGTGACTGGCCGAACAGGATCTCGCTGGAATCCCGGACTGATTGCTCCCAAACGCAGTTCTTGTTCTCGAAGTAGGCCCGGCCGGCGGAACCGGCGAAGGCCCCGCTTTGCGAGTGCACAGCAAGGTCGAATACAAGCAGGTCCATCACCATCGCTGCCCGAATTTTGATTTCTTTGTCGATGGCGAAATCGACCAGATTCAGCAGCGGCAGAATATCTTCCACGTAGTACCCTGGAGCATTCCATTCCGCGAAGCCCAGCCGCAAGCGTTCATTGAGCCAGCGCAGGACCCGTGTCCTCGCATGATTCATGTGCCCTGCGCCCGTCATATCTCCGGGGCGCGGCGCGCCGGTGAGACCCTCCTTGCGGTTCTTGCGCTGGGAAATGAACATCTCGTTTGGCCAAAACTGGCCGGCCAGATACTCGGCGGTGGCGAAAAGGATTCGATGGTTCTCTGACCAATACGTCATGTCCATACCGGGCTTCATCTCTTCGTGCCCATTGATTGCCTTGTTCCCGCGGACTTCCTTAGCGCGCCCGGTGAATTCGTCACAGCGGAATGGATCATCGAACCAGTATTTGAAGTTGGTGAACGAGGTGTGCAGCGCGGCCGCTCCGCCCGCCGGGAAGTTGACGTCACGTTGCAGGTTATCCGGGTCCCGCCAGAGGACTGCCGCATTCAGCAAGTGTTCCGGAGTGTCGTCGAGCAAATACATTATTCGCAGGACTTCATTGGCGCCGAAATCCGCTGTCTCGAGCAAGTACTCCATGTGGATCGCGGGGATGAGGCGCGCCCAATAAACATCCGAGTTCAGACCGGTTCGTTCCCAGCCGAAGAGCTCATCCTGCCGCTCGGGCTGGGCGCGGACCAACAATGATCGGGCCAGCGCTGTTTCCCTGCTGTCATTGAGTAACCACTCGCGCTGGATGGCGTCGCGCTGCGTGTCGGGCAGTTTATCCAGGGCGTCTGAAACGAGATCCAGCCCCGGGTCCAGCTTGGCCAGCCCCAGATCATGGATCGCGTCGCACAGAGTGGCGTGCCCTGCCTCAAGAGGGGAAATGACCTCGCCGGTGGTGCTGCCCGGTTTGGGCTCGGGCGCGCGGCGCCGTTCAGATTCTATCCACCGTTCGAACGGCTTGGATTTCAGAAACGCCCGTTTGGCAAGGCATTCGAGATAACGCAGGCGGCGTTCATCGAAGGCGATCTGCCGACCGCTGGCTCCGTTCAGTGGTCCGTCGAAGGGCTGCATGTAATCTGTCGTGCTCCCGAGCTCAGGAGTTGGGATCGGGTTCTTCTACCCACTCGCCAGCGGTGAGCTTCCACTTCGGTAGCAGACCATCGCGTCGAGCGCGCACGAGGTCCGAAGCGAGACGGAATTCCCAGGGTTCGCCCACGGCCGTTTCGGAATCACCCTCAGCACCCTGGTCCCTCAACTGAGTAATCAACGAGACCCAAAGCGGGCCACCGACATCGAGCATTTCGTCGGTAGTCGGGGTCTTCCCGGTGTTGAGGAAACGTTCGACGGCAGGCTCGTAGCCGAGCCGGATCGGCAGGACAACGCGGGCTGCCCCTGAGTTGAGGAAGGCCGAAAAGAGAGGGTTTGTCTCCGAGTTCAGAATCTTGTTGACCCAGGAGGTGCGCGAACCCCAGAAGTAAGGGAAGAACGCGCATTCCAGGTGTTGCCACTCGACCGCCTGTTCGAAGAACCGGATGTAAGGGGACAGCGCCGTGGCCGCGGCAGCATCGGGATAGGGGAAACCAAACCCGTCGACTCTGTTGGCGTTGAACGTGCTGAAGTTCTGGTTGGTCAACACGGCCAGCGTGGTGCGCTTCAACTCGTTTAGCATGATGGCGGCTTTCCGCTCGGACGACAGACTCTGCAGTTGCAGTCGAGCAGTCGCATCCCGGTTGGCCACCCGTTCCTCATAGTCCGCAAAGCGCCGTTGGTTGGCCGCGAGAATCAGGCTGTGTGTCTTAGTCTGCCAGGCCGAGATCGCCTCGTCGGTGGGTTCGCAGATGATCTCAATCCCCACGGACAGCGTCGAAATGCTGGCGCTCTGCCCGTTACCATCGGCGATGAGCCCAACTGGCATCATCTCCACTTCATCGTTCAGCCTTCCGCTGAAGACCTTGCCTCCCCAGTTGCCATCGATGGCTACTGTCTTTGATCCGATGATGGCCCGGAGCACGAACGGCGTCCAGCCACTGGCTTCGGCGACCAACCTATACTCGGTTGCCTTGTATCCTTTGGGTATGCGGGTGGTGCGGCTCTCTCCGATCTCCAAGGTGTTGGCGTTGAGCTCGCTGCTAAAAGGATCAGGCGCCTTGCCGCCAAAGTTTTCGGCAACTATGATCTGGGCTTGCGGAGGCGCATCCACCCCAACAGCCTGATGACCGGTGGCGTAATAAGACCAGTTGAATAGATTGAGCTTGTCTGCCGGGACCACGAACTTAGCGGGCCGTGGCGGCAGCACTGCCTGGCCGCGGGGACGGGACAGCGCTTCCCGAAAGAGCGCGGCGGGTTCCGGGATGATGATGTCGTAAAGTAGTCGTGAGCCATAATTGAACACCTGCGCCTGGTAAACCTTGTCCAACCATTGATACACCCCGAATCGCGTATCTTCCTCATCGGTATTGTCGAAGACATGCTCCATCGATTCTTCATTACGCTGAAGGCGGCGCACCACCGATACCTTCCGGTTCCGGTTCGACGAGCTTGAGGCCACCTGGTCGGTGACTGCCTTGGAGAAACTCTCAGGCCCATCACTGGTAAGCGGTCCGCGGCCGGCACCAATCGACTGGGCGGTCGTCTTGCCCGAGTCCTGCTCCGCTGTGCTCTGGGCAAGTGACTGCAGACTCGTCTGCTCGCTGTCTGTGGTGTCGGTTGTTTCCGTTTCGCTCAGTTGCCGCGAGGTGTGAGTCAGTTTCTCGCCGCCCAGTATGTTCTCGAGAGAGGCAACCTCGCCGCGTTCATAACGGCTGATATGGGTCCTTACCAGGTAAAAGTCGGCAATCCCGAGCGGCTTGATCGGGGCGAACGACACAGGAGGCGCCGTGGCAATGGGCTCGGCAGCCGTTGGCTCATCTATCGGGTCAACCCTCCACTGCCCTAACACCTCGTCAATCCGGTGTTTATTGGGATCGTTCAGAGCTGCGAAACCGCCAAGCTCGAAGGACAGTTCCCGGAGAGTGTTTGCGGCCTGGTCGTAGTCGGACATCACGCGGCCGTACATTTCCTTGACCGTAGCAATCGAAGGATTCAGGCCCAGGCTGTGCAGCGTTTCGCGGGCAGGTTCGGAGAGAAGCTGCACGGCCGTGTCGGAGAAGATGACGTTCGCCCGTGATGCGGCGCGTCGCAGGGGCGAGGATCCCGAGGACTCGCCGACGTCGAGTACCTTTATCTTGTTGTCCCGTTCGCTGAATGCGTACCGACTATCAACCGCGGTCGGCGCCGTGCGGTAAAGCGATGCCAGCGGGCGTTGCTCCCCCAACTCGCTGAGCACCAGTTCATCCTCATCGTGGTTGATGATGTGCGCCAGTGTTTCGCTCAGGCGGGAATACCGCTCACGAGCAGCGGTAAACTTTTTTATGAGCGCAGTGGCGGTTTCGTCCGGGGACTGAGGCGGCGCAACATCAGATGCGGCTCGCTCATTGAGGCCCAGCAGATAATCCGGAAGGACGAGGGGAGCGCGCAGGATTGGATCGAGGTCATCTATGGACCCGCCACCAGCCAGCATAGCTTCAATCACCGCGTACACACGCACCAGCTTCAACGCCGTGGCGGCACTGGGACCGGAGCCTTCCAGCAGATAGCCCGCCAGAACACTATCCTTGGCACGGATGGAATCCTCTGCAAAATCAGATGGTTGGGAATCGCCTACTACCTCGCGAACCTCCTCTTCGATATCCTCGATTGTATGCAAGGAGCCATCGGTTAAGCGTTCGTACAGCGCGACAAGCTCAACCCCAAGGCTGACGTCTTCCGCATTCGCCAGAAAGCCGCCGCCATCCACGAATGACAGCGCCGCGGCCGCGGTTTCATCCGGTGGATTAGGACTCGCGGCCGCCGCTGCCAACTCTTCCTGAAAATCTGATGAATCGGCGAGCGCGGGAGAAGAGGGAACATCCTGAGACGGCGGCCGAAGTGCAACGAAGTTTAGTATCCTGTCCATTTTTTCCTCGCAATGGCGGTGGGGCATCGGAACGCAGGCTTCCCCGCAGAATGATCCGATGCCCAGATTTGGAGTAAGGGCTAAGTCGTCCGGCCATTGTGCTCCCCGCAGGCAACCTCTGTCCATAGAGTGCCGAGTGGTTCAATATCTCCATGAAGACATTAGAGTGGAAGACGCAGGCATGGCTCTGTTTTCTCGCGAAGGTTGAACGAGGCCTTAAATAGTAGTTCCATGAGAATCTCAAACAATGAAATCAAGTGTTTAAGGGATCTGTGGACGCTTAGCAGCTTGTTTTGGATGGAGGGTGAAGGCATAAGACGTGTTGATTAGTAAATCCCTCTCGGACACTTTGGAAAACCGCTAACATCTCTGCCGTTGGCTGTAGAAAAAAGTTGCGAAGATTGTCCACTGGGGGAGCCAGATTGGACGAAGAGAACCCCGATCCCTGCCCTATGGATGAGGGAAAGATGAGGGACTTACATGCTCGAACCAAGCGTTACCTAACTTGCTTTGACGGCTGAAACGCTAGCAAATACTACTTGGTCATGCGTAGTACCATCAGGTAAGTACCGAGGAAACGGGCTTAAAATCCGTTGACCGCAAGGTCGTGCGGGTTCGACTCCCGCCCTCGGCAACAATCACTTCAATAACTTCACAAACATTCATCGTTTCGATGCGACCCGCGAAAAACATCGTGATTGCGACTGTAATGCACCGAGTTTATTGCACCCGCGACATTGAACGGAAGGCGCTATAAACACAGCGTCAGGACATCAGCTAGCGCTGGCTGGATGATTATCTTTAGCTTATCTGCGGCCCACAATGTCAAAAGTAAACTTCACTTTATCCCGCACACGCACCAAGCCGTGTACTGCCGAAGTTGCTTTGACTTTGAAGTCGCCGCGACTGATGCTGAATTCGCCCTGTGCACGAAGTTGGTTTCCTGTAACTGTCACCTTCGTCGGAATCGTGATTTGCTTCGTTACACCGTGCAGCTTTAAATCGCCCGAAATCTTCAAGTCGTACTGATTGTTCCCGGTTGTTTTTCCCGTAACGTTTGTGCTCTTAAAAACAATTTCCGGATATTGATCAGGCAATAGAACAATTTCGCGCAGCTCTTTATTGATGATTTGTTTTTGCGGCTCAGTAAAGACACTGCTGGTTTCCACCATCGATGCGGTCTTGGCGATAATGACCAGCGAGGCAGGTGTGATGGAATTAGGTGTTAATTGAGCTTCGCCGGTGAATTCCCGCACCGCGACGAGGTGATCGTGACCCTTGAACCACAGCAAACCGCCAGCGAGAGCGTGAGCAATGAATTTGCTTTGCGACGCGTCAAGGCTGTAGCGCTGCGTGGTTGGGATTGGAGGCGCGAGGTCCGTGTTGATAAAACGCGACGCCCGCGCCGATGAATTAAAACGATAGCTCGACGCGCCGACGATAGTCGCGATTGCCAGCGCAAGTACCACGAATTTCATTATGCGCATAACGTCTTACTCCTCTTCATCAGTCCCCTGTTTCATTTCTGCAGGAGCCCTCCCCTCTCACGAAAATTCATTGGCCGCGCCGATTTCTGTGGTCACTCTTATACCGGCGCGGGGAAAGATAAGATTCAATACCTGACCTTCACCGGAGCTCACCGCAAGGGGCCTATAGAGGAATTTGTTGTAGGGGGAACATTATTAGGGTAAGCCCTAATAATGAAAATGTAAAGGATTCATGTCTCAAGGAAATATGACCAAGTCGTCTCCTGCTACCAGTATCAAATTTTGCCCGCGCGCATTAATAGGGCTGTATACTCTTGCGTTGCCAATCCTCCGAAGTACCAAACTGGAAGCTGACGAAAAAGCGTAAATGAGCTTTGTCGGCAGACAAAATATTCCACGCGTTGAACCTATGGATAACAAACGAGTAACGACAAGTTTGGCATTAATTGTTCTGATCTGTTTTTTCCTGCCGTGGGTACAATTGAGTTGTGGCGCGTCGGAGAACAGACTGAGTGGAGTTGATCTAGCACGCGACGGTCATAGTGGACTTTATTTAATTCCCTTCCTCATGCTGGTGATACTTTTCCTCGGCATCGCGCGCGCCTGGAAAGATAGACGCGAAGTCTCAGCCACCGTCAGCCTGTTAGCCGGACTTGTGAGCGCCTACCTTATGAATCGGGAGCGAGTGAGAGCTGAAGATACTTCTGGATTGATCGCCGTGGGATTGACTGGCTGGTTCTGGCTGGGTTTAGGCTCTACGATCGCGCTTGTAATCTTCAGTGCCCTCCGCTTTCTCAAACGTCCAAGAGAAACCGGACCGCGGTGATCTCGCATAATTTTTACTCCCTTGTGCACGCTCCTCTCAGAGTGCGGGAATGCTTTGAAGTCATAGTCACCTCCGTGACGTGAAGGAGGGTTACGTCGAGGCTAAGAACGCCGCACGGTATACCGCTCGCAAAGGAATGTGAAGTATTTGCAGGTAAAACGAGAGGGATTGCTTCAGCATCCATTGGCAGTTCGCGAAACATATCAATTCTGAGTGGCTCTTGATCTAAAAGTGAGGAACTGCGGCAGCCATCCGCAGCATAAAGCTGACGAAAGAAATAGAACTGTGGCTGGCGCGAAAGGTCGCTTTTGGGCCGGGATCAAAACGGGGAGCTAACGAATCCCCACGCCATCAGCCCAGCATGTTGTTTTCGCGGTGTATTGATCTCGCGATTGCTACTGCCATTCCGATAAGATATTTTCAACTCATGTTTGCATGAAAGCCTTCAGACTGAGACAAAAAGTCGTCGCCATCAATCGACGAATCCGTCAGACGCAGATGATTGCCAGAGCGTTAAAATCGCGCTTGCATCCCATTGAAGCCCAAATCATTCCCATACGTCGCTGCAATCTCTCATGCACTTATTGCAACGAATTTGATAGTTCCTCTGGGCCGGTTTTGACTGGGGAAATGGTCCGCCGCGTTGATCTTCTGGCGGCGCTCGGCACCGCCACCATTACGATTAGCGGCGGCGAGCCGCTCTTACATCCGGAACTCGATGAGATTATTAAACGGATTCGCAGCCATGGAATGCTCGCCGGACTGATTACAAATGGCTACCTGCTGACTCCCGAGCGCATAAAGAGGTTGAATGATGCTGGTCTCGATCATCTTCAGATCAGTATTGACAATGTAAATCCCGATGACGTGTCAAAGAAGAGTCTGCGAGTCTTACAGAAAAAACTTCGTTTGCTTGCCGAGTATGCACTGTTCGACGTTAACGTCAATTCTGTCGTGGGTAGCTCGATTCGCACACCTGAAGACGCAGTGGTTATCACGCAATCGGCGCTCGACCTCGGCCTTTCCACAACAATGGGTCTGATACACAACGGCTCCGGAATGCTGCAGCCATTAGATAACAGACAGCAAATTGTCTTTCAACAAATTGAGAGGTTGAAAAAGCCATTCCACACCGCAGCGCTTTACAACCGTTTTCACAAAAACCTTGCTCGCGGCTTGCGTAACGACTGGCACTGTAGAGCCGGCAGTCGTTATCTATATATTTGTGAAGATGGACTCGTACATTATTGCTCGCAGCAACGCGGTATTCCTGGTATTCCGCTCGAGAAGTATGAACAAGAGGATCTCGAGCGCGAATATCACTCGGTCAAAGGGTGTGCACCTTACTGCACAATTTCCTGTGTTCAGCGGGGATCGATGATTGACGAATTGCGAGAAAATCCGGTCGCGGCAATTAATCGGTTTTTTCCGTCTAGTGAATCAGAACCCGGTTCCGAAATGCCCATGGCTGTCCGAGTGCTTACCTGGCTATTATTGCCGACCGAAAAGAGTAAACGACGTATCATGCGGCACGCGGCGTCACGCATTCTTGGAATGAAGTAATCTACTGCGATCGCTTCAACTCATTGCTAACTCCAGTGTGAATACCGCAACGGTGAGTAACGCTGCTACAACGACATCGGCCGCGTAGTGATAGCGACCGAACACTGCGCCAAGTGCAATACCGATCGAAACCAGCACGAAGAGCAGGCCGATAGTGGGCATGAAATAAAGCAAAGCGAGTGAACCTCCAAGCGTGGCGGTTACGTGCGCGCTTGGAAAAGTGTTCAACTGTATGCTGAACCAACGAACGATCCACATATTGAACCGCCGAATCTGCCCAGTCGCTGTGTCGTCTGATCTGATTTCAAAAGTCCGCGGTGGATTTGTTGGCACGAAGGCAGTAAAGGCGTAGCAAGGGTAGGTAGAAAGCAAGGTCACGGACCAGTAGTCGTCCGCATGGCGTTGTAGGCCGGCAAGATACAGAACTGCGAGACCCATCGGAACCAACACATAGCAAGATAGATAGGCCAGCTCAAGAAGAATCACAATCCACCGATAACCGGGTCGAGCGAGAATCGACATCCAACCGCTCAATAACTTACGGTCAAGCTGTTGCAAATGCCTCTGAAAGCTCATGTTCACTCTGCCTGAGAACCAACCGGCCTGCCAGTAAACCATCGGCATCAAAACAGCAGGCAACCAGTCTCGGACGATAGAAACCGCTGTGCGTAAGGGTAACTCCTCTGTAAATTGCATTGCCGTTATCAAGAGTATTCCGATTGCTCCAATTGCTGCGATTGCCATGCGCCTTCGCCTGGTTAAGGGCCGCAACCATGACGCGACGAGAAAGAAGGAAAACGCTACCAGGGTTATCCATTCGGCTTTTCTCATTGTGAAATCGGT
>DASZDU010000171.1:0-13050 GCA_035941655.1 Pyrinomonadaceae bacterium | reverse complement strand
CGGTTTGCTCAGTGTCGTGGTAAATGCCGAGGGCGGGCCCGTCCGTGGATAGCGCAATCAGCTGGACCGGCGGCTTAATAATTTCAAGACCGTGTCGAGTCAGCTGCAGATCTTTTATGATTTGCGGAGAGAATGGAGCCGCTAAATGGGCGAGGGTTGAGCAACGAAACCCCGGATGTATCTCTTCAGTGACTGCCGCGCCACCCACAATCTTCCGCCGCTCGAGCACAAGCGTTTTCAAACCGGCCTTGGCCAGGTAGCACGCGGTCACTAACCCATTGTGACCCGCGCCGATGATGATGACATCGTAATCAGGCATTATCGATTAGATTAATTGGCCGCGGATTTACGCGGATGAACGCGGATCAGAAAGACCTGCGACAACTCAGCTTAAACGTCTTTACCTCTTACTTGTTACCTTATTTATTTTTCTGATCCGCGCTAATCCGCGGCCAATTATTTCTTATCCTTCAGAATCTGCATCGCTGCATTGCGCCCGGACGCGCCCATGATGCCGCCGCCGGGATGCGTCGCCGAACCACACATGTAAAGGTTGCGAATAGGCGTGCGATACTGTGCCCAACCGGGCGCAGGCCGTAGAAAGAATAGCTGTTCCAGCGTTAGCTCGCCTTGAAAAATATTTCCTTCCGACAATCCAAAATCACGCTCGAGATCGAGCGGGGTCAAAACCTGGCGGTGCAGAATCAGGTCGCGAATATTGGGTGCGTGTTCGGCAATCGTATCGATCACCGTGTCGCCAAACTCTTCACGTTTCTCATCCCAGGTTCCTTCTTTCAAGTTGTAGGGCGCATATTGCACAAAGCACGACATAACATGCTTGCCTGGCGGCGCCACCGATGGATCAGTCAAACTGGGAATCACAATGTCGATGTAGGGTCGTCGTGAGTAGCGACCATACTTCGCGTCGTCGTAGGCCCGCTCCATGTATTCCACGCCGGGGCTGATCGATATCGCGCCGCGCAGATGTGGTCCTTCACCAGGCCGGCACTTGAGGTCAGGCAAACCATCTAACGCAAGATTCACTTTGCCGGACGAACCGCGATACTTGTAGCGCTTCAGATCCTCAGTGAAGTCTTCAGGCAAATGTTCCTCCCCGACCATCTTCATAAACGTCAGTCGCGGATCGACGCTGGACGATACAATGTTGGCGTATATCTCATCGCCGTTCTGGAGGGCCACACCTTTGGCTTGCCCGTTCTTCAGAATTATTTTTTCAATCGCAGCCTCGGTGCGAATCTCCGCTCCGGCTTCACGCGCAGCTTCGGCTATTGCGTTTGAAATCGCTCCGGTACCGCCGCGAGAGAGACCCCACGATCTGAAGGCGCCGTCAATCTCGCCCATGTAATGATGCAGCAATACGTAAGCTGTGCCCGGTGAACGAACGCCGAGAAAAGTGCCAATGATTCCCGAGGCAGACATCGTCGCCTTGAGCACATCAGTTTCGAACCACTGATCCAGAAAATCGACGGCGCTCATCGTCATCAACTGCACCTGGTTGTACTTGTCTTCGTCAGGTAGCTTTTGGAATCTCTTCCCGAGAAATAGCAGATCCTTCAGGCCTTTGGGATTGAGCGACGTCGGATCGGGAGGCGTCATGCTCATGATTGGTTTGACGAAGTGGGCCATTTCAAGCATGGCCTTGCCGTATTCGTCGTAGGCTTCGGCGTCAAGCTTTGAGTGACGTGCAATTTCGCGGCGGGTTTGCGCGTGATCGTTGACGCGCCAAAGGTAATCGCCGTTAAGCATTGGCGTGAAGGTGCCATCCAACGGAAGAATCTCTAATCCGTGACGCGGGAGATCCAGTTCACGAATAATTTCGGGCCGCAGTAAAGATACGACGTAAGAACAGACGGAATACTTAAAACCAGGAAAAATCTCTTCTGTGACAGCCGCGCCGCCCAGCACGTGACGCCGCTCGAGCACCAGCACGCGCTTGCCTGCGCGCGCAAGATACGCGGCGTTGACCAGGCCATTGTGCCCGCCGCCGATCACGATGACGTCGTATTGGTTAGTCATCTAAGTGTTGCTGATCTATTCGTTCGGCCAAGGGTGACGAGACGAAAGCTCGTTTCCCATGAATAACTGCAGCAATCGTTTACCGCCTCATTATCAACGCGGTAAACAATCCTGTAGCTGTAGGCAAAGACTTCTCGAATATTCTTGTCTCAAACTCGTGCACGACTCGGCCAGCGAAAGGAAAGCTTTCAAGGTTACGCGTGGAATTGATTATCTTTCTAACGACTGCTCCAGCATAAGAAGAGGAATCGCGGGATATATAGCTGGCAATCGCTTCGACGTCCTCGAGAGCGGTGGGGGACCACACTACTTCGTAAGCCATTTGTCCAATTGACGTTCAGCTTCGCTCTGGGAAACTGGACCGAGGGTATCGGCAGCGTCGAGTCCGTGGCGGATTTTTTCGATGACGTACAGATGATATTGAATGTCTTCAAGCGAGCAGTCGTCTGGCAGTTTGCTAAGTAACGATTCAACCTCTTGCTTTGCGGTCACCATAGGCCCTCAGCAATTCCTTACGCTTCCGTTTGTTCGTGGTTGATTATTCTACGCCCGACACTTCCCCTTAATCAAAACGAGATTGCTCGATCTTCACAATTTCGATCAATAACTTCCATGCGATTGCTTGAAGAACCCTCGAAGGCCTCCTTATAATCGCCTGCCCTGACAATCACGCCCTTCGAGGTGTCCATGCCCGTCGGAACCGCGTTTCACGAACGAACACTTCAACTGTGCGAAAGCTTGAACTACCGCGAGTGGTCGGGCTATTACGCGGTCAGCTCCTACGAGCCTCACCACGAGCATGAGTACAATGCAATTCGCAATGCCGCGGCGCTCATCGATATCTCGCCGTTATTCAAATACCGAGTGACCGGCAAAGACGCGACCCGTTTAGTCGATAGAATCATCACGCGCGACATGCGCAAAGTGTCGGTGGGCCAGGTCATCTATACGCCGTGGTGCGACGAACACGGCAAAGTTATTGACGACGGCACGGTGTCGCGTCTGGAAGAGAACACCTACCGCTGGACCGCGGCTGATCCCAGCTTGCGTTGGTTCACCCAAAACTCAGCCGGCATGGATGTTCACATCGAGGATATTTCGGAGAGCACGGCCGCGCTCGCGTTACAAGGTCCTACGTCCGGCCGTCTGCTGAAGATGCTGGTCACAGAGGCTGACATCGAAAACCTGAAATACTTTCGCGTCACGAAAGGAACTATAGCCGGCGTACCCGTCGAGGTTTCTCGAACCGGCTATACGGGTGATCTCGGTTATGAAATCTGGGTGGCGGCTGAACAGGCTTTGAACGTGTGGGACGCCGTGATGAACGCAGGCCGCGCTTTTGATATTCATCCCGCCGGCATGTTGGCGCTGGATGTGGCGCGCATTGAGGCCGGCTTGCTGTTAATCGAAGTCGACTTTAACAGCAGCAAAAAGGCGCTCATCGAGGATCAAAAATATTCGCCCTTTGAACTGGGTTTAGGACGGCTGGTGCATGTAACCAAGAACCGATTCATTGGGCAGACGGCGTTACTGGCTGAGCAGAAACGCGGCAGTGCTCGAGAGATAGTTGGACTGGAAATTGATTGGCCGGAAGTTGAGCGGCTTTATGAAAATGTTGGTTTACCGCCCGCGGTTTCAGCGATCGCTTCCCGCGTCGCAGTGCCGGTGTTCAAAGACGACACGCAGGTGGGCAAGGCTACTTCCAGTACCTGGTCTCCGACGCTAAAGAAGATGATTGCGCTGGCAACTGTGAAGAGCCCGCACACAAAAGTGGGCAGCCAACTCGAATTTGAGATCACAGTTGAAGCGAAACGTCACCGCGTGCGCGCCCGTGTTGTCAAAACACCTTTCTTTAATCCCAAGCGTAAGACCGCCACGCCGTTGGTTTGAAATCACAACAGCGTCGAAGCTGCGGTGCTGTCTCAACCGTCAATCCGGAAGTTGAGTAAATGTCGAAGCTCGAAGACATCATAGACAGCTACGATCCAGCTGCCCCGCTCGCAGAAGCATCGACAATTCCTGCGCGGTGGTACCTGGACAAAGACGTCTATGATCTCGAGCAGCAAACTGTCTTTGCGCGTTCGTGGCAGTTAGCTTGTCGGCTTCATCAGCTGCGCGAAGTCGGGCAATACGTTACGACTGAGATTGCGGGAGAGCCGATTGTCATAGTCCGCGGCAACGATAACCAGTTGCGGGGATTCTTCAACGTTTGTCGCCACCACGCTGCGGCTGTCATGACCGAGCCCGAAGGAAGAGAGAGCCAGCTTCGTTGTCCCTATCATGGCTGGACCTATTCGCTCGAAGGCGAACTAAAGGGCACACCGGATTTCTCAGGCGTCTGTGATTTTGATCGCTCAACAAATGGACTCGTGTCGGTGGATACTGCCGTTTGGGAGCAGTGGGTGTTTGTCAGACTGGAAAACAACGGCGGGCAACGTGTGCCATTGAACGATTTCCTCGGGGCTGATCTCATCAAGCAAATGCAAACGCTGGCGCTCAATCGACTGGAGTGGATGGAGCGGCGTCACTATATCTTTGACTGCAACTGGAAAGTTTTCGTGGACAACTACCTAGACGGTGGTTACCACGTGCCTCATCTGCACAAAGGGTTGGACAGCGTTCTCGATTACAGCAGGTACACAATTGAAAACGGTGAGCACTTCTGTCTACAGTCCAGTCCGATCGTGAGCAAGGGTGCTGAACGTGAAACCGGAGCGGTGCGCCAGGGCGATCGCGCTTTTTACTTCTGGATCTATCCAAACTTCATGGTTAACTGGTATCAGGGTGCTATGGATACGAATCTGGTGATCCCTCATGGAATTGACCAGACCGAAGTTATCTTTGATTTTTACTTTCCCGACATTTCCGCCGCCGCGCGCACACGCAATCGCAGCAGCATTGAGGTGGGCCAGCGCATTCAGGATGAAGATGTCGCCATCTGCAAATCAGTGCAGCGCGGATTAAACTCCCGCACTTATAGTGCCGGGCGGCTTTCAGTTCGTCGTGAAGCCGGTGAACATCTGTTTCACCGGCTGCTGCACTCCGACCTTAAAACAGGCGTCGCGGACGTTCCACCCAAGGCAGGAGTATAAGGCGCAACAATCGCTTTCTTGACTCTTCCTGAAGGCTCTATGAAAACAAACCAATCGCCCATTGCAGCGTCCGAACGCCGCGGCCGCCTCTTGCGCGTGCTCGGCGTCGGCTTTGGTATCGCTGTGATTATCGGAAACACGATAGGCGCCGGCATATTTCGCGCGCCCGGCAGCATCGCGCAACAGTTGCCTCATCCCTGGCTGTTCCTCGGTGTTTGGGCTATCGGCGGATTTTATGCATTGCTCGGTGCGATCTCGCTGGCTGAGTTGGGCGCAATGATTCCCAGGTCAGGGGGTCAGTATGTATTCGCTCGCTACGCACTTGGCGAATACGCAGGGTTCATCGTCGGCTGGAGCGATTGGATTTCCACCTGTGGTTCAGCGGCGGCGGTGGCGCTGTTGATTGGAAAGTTTGCCGGCACGCTGTTTAAAACGTTGGACGGCTCGAGCGTGATCATCGCGGCAGCAGTGGCTGTTGTCTTCGCGGCGTTGCAATGGCGTGGAGTGGTTTGGGGCAGCACGACGCAAAACATTACCAGCTTGCTCAAAGCCCTCGCCTTCTGCGCATTGATTGTGGCCGCGTTTGTTCTTGGGGGCGGCGGTTCCTTCACAACTCCGGAGCAACTAAGTGTGCCCGCCGGAGTTGGTTTGATGGCGGCCCTGGTGCTATCGCTGCAAAGTGTGATCTATACCTACGATGGCTGGAGCGGCGTGATTTACTTTTCTGAAGAAGTGACGGATCCAGGTCGTGACGTTCCGCGCGCGATGTTTGGCGGTGTGTTGACTGTCATTGCGATTTATCTACTCGTTAACCTCGCGCTGCTTTACGTACTGCCAATTTCTCAAATTGCCGGCCAGGATTTTGCCGCGGGTGTCGCCGCACAAGCGATCTTTGGACAACACGGCAACACACTCTTTCTCACGTTAACTATTCTTTCAATGCTCAGCGCGATCAATGCTTATCACTTGATGGCGACTCGGGTCTTGTTCGCGATTAGTCGAGATGGGCTCTTCGCAAAGCAAGCGGCTGCCGTTAACAAAGGCGGGACTCCGGCCGTCGCTTTATTGATCAGTGCGGGCGTAGCGGTGCTGTTTATTGTTTTCGGTCGAACATTCGATCAGGTGATCACCGTGCTGGCGTTTTTCTTTGTCGCCAACTATACCCTGTCTTTCATTTCTGTTTTTGTACTGCGTCGGCGCGAACCGGAGAAGGAACGACCGTATTGCGCCTGGGGTTATCCCTGGACGACGGCGCTGGCGTTGATTGGATCGGTACTGTTCCTGGCGGGGGCGATAGCGAGCGACACGCGCAACAGTATCTACGCGCTCGCGCTGCTGGCAGTTAGCTATCCACTGTTTCGTTTGATGAAGGGTGCGGCATCAGTCTATGAATAGGTCTGAGTGTCCGGCCACCACCCCGTTTAGAAAGGGCACTTGTGTCCCCGCCGAGGCAGGCGGACAAGTCCGCTCTCTAAACGAAAGGATAGATAGCGGACCACCTACACCGATGCGGGGTGCGGCAACAACGCCGGCGCCGGCCGAAGTTCTAACGGCGGAACGAGCTGGCCTGTCGCAAAGCATTGCTCGATACCGTCGGCCTCTACCGTGTCGTGTTCCAACAGCAACTCCACCAGGCGCGCGATTGATTCCTGCTGACCGTTCACCACTTCGCAAGCTCGCGCAAGTTGACTGTTGATGATGCAGTTAACAGCCTCCTCCACTCGATCAAGCAAACTTTGGCTTAGCGGCTCAGAGCGAGGATCGCCCAGATAGATCGGGCCCAGCGGACTCATGCCGAATTCACTGACCATGCTGCGGGCGATTTCCACCGCTCGTTGAATGTCATTTGAGGCGCCGGCTGTCATGGTCGAAAGCAGGATCTGTTCGGCTGCACGTCCGCCCAGGAGCACCGCAATCTGGTCTTCTAGATACTCACGCTTCTTCATCAAGCGGTCGCGCTCGGGCAAAGACTGGGTCACACCCAAAGCGCGCCCGCGTGGAAGAATGGAGACTTTGTGAATCGGGTCTCCATTCTTTACTGCTAATCCCACGGCCACGTGCCCCGCTTCGTGAACCGCGGTCGCATAGCGCTCGTCTTCGTCGATCATGAATCCATGTCGTTCCGCGCCCATCAGAATCCGATCACGGGCATACTCGATGTGCGTGCGTCCTACTGCCTCTGAATCGTCGCGGGTGGCGGCTATGGCTGCCTCGTTCAAAAGATTGGCGAGGTCCGCTCCGGAGAAGCCCGGCGTGCCGCGAGCCACCCAGCTAAGATCAAGATCCGAATCGAGCTCCATTTTGCGCGCGTGTACGCGAAGAATTGCCTCGCGGCCACGGACATCAGGCAGGTTGACTGCGATCTCTCGATCGAAGCGGCCCGGTCGGGTGAGCGCGCGATCCAGCACATCCGGCCGGTTCGTCGATCCAATAACGACGATGCTCGAGCTTTGATCGAAGCCATCCATCTCAATCAGCAGTTGATTGAGCGTCTGGTCCTGGTCAGCGGTCGCCGAATCGTTGCCGCGTCCGCGCTGTCGGCCGAGCGCATCGATCTCATCGATAAAAATGATGCAGGGAGACAACTTCTTTCCTTCAGTAAACAAGCGGCGCACGCGCGACGCGCCAACTCCCGCAAACTTTTCCTGAAAGCTGGAGCCGGAGGCAAGCAGGAACGGCACGCCCGCCTCGCCGGCGGCTGCGCGTGCCAGCAGAGTCTTGCCGGTTCCCGGTGGCCCATAGAGGAGGATGCCGCGTGGTGCGCGTCCGCCCAGGCGTCCAAACCTTGCCGGATCGCGCAGAAAATCAATCGTCTCGGATAACTCGGCGGTTGCTTCATCAACTCCGGCGACATCCGCAAACGACACATTCTGTTTGCCGTTCTGGTTTGCCATCGTGAAGCTGCCAACGCCACCGTTCATGCTGGCATAAACTCGCCATCCGATGAGACCGAGAAGCAGAACTGTCAAAATCGGCGCACCCCAGGTTAAGAGCGTTGCGGACCAACTCGTCTGCACCGGTCGAAACTCAATAGGCACGTTGTTCTTGCGAAACTGCTCTACCAGTCCCTGGCGAATTGCGTCGCTGGTCACCGTCGCTTGCAGCTCGCTGCCCTGCCTCGTTTGCACGGTCAACGTGTCGCTCTCGATCGAAAGCGAGGCAGCTGAGCCGGCCTCAGCAATTTGGTAAAGCTGCGAATAGTTGATGGTAGTAACCTTCGGCGCGCGGCTTTGATAGATGACAATCGCACTGATAGCCAGTAGCACTGCCGCGGTACTGGCGGCTAAAACCAAAGTGGTCCTGGGGGAACTGGTAACGATTTTTCTAATGGGGGAAGGCATACAGATACTCCAGAAACTCTCGCTTAGCCGACGTTAACCGTCGCGAGGCGAGTCTTAGTTACCAACAGACTTTGAGTTCTGTCGACGGGATTTCAACTTCAGGATTGAAACGACGGCGTGTCGGGGGACAGCGGCGCAATACAAAACCCGAGTTCGTTAATGCAGAGCGCTCGCCGCATTGGTAGCAGCGAGCACACGTCTACTTTAACAGCGACGGCAGAAAGATGTCCAGAAAGATTTGAGAGGGATTACTGACCATTTCTCGCGGTCGATGATCTGAACGAAAAACTATCGCGATGCTCCGAACTGCCGCATTTTAGTACGCCGGAAGAGGGGCGCCTGGGACGTTCTAAACCCAAAGACAGGGATGGCAAGTCGCTTCTAATCAACAGTTTGAAGCATCAATCCCGCCAGTTGGCACGTCCGTTGCGCTTTCCGACATGCACATTGGAGATCGTAAGGCGAGATTTCACAATTGCATCTGCATCGCACAAAAAGGAGGAGCGGCTATGCTTTGGACAATCTTTGTGATTCTTTTGGTACTTTGGTTAGTGGGTATCGTTTCGAGCGTCACGTTTGGCGGTTTCATCCACTTGTTGCTGGTGATTGCGCTGGTGGTGTTACTCCTGAATCTGATCAGCGGCCGGAGACCCGTAGTCTAGCCGCTCAGGTTTGAGACTCAATCCTTTTTACCCTCCCCGCGGTACGCGAGTTCCGTTGGGGAGGGTAAGGTTTGTCTGGGCACCTGGAGATTCTCTTTTCGGCGGTCGACACCTTTGCGAGGATTTGCGTGCTAACGCGCCCGCAATCTGAAAACTTCGTTTCGATACTCAGCAATTTCGCAGTTCAACCTCTCATCAGACCAGCCAAGATATTTCTGTGCGGTAGCGGCCGCAGCGTCGACGGCATTGAGGCCGCAGGTTGAATTGAAGCCAACCATCGTGCGGCGAAACATACAATCGGCAAGTGTATTCGCCATTTCATGCTTGAACGCGAAAAGAACCTCGGCCGCGATGGCGCCGGTTTCACCATCGAATACTTCAGCAAGCGACTGCTCTTCATGGATTACTCCAGCAATCAAAGCTGCGCGGGTTCCGTAAATTCTCAGCAGACGATCGTTGGTCGCCGCTGACAGTGGCGAGCGCTGTTTTAAATCCCGGCAGAACGCGTCGAAGTCTGGTGTGGCTGCTCCCGGCAAGGGATCGCGGTCAGTTTTGCATTCGGGAGAGTTTCTTCCAAGCTTCTTGAAGACTGCATCGACTGCATGTGCGGCAAGACTGCGATAGGTGGTTAATTTTCCGCCCACGATGGAAAACAGATTATCGCGTTCCGGATGCGGACGGATGAAATGTCGCCGTGTGATTCTTTGCTCGTCCGCGTCAGTCGTAAACGGCAGAGGTCGCACGCCAGAGTAAGCAAAGAGAATTTGTTCGCGCGTCAACTTTGCGCTGGGCATCACTCGATTTGTTTCGTGAAGCAGGTAATCGATCTCATCACTTTCGATGCGTACCTGGTCAAGGTCGCCATAGTAGCGAGTGTCAGTTGTGCCGATGAGATACTTATTATCCCAGGGAATAATAAAAAACGGGCGCCCGTCAGTTTCAGCTTCTACATAAACTGCGGTATCAGGAGCACCCGCAAACGGCGCAACTACGATGTGGCTGCCCTTAGTCCCGCCAATTAATGGCGGTGAATTTCCGCTGTCACTCTTGAGCACCTGATCGACCCAGGGACCCGCGGCATTAATCACGATTGTCCCGCGCGCCAGACCTTTTTTGCCTCTCTTCTCGTTCGTGAATTCGATCCCGCAAACCTTTCCGTTCTCCACCATCAATTTGTCCACATGCGCGTAAGTAATTACTGTGGCGCCGTGCTCAACAGCGGAGAGGACGTTCTCCAGCACCAGCCGCTCGGCAAACTCCACTTGTGCGTCAGAATAAACAGCGGCGCCCAGTAAGCCTTCGGGCTCAAGCGCGGGAACTTCCCGCAACGTCTGCGCGCGAGAAAGCATGCGGTGGTTGGGAAGCGACTTATGGAACGACAACGCGTCGTAGGCAAGCATGCCGGCGCGAATAGTCCAGAGACCGCGGCGCGCATTTTTGTAAACTGGCAAGAGCAGGCGGAGCGGACGAACCAGATGTGGAGCGACCTTCAACAAAGCCTCTCGTTCGCGCAGCGACTCGCGCACCAGGCCAAGTTCTCCGTGCTCGAGGTAACGCAGGCCGCCATGAATCAGACGGGTTGACCAGCTCGAAGTGCCGCCACCAATATCACCTTTATCCACCAGCAAAACTGACAATCCGCGCATCGCCGCGTCACGAGCGATGCCCGCGCCGTTGATGCCGGCGCCGATCACGATCACAGCGAATTCAGTATCTTCGTTGGCCATGCGGGGAACGCAAACACATCGATTCACAAGCAAAGTACTGCTTCAATTCGTAATCACGTTAACGCGCGCACGATATAGTGCCAATGCTGCACGTTCTCGGGCAAAGGTTTTATAGGTTTGCACAAAGAGTCTTCCTACTGCGAATAAGAGCGGCGGCAAGCCCACCTTCCTGACCACGAGCTAATTCGCGTTGAGCTCATGATCCTTAGCGTAATAGTTATCAACGAAAAAGTAATCGAGCAGTTTGGAGTCCGCTCCTGGTTGCGTTCCTTGAGAATCCTCAATTCCTCATTGAGAAAAATTTGAGTCTAACCCAAACCGATCCCAGAGTAATCTGGCCCATCTGTTTTCAATGTGGGCATGCGCCTTGCTCATGCCGCTGTCAGCAACTAAGTCTCCTCGATTGAAGTGACAAGACAGGGATGTTTGTCCCACAAAATCCTGGACGCTTAGCTCTTCGCCAACGCGCACTCCTGAAGCTCTCCAAAATCATCGGCGCGCGTCTGACGTTCGTGATTACAGTTGAATACAAAGGAGCGTAGCTATGCGTTCTACCCGGCGTTCGATATGGAGCTTTGGCTCAGCCGTCTCTTCGACCCTTCTTTTTCTCTTCCTGACACTTCTAAGCACAACCATAGTAGCGCGCGCCGCCGAGGAGGATGACGACGGTGATGACTACGACGTCAAAGCGCGGGTGGTGCGCATCAGTCTCATCAACGGCGAGGCGCGCCTCAAACGAAATGGCAACACCGAATGGGAACGCGCCCAACTCAATGCGCCGCTGGTCGAAGGCGACGCCATCGCCACCGAACGCGATGCGCGCGTTGAGCTTCAGATCGATGCTCGCAACTTCGTGCGCCTTGGGGGCAGTTCGCTGCTGAGAGTCGTGACGCTTCGCGATGAAGGAGTGGCGCTAAGTGTAGTTGAGGGCACCGCCTCGGTCCGTCTCGCAAAGTTTGATAAGGACCACGAGTATTTTGAAATCGACGCACCTAACACCACACTGGCCGCCGAGAAGAAGGGTCTCTATCGCATCGACGTATCGCGAGAGGGTCGAGTTCGTCTCGCTGCTCGTGACGGTGGTCGCGCACGTATCTACTCACAAACATCCGGTTTTGCTTTGCGTGACGGGCGCACTGCGGAATTGATAGTGGAAGGCGCTGATGCAGGCGACTGGGAGTTTGTCGCGTCTAATGCTGCAGATTCCTGGGACAGCTGGGTTGAAGGTCGCGAGCGTTATCTTGCCGAGCGCCTTCGTTACGACGTTCAGTATTATGACAGCTACCTCTGGGGTGCTGAAGATCTCGACGCCTACGGCAACTGGGCGTATGTGAACGACTACGGTTGGATCTGGCGTCCGCACACGACGGTTATCAACAACTATTTCAACTGGGCCCCTTATCGATATGGCAGTTGGGTTTGGATTTCACCATACGGTTGGACCTGGGTGGGCCAGGAGCCATGGGGCTGGGCGCCTTATCACTACGGCCGCTGGGTTTACTACAACAACTATTGGGCCTGGTGTCCGCGCAGTCAATATCACCGGCGTCGCAGCTGGTGGCGACCGGCATTGGTAGCGTTTTCCATTAGCTTCGGAGACAACATTTGCTGGTACCCCCTGAATTACCACCAGCGCGATCCACATTCGCGGCGTTACCGGCACCCGGATCGGTACCCAAATTCAGATCGACTTCGCCCGTTGCGCTCAGATGAGCTGGCGCGCCTGCAGAGAGTTAATCCTGCGTACTATCGTGCGGTGACAGCTGTGGCCGCGAAAGATTTCGGAGCAGACGGAGCGAAACTGCGGGCGACTGATGAAGCGATCGCAAGACGAGTTGTTAACGCCGAGCCATTGCGAACGGATCTGCCGGTGAGGCCGGGATATGCGCTCGGCGATCGCGGCGCGGCCAACCAAACAGAACGCATTACAGTTGCGCGTCCAGCGAGAGTGGCACCTCCGAGCGAATCGATTGAGAGAGCGACAGGGGCGGCGACCAGAGCACCGGGCGTTCAGCTAGACAGCGAGTTGCGTCGCACGCGAATTCTTAATGGACGCGAAGGGATTGTGGCTCGTCCCGAATTAGCAGTGCCAACTGCTGGGGCCAGTTCGGTGGAAACACGGCCGACAGGCGCCATTGCGCGGCCGGAGCGGGCAGCCCGGCCCGTTCGTGAGTCAATTCCAACTGTCGAC
>DASZDU010000170.1:0-11345 GCA_035941655.1 Pyrinomonadaceae bacterium | reverse complement strand
CTCCCTCAAGGTCCTTTGAGGTTAATCAATGAACCGTAAAACTTTTGAGATATTCTCACGGTAACCTCTTACTCCTCCCACCGCTCTCGTGAAACTCCCGACAACTTAACGCTCCCGACGCGGAATTCGCCCAGCTAACCTTTCTGCTGCGGAGGCTTATATGAAATCCAGAGATTCACAACGGTCGGGACGACTCATTTCTCGCGTAGTTCTTCTTATCACAGCAGCGCTGGCACTGGCATTGAGCAGCGTTAGAATCGCGAGTGCTGCTACAGTGCCCCCGGGATTTACGGATTCGCTGGTAGCGGCCGGCTTAACCAATCCTACGGCGATGGCATTCGCGCCAGATGGCCGTATCTTTGTCTGCGAACAGGGTGGCACTCTGCGTGTCATCAAGAACGGCGCCTTGCTCCCAACACCCTTCCTAACGGTTACCGTAGATTCGTCAGGCGAGCGCGGCCTGCTGGGAGTAGCATTTGATCCAAATTTCGATTCGAATCAACTTGTCTACGTCTACTACACCGCCACCACTCCGACCGTACATAACCGCATTAGCCACTTCACAGCTGACGGCGACGTTGCAATGGGGAGCAGTGAAATACCCGTAATGGATCTAAATGATCTGAGTACTGCTACAAACCACAACGGCGGCGCTATTCACTTTGGAACTGACGGCAATCTTTACGTTGCGGTTGGTGACAATGCCAACGGCAACAATGCTCAATCGTTTTCAACTCGCCTGGGCAAGATGCTGCGTATCTCATCCACTGGAAGCATCCCCCTGGACAACCCGTTTTTGGACCGGACCACAGGAGATAACCGGGCAATCTGGGCATTGGGTCTGCGCAACCCATTCACCTTCTCATTTCAACCTGGCGTGGGGCGCATGTTTATTAATGACGTCGGACAGAATACGTGGGAAGAGATAAACGACGGCATTGCGGGGTCCAACTATGGTTGGCCCACTTGCGAAGGATTCTGTAACCCGTCTAATGCCAGTTTTCGCGATCCGATTTTTGCTTATGCGAATGATGCTCAAACCTGCGCCATCACCGGAGGCGCATTCTACAACCCACAGGTCATACAATTTCCGAGCAACTATGTCGGCAACTACTTCTTTGCGGATTTCTGCGGCGGCTGGATAAAGACCCTTAATCCGGCTAACGGAAACGCGGTCGCGGACTTCGCGACCGGCATCTCACTTCCGGTCGATCTGCAGGTTTCAGCCGACGGTTTTCTTTACTACCTCGCCCGCGGCGCCGGGTCTGTTAACAGGATTGGATTTCCGACAGGGGATACCACCGCGCCGACTGTTTCGATCGTTAGTCCGCTCAACGGCTCGACTGTGGTGAGGAAGTCTAATGTCACGATCGCAGCGTCGGCCAGCGATAACGTCGGTGTCGCTCGAGTTGAGTTTTTGGTTAATGGCGTCTTGCAATGTTCTGATGTGATTGCACCGTATAGCTGCAACTGGCGGGTCCCAAGCCCACCGAACAAACCATATCAAATTCAGGCGAGGGCATTCGACGCGGCTGGCAACTTTGCCACTGCGGCGGTCCAGGTGACGTCTCGCTGACCGGCTATCTTATCTGCCGACGATCTGCCTGGCGCTAAACCTTAACAGTGTCTTTTGTTTGGCGGCAGGCGCCCGCCATTCGACAAGATGTCTCACATCTGAGACACTAACAGAGTGAAGGTCGCCGTATTTCACCCGAAGGCTCGGGATGCCATAAGACAGTTTCCCGAAGACGTGCGACGTGAATTCGGCAAAGTCATCTTTGATTTGCAGAAGGGTGAGAAGCTTTCAATGCCGTTATCGCGACCGGTGGCTTCGGTTGCGTCAGGCGTTGATGAATTGCGTGTTAGAGATCGTTCCGGCGCGTATCGAGTCTTCCATTACACGAAGTTGTCTGATTCAGTCTTAATTTTTCATGCTTTTGCAAAGAAAACGCAGAAGACACCGCCGCAGGAGATTGCCTTAGCGCAGAAAAGACTCAAGGAGATGCTCGATGAAAAAAGTTAGACCAGTTGTTGCCCGCAATGCCAGAGAACTCGCGAAGGTGTTGGGCTTGGCACCTGCCGAGGGAATGGAGATCGAGTTCCGCAGCGACTTGAACGATAAGATCATCGAGGTTGTGGCTAAGAAGGGGCTGACACATTCAGACGTGGCGCGGCTCGCTCACACGTCACGCACTCGCGTGACCGCCATTCTGAACCGTAACACCCATGACATTTCAACGGACCTCATGCTGCGCGTATTGGGTTCGCTAGGGGTGCAAGCAAAACTCCAATTTAAGAGTGCCGCGTAATCTATTCAATGGCCTGGTCTCCCGGGTACTTTTTCGGACAGCGACTCAGTTCATAACTCTAAACGTCGAATGTAAGGACGCGGTTGAATCATTGCCGACCCAAACGTCGAAAGTTTCCGCGTCCTGCACCCAGTCTCTGGCAGCGGCGTTCCAATAGCGCAGTTCATCCGGACCAAGTTTGAAGCGAACGGTTTTTGTCTCTCCAGGGGTCAGAGCAACGCGCTCAAAGCCTTTCAGTTCGCGGATCGGACGCGAAGCGCCGCCCGCTTGCTGATGGATATAAAGCTGAACAACTTCATCGCCTGCGCGATTGCCCGTGTTTTTAACGTCAACTGTAACTTCAGCAGTATTTCCGATTTTGATTTCAGGCTGGTCCACCTTGAGATTAGAAAAGGCAAAGGTCGTATAGCTTAAGCCATAACCGAAGGGATAGAGCGGAACAACTCTCTCATTCCAGTATCTTTTTTCCTGTTCACCCGGATTCTGCGTCAGATTGTGTGAATAGTAGAACGGAATCTGCCCGGCGTGTTTAACCCAGGTGAATGGTAGCTTCCCGCCCGGAACCGCATCGCCAAATAATAAATCGGCAACAGCATTTCCGCCCTCGCTGCCCGGATACCAGGCTTCCAGGATGGCGGGAACGTTTTGCGCCGCCCAGGAAATATCGAGCGGCCGACCGTTTAAAAGCACCAGCACGATCGGTTTGCCGGTTGCCGTCACCGCTTGTAATAACTCCAACTGTCGTCCCGGCAAATCAATCTTCGGGCGCGATGCTTGCTCGCCGCTCATATCCTGATTCTCGCCTAAGACCATCACGGCAATATCCGAGTTCTTCGCTAAGTTAACCGCCTTTTTGAATTCATCGGCGGCTTCCGCTTCCGTCCAGGCAGGCGGATGCTTTTCCTTTAATGTCATATCGAAGATCGAAGGCACAATGCGACTGATCTGGACACCGGGTGCAAACTCGACTTCAGTACCGGTGCCAAGTTTAGTCTTTAGCCCAGCAAAAATTGTCGACGTCTCATTTATGTCCATCGCAAAACTCCAGGAGCCGAGAGTATTCTGTTTCGAATTTGCGAGTGGACCGATGAGCGCGATTTTCTTGTAAGCAGTTTTGTTCAGAGGCAGCAGATTATTTTGGTTTTTCAAAAGCACTGCCGAACGCACCGCCGCAGTTTTAGCAGCTTCACGATGCGCCGGATTGTCAAAAGTTGATTTTACTTTTGCTTCATCGACATAAGGATTCTCAAATAGACCAAGTTTGATTTTTGTTTCAAGCACCGGGCGCACCAGGTCATCGATCTCTTTAACGGAAACCTGGTTTTGCTTGACCGCGTTTGCAAGATTTTTAAGATAGGTAGCGGCGTCGAAGGACATCTCCATGTTGACTCCGGCAGTCAGCGCTTTAACCGCAGCATCCTGCGCGTCGCGGGCAAATCCGTGAGTTTTCAGATCTTTTACGGCATTGGCATCACTGACGACAAACCCGCCGAATTTCCATTCCTTTCGCAAAACGTCCCGCAGCAACCAGCGATTTCCCGTGGCCGGAACATCGTTTAGATCCATGTATGCGCTCATCACGCTGCCGACGCCTGCGTCAACTGCCGCCTTGAATGGCGGCAGATAAACGTTCCACAGTTGAGCATCGGAAATATTGGACGCATCGTAATCGCGCCCGCCTTCAGCAGCGCCGTAGCCGGCGAAATGCTTGACGCAGGCCAAGAGGTGTTCGGGGCTACCAATACGATCACCCTGAAATCCGCGCACCTGTGCTCTCGACATGGCCGCCCCGAGATATGGGTCTTCACCGGCGCCTTCAACAATGCGTCCCCAGCGTGGGTCACGCGCAATATCGACCATCGGCGCAAACGTCCAGTTGATGCCGACGGCTCTGGCTTCACGAGCGGCAACGGTTTGCGAACCCTCGACCATTTTTGGATCCCACGAAGCAGCCATGGCAATCGGCACCGGGAAGATCGTGTGAAAACCATGAATCACATCGAAGCCGAACATCAGCGGAATTTTAAGACGCGATTCGGTGACCGCGATTTTCTGAAAGCGGTTAATCGTTGCCGGATCGGTGACAAAGAGCAGCGAACTGATCTCGCCTTTCCGAATTCCGTCGTCCATTGACTCCGGCTTTTGAAGCGAACTTAATAAGAAGAGTTGATTGAGCTGCCCGATCTTTTCAGCCAGCGTCATTTGCGCCAGCAGCGCATTTGCCCGCGGACGTGTCTGCCGGTCAGCAGCGCCCAGTCTTACTGTTCCTTGTTTGGTTTGAGCTGATTTTCTTTTTTGCTGGGCGCGCACACAAATTAACGGTGAACAAATCAATGAAAAAAATATTACTGCTGCCAGGGAAGTGCATGTTCCCGCAGTAACCAGCGCTTTCATACTTGATAAGGATTGATTCATCTCTCGTTTCTCCAGTCGCATTCGACGTCAGGAGTGGATGCAGAATTAGGGTAGTGCCCTAATCTAGGTTTTTCTCTGTGCCACCTCTGAGTTCTCTGTGCCTCTGTGGTGGAAAAACTAAGGCAAACACCCACCACAGAGACACAGAGAACACGGAGGTTGCACAGAGGATTTCAAACCAGGGCACTACCAGAATTAGTAAGAGATAGGCGAGCCCCGGGCACAGGGACAAAACGCGTCACTGTTGGTTTGATTCGCGCTGAGAGAAAACCTCAGGCGATATAAATCTGGAACCCTCGCTAATTGATTAGGTGCCCCCGCAAGGACTCGACCCGAACCAACAGATTATGAGACGGGTTGACGGGCATCAACAAGACGAGACGAAGTGAGATGAAGCGGTGCCGATTCCGCAGCCGTCAAAGTCAGTTACATCTCGCTACGTCTCAACACATGATCGAACCATAATCGTGCTATCGAGTCACTTGCTCAAGTTAGAGGTCAATGCTTCGTCTTGCAATCTTTCATTGACAAAATTCTTGCAATCTTTCATTGACAAAATTCGCGGCCCGGCACTATCTTCTCCCGCACATCATTGCCGAACTCTAATCGGCTTCACGCCAATCGCTAGCCGCCTCGTAAGAAGTTCGCACTGATTTGACCAGAAAGAAATCTGTTCGGCGCAGTCCCCCTATCTGCGCGCCTAACTCTGACTTGTCAATAGAATCAAAGGAGATTCAAATGAAACTAGTTAAATCCCCTCGTCGTCTCATCGTGCGGCGTTCCGCTAAGCGTCGACAATCTCGTTGGTTGTCATTTTTCCTGACCTTAATCACCGCGGTGCTGTTTGGTGTGGTTGCGGTATCGGCTTCTTCGTTCGTTCTGAAATTCGGTACCTCGGGTACTGGCAACGGACAATTCATAACGCCAAGAGGAATTGCGGTTGACCCAGCCGGTAACGTTTATGTCGCCGACGCTTCAGGCGATAGCAATGGTCAAATTCAAAAATTCGATGCGAACGGCAACTTCCTCAACAGGGTTGGAGCCAACAACGGCACTGCTCAAGGTTTTATCAGCGCTCATCGAATCACCACCGATTCCAGCGGTAATGTTTATGCAACGGACGGCGCCACTGAATCAGCCACTAATGTTGTGAAAAAGTTTAACTCCAGTGGGGTTTTCCAGTTCGCCTTTGGCACCTCAGGCGCCGGTGGACAGTTCAACTCAGCAGCGGGGATAGCTGTCGACTCATCGGGCAATATTTACGTTGCTGACCTGGGTGCCAATGTCGTGAGGAAGTTTTCGTCCACAGGTACATCCATCGGCACCATTGGTTCCAGCGGAACTGGCGATGGCCAATTCAGCGGACCCGTAGGCATCGCGATCGATTCAGCTAACAACCTTTACGTAGCGGATACCGGGAACAATCGAATTCAGAAATTCAATAGTGCCGGCACATTTGCTACGAAGTGGGGAACAAGCGGGACCGGCAACGGTGAATTCAGCGGACCAAACGGTGTTGCAGTCGATAATGCCGGAACAGTTTATGTGGCTGACACCGGAAATAATCGTGTGCAACTCTTTTCCAACACCGGCGCATTCATCGAAGTGGTGGGGAGTGCAGGCAGCGGCGATGGACAATTTCAGGGTCCAGCGGATGTTGCCTCGAACTCCGCCGGCACATTCTTCTACGTCGTAGACCGGGATAACTTTCGCGTTCAAAAGTTCAGTACGACGGCTGCTGCGCCAACTGCTAATGCGGGCGCCGATCAAACCGTCGAGTGTGCAGGTGCAACCACAGCCGTGAATCTCGACGGCTCGGCTTCCACTGCGGGCAGCGGAACGATCAATTCCTACTCCTGGGCCGAAGGAGCCACGCCACTCGGCACGGGCGCAATGCTGACCGTTAACCTCCCAGTGGGTGTTCACACGATCACCCTAACTGTTACCGACACCGGCGGCGGATCTGATACTGACGATGTTGTCATAACCGTACAGGACACGTTGGCGCCTGATATCACCTGTCCGGCTGATGTCGTCGTCAATCTGCCAATGAATTCCAATGATACGTCGATGGTCGTCAACTACCCGGCGGTAACTGCGACGGATAGTTGTTCGTCGAGTGTCACTGTGAACAGCACGCCTGCCTCGGGCTCCGTGTTCCAAGTCGGCACTACTACCGTGAACGCAACGGCTGATGATGGCGCTGGACATATATCCAACTGCAGTTTCACCGTCACCGTGCAATACAACTTTGCTGGTTTTTTCCAACCAGTTGATAACCTTCCCACACTGAACATAGTTCAGGCAGGAAGGGCCATTCCCATCAAGTTCAGCTTGAGTGGTGATAAGGGACTTGGAATCTTCGCTCCCGGCTCACCTTCTTCGGGACCAATTGCGTGCAATTCCAGCGATCCGGCGACGCTTTTGGAGGAGACGGTTACTGCAGGCGGTAGCAGTCTTAGTTACAATCCAGTAACTGACCAGTACATTTACGTCTGGAAAACCGATCCAAGTTGGGCTGGTACATGTAGGCAACTCGTCGTGCAGTTGAACGACGGCAGCATTCACCGTGCAAACTTCAAGTTCAAGTAACTTTGAGTCCGCCGGTTAGGTAAGGAAGGTGGTTGTAAGTGAGGCCTCGCGGTAGGTAGCGAGGCCTTCGCTTTTAGTCGATGTGGTCGACGTTTTTAAGTGTGTAGTCGACGTTTTTAAGCGATGTAGTCGAGAAACCGCCGCCTAGATGTTGCCAGGTTGGACAACCTTCTTGTGAGTTTGCTGAGGTAGAAGGAGAGAAACTTAGCCACGGCAAATCGGCAATCGCAATTGGCAATCGCAATCGAAAATCGGCAATGCTTGGTGCCCCCGCAGGGATTCGAACCCCGAACCAACAGATTATGAGACGGTTTGAGGGGCATCAACAAGGCGAGCCGAAACGAGATAACCCAGTATTTACCGAATCCGCAGCCGTCAAAGTTAGTTACATCTTGCTACGTCTCAGCACACCATCGCGCCATAATCACGCCATCAGAGCTCATGATGCTGTGAGCACAGTGCGCTGGAGATCGAGAGGATTGTACAATTCCACCGAAGAATGACTGGCAGCTGCTTGGGCGCTTTCGTTTCACCGATGTGTTTGCGAATTGAAACGGAAATGGCAATTCGTTGCTTCCCAAGCTCCTTTAATCAGTTAATAAAAATGGCCAAGATGTTGGGAAGGATCGCTATTGTGTCTAGACTGATCTCCTGCAGCCGGTTACTTACGCTATCGGTGATTGGTATCGTGCTTCCTGTCTGCTCTTATGCGCAGACCGCTGCAGCCGGTGTCGCGGCTGTGCGCGCTCGTTACACTAAGTACGAGTACCGAGTGCCGATGCGTGATGGCGTGCGACTCTTCACTTCGGTCTACGTTCCGAAAGACAATTCGAGGCGATATCCATTCCTGATTAACCGCACGCCTTACAGTGTCGCTCCTTATGGCATTGATAGCTATCGTTCAGGACTTGGGCCCTCGTCCAGCTTTGAAAAAGAAGGGTTTATCTTCGTCTACCAGGATGCCCGTGGCCGTTACATGTCGGAAGGGGAGTTCTTGCAAGTTCGTCCCTATAACCCAAACAAGCGCAGCGCCAAAGACATCGACGAAAGTACCGATACCTACGACACGATTGAGTGGCTGCTGAAGAACATTCCGAACCACAACGGGCGCGCCGGTATGGTAGGGATCTCGCAGCCTGGCTTTCATGTCGCCGCCAGCATCATCGACACGCATCCCGCATTGAAGGCTGCTTCACCGCAAGCGCCCACCGCCGATTACTACATGGGTGATGACGTCTACCATAACGGCGCGTTCATGCTCTCGGCCAACTTCGGTTTCTACTCCAGCTTTGTGCCACGGAAGGGTGGGCCAGAACCGCCCCGGCCACGGCTGGCATTCGATCCCGGAACCCCGGATGGTTATCAGTTTTACCTCAACATCGGACCACTGGCGACCGTAAACGAACGTCTACTCGGTGGCGAGGCGAAGTACTGGCAGGAAATAATTGATCACACGACGTACGACGAGTACTGGAAGAGCCGTTCTTTGTGGCGCTTCATGAATAATGTCCATTGCGCGGTTCTCAACGTTGGCGGGTGGTTTGACGCCGAAGACCCGGTTGGACCTTTTCTTATCTACAACTCGGTCGAACGTAATAATCCGGAGATCGTGAACCAACTCGTGATGGGTCCATGGGGTCATGGCGGTTGGTCGCGCGGCGACGGAGACAAACTAGGCAATCTTGATTTTGGGGTAAAGACCGGTGAATTCTTCCGCGAGCAATTGCAGTTTCCGTTCTTCATGCATTTTTTGAAAGACGCTCCAGCCGATTTGCCGGAGGCTTTCATGTTTCTTACCGGCATCAACGAATGGCGCCGCAAAGAGAACTGGCCGCCGAAGGGTCTGCAGTCCCTAACACTCTTCTTTCGTAGCGGCAGCCAATTGAGCACTCAGGCTCCGACCGAATCGGCTCAAGCGTTTGATGAATACATCAGTGATCCCAATCGTCCGGTCCCGTTTCTGGGCTACATCATCGACGGGATGACGTTCGACTACGCCACCGAAGATCAGCGCTTTGCTTCACAACGCCCGGATGTCCTGGTCTACGAAAGTGAGCCGTTGGCAGAAGATCTGATCATCGCGGGACCAATCCAAGTGCAGCTTCATGTTTCTACCTCAGGGACCGATTCAGATTTTGTTGTGAAGGTAATCGATGTGTACCCCGGAGATTATCCACAGCCCGCTTTGGCGGAAGGTCAAAGGCCGGCGGTGAACAGTGTGAGGATGGGAGGTTATCAACAACTCGTCAGGGGCGAGCCATTCCGAGGAAAATACCGAAACAGCTTCGAGAAGCCTGAGCCTTTCAGTTCCAACCGGCCAGCGGCCATCAAGTTTGATCTGCCGGATACTTACCACGCGTTTCGACGCGGCCATAAGATCATGGTTCAGGTTCAGAGCTCCTGGTTTCCCCTGGTCGATCGCAATCCGCAGAAGTTTATGGAAATCCCACGCGCTACTGCTGCTGATTTTCAGAAGGCCACCCAGCGTGTCTATCGCTCGCGCGATTTGCGTTCATCGATAACGGTGATGGTAGAAAGAAACTCGCTGAGGCTTGAAACCGCGCCTCCTTAGTGTAATGCCTCTAAAGTTCGCGCCACAAATAGTTCAGGAGTTTTGGAGGTCACAGTCTTTCGCCCCATTAGGGGCGAGATGTTTATAGACCACGACAGTCAAAACCTTTGATCTTCGCTCCGGCAGGAGCGAAATGTTTGCTTTCTAAAAGCCACATTTCGCTCCTCCGGAGCGAGGAAGTTCTTTTCGCTGACGAATCTATAGACATTGCGCCCCTCTGCGGCGAGGCAACATTTATGTTTTGGCATTTAGAGTCAGCACGAGAACCGAACGCTGAAATGTTGAGCCACGTACGAGTTGACAACTGCTATCGCTTCTTATAACAACCAATGCTTCTGTTATGTTTCTCTATGAGCCAGACTCCTATGAACAACGTACTGTTGGATATTCGTTATGCGTTGCGAGTGTTGTGGAAGTCTCCCGCGTTCACGCTCGTAGCTACGCTCACTCTTATGCTGGGCATTGGGGCAAACATCGTCGTCTTTGGAATAGTGAATGCGGTGCTGCTGCGGCCCCTAGATGTGAACGATCCGCACAACCTGTACCAGATTCGCCTCAAGCCATGGACGAGTGGCAAGGCACTTACTACATCCTATCCGGCATTCGAAGACTATCGGCAGCGAAACACTTCGTTCAGCAGCCTCGCCGGCTTTTACGGATATTCGGCTGGGACACTGCGCTGGGGCAGCGCGGTAAAGAATGTCTCCGGCTGTGCAGTCACCGGCAACTATTTCGACTTCCTGGGTGTGCAGCCGCAGCTAGGCCGACTGATCCAGTCGGCGGACGATCGCGGCCCGAACTCAGCGCCCTATATGGTGTTGAGCGATAGTCTTTGGCGAACCGTATTTAACGCCGATACCAGCGTCGTGGGGACTACCGTGCGACTCGGCAAAGATCCTTTCACAGTGGTGGGCGTGGCACCGCCGCGCTTCCACGGCACGGAGCAATTTCAGTGGCCAGATTACTGGATACCCGTCGTGAATTACTTTGACGCGAATTACCTGCAGGATCGTAAGGGCAGACCTTTGACAGTGCTCGGTCGACTGAAACCGGGCGTGACGCCGGGACAGGCTGCGGCAGACCTGAGTGCCATCGCGGCACAGTTGGCGAAGGAGTATCCGACGACAGATAGCGGCGTGCCGCTGCGGCTCGTCCGTCCAGGACTCCAGGGGGACGCCCGTGACGTCATCCGCGGATTTCTTTATGGCGTAACCGGGCTGGCTCTGCTCGTGCTAGTGGCAGCGTGCGCCAATCTGGCCAGCCTGTTTGCGGCGCGCGCGGCTGATCGTAACCGGGAACTGGCGCTCCGCGTCGCGCTGGGAGCGAGCCGGTGGCGGCTGGTGCGGCAATTGATGACCGAGGCGATCGTCGTGTCGATGCTGGGCGGAGCCGCGGGGCTGCTGGCCGCGACAGTGCTGCTGGGTGCGCTGAACCGGTGGCAGTCGCCGCCCTATGGC
>DASZDU010000169.1:0-3689 GCA_035941655.1 Pyrinomonadaceae bacterium | reverse complement strand
GCTCTGCGCAAAGACGTATCCGCGTAATTCCCGTTGTTGCCGACGTCGCGAATGGTAGTAAAGCCGGATTCGAGCATCGCGCGCGCGTTGACTACGCCTAAAATCGCGCGATAGGTGCCGGGCTCGTGAATGTCGACAGTGAACAAATCGCGGTTGTCTGGTGGAGTCGTTTGACACATGTGCGTGTGAGCGTCAAAGAGTCCGGGCAGAACCGTAAAACGCGAGAGGTCGATTACGGTTGCGCCTGACGGAATCGGCAAGCCTGCGCCCACAGATTTTATTTTCGTGCCTTCAATAATAATGACTTGATTGATTGCGGTGGTGCCGGAATCGGGATCGACGAGCTTACCGGCTTTGATGGCCGTGACCTGCGCGTTATAAACGCCGGCGCAGAATAACAGCAGCACAACGGCAAAAGTACAAAGATAAGATTTGATTAGTTTCATTAGCCACCTTTGAGACTGCGCTTCACATTCAATTGCGGGCGGCATGGTAAATCGTAAGGCCTGAAATAGTAAACGGCGCACCTACGCACGCGCACGGAGATGATTAACTCCGAACGGACAAAATAGGCGGCAAGACCAACTGCTTCGTGCCGTAGGTACGAGATGTCTATCGCCAGAATGCCCATTACAGAAATCTTTGAAAGAGGCTCGTTGCTATAAACATTTTGGCCCCTACAGGGGCTTTGTGTTTGATGAGACCAACTCTTTGATGCAGCAGCAATTGAAGCCTCACCGGCCGGTAGCGTCCTAATTTGTAAAGCAAACTGTTAGTTTGCGATGGTGAATGGCTTTCAACGCCGGCGCAAACTAACAGTTTGCGTTACAGAAAACCAAAATTGGGACACTACTCACCAGCCGGTAGTGGAGTCCGATCCGGTTCCAATCAACACGCGTACGATCACTGGCGAGTTCGCCAGCAGCATGGTCAGCCAAGTCCGCCGCTTGTTGATGTCTTCAGCCAGATAGAACATGCGCGGCGGGAAGTAAATTAAAAGCGCAATGAAACTCAGAAAGAAGAGCCGGCCCAGAAACTCGACGACGCCAGAGGGGTGGCCCAGCGGCGCAAAAGTCAGCATGTTCCAAAACACCTGGAACAAAATCATGTTGACGAACAGACAGATATCGCCCAGCGTCTCGCTTTGAGGCCGGCGCAGCAGCTGCGATCGCGGTGGCTTTTTTGGGGGCGAGAAATAGCGATAGATAAGAAACGTCTGGATGATCGTCAAGATGAGAATGGCGAAGATCATCGGAACGAAGACGGCTGCAGTTTCGAGTGCGCGTCTGCCGAACAGGGCATCGCCGAGACTGGCCAACACCGCCGAACTAATTACCAGGTTCAAACAAAAATAAAAAATCGGATTGAATAAGCAGCCTCCTACCGATGTCTCTTCAAGGTCAACCACCTTTCCCTGTGCCTTGAGTCGCTGGTGAAAGTGCCAACGTTTTAGAACAGCACCGGCTGCCGGCAAAATCCACATGGTGAGGAAGGTGAGTCCGAGTGCGAGTTTTGCCAGCGGATTTTCAGTAGAGACCTCGCTGAAAAGATTTATGAACTGGCGCGTCAACAAACGCATTAGAAAGATGTTTGCGACGAAGACGACAATGTCGAGCAGGAGTCCGCGATTGGTTTCGGCGAAGAGGTTTGCGAGCGTGTACTTGCTTTGCATTTGTGTTCCCTCTCCTTTTTGGGAGAGGGTAGAATTGCTCCCTCCTTTCGCAGAGACTGGGGAATTGCTCCCTCTCCCTTTGGGAGAGGGCAGGGGAGAGGGTCTTCATCGACCAAACTCCTCACGATTGCTCTGGTGTATGGACTTGCGTTAAGTCAGATAATTTGAGATGTGCTCTAAAACCTTCTCAGTGTCGGCAAGAATCTCTTCATTGGTAAAGCGTAATACACGCATCCTTTCAACCAATAGTCCCGAGCGATTAAGGGACCGACTGATCAACCAGGCCCTCTCCCCAACCCTCTCCCAAGGGGAGAGGGAGTAAACAAGCTATCCGCGTGTTAACTGTCGATACTTGATGCGATGCGGTTGGTCTGCAGCGGCGCCGAGTCGTGTTTTGCGATCCTCTTCGTAGTCGGAATAATTTCCTTCGAACCAAAAGACTTTGCTGTCGCCCTCAAACGCCAGGATGTGGGTGGCGATTCGATCGAGAAACCAGCGATCGTGAGAAATAACAACTGCACAACCAGCGAAGTTTTCCAACGCCTCTTCCAGCGCGCGCAGGGTGTTGACGTCCAGATCGTTGGTCGGCTCGTCCAGCAGCAAAACGTTCGCGCCTTCCTTCAACATCTTTGCCAGATGCACACGATTGCGTTCGCCACCTGACAACATACCAACTTTCTTTTGTTGGTCCGATCCAGAGAAATTAAAGCGTCCCACGTAAGCGCGAGAGTTCACTTCACGTTTCCCTAGCAGCAATAGATCGGTGCCGCCGGAAATTTCCTCCCAAATAGACTTGTTCGGATCAAGCGTGCGGCTTTGATCGACGTACGCTAACGTGACCGTCTCTCCAATCTTAATCGCTCCGCTGTCGGGTTGTTCCTGCCGCGTGATCATGCGAAACAAGGTCGTCTTGCCGGCGCCGTTTGGACCAATAACGCCAACTATGCCACCGGGCGGTAATGCGAACGTCATGTCTTCGACCAGCAGGTTATCGCCATACGCCTTGCTAACCGAGTCAGCCTCCACCACAACATTGCCAAGCCGCGGCCCCGGCGGAATATGAATCTCCAAATCCTCGCGCCGTTTTTCGGAACTCTCCTGCAGCATCGACTCATAGGCGTTAATGCGCGCCTTGCCTTTCGCATGACGCGCCTTCGGCGACATGCGAATCCATTCGAGCTCGCGTTGCAGGGTCTTCTGTCGTTCGCTTTCCGACTTCTCTTCGCGTCGTAGACGCTCCTGCTTCTGTTCGAGCCAGCTGGTGTAATTTCCTTTCCAGGGAATGCCCTGGCCGCGGTCAAGCTCCAGAATCCAACCGGCAACGTTGTCGAGGAAATATCGATCGTGTGTCACAGCGATGATGGTTCCCGGATAACTTTGCAGGTGATGCTCCAGCCACGCGACTGACTCTGCATCGAGATGGTTGGTGGGTTCGTCGAGCAGCAGTATGTCCGGCTTCTGCAGCAGTAGACGACACAAGGCCACGCGTCGACGTTCGCCTCCGGATAACACCTCGACTTTCGTTTCGGGCGGCGGACAGCGCAGCGCGTCCATTGCCATTTCCAGACGCGCATCGAGGTCCCAGGCGTCCTGATGATCCAGTTTCTCCTGCACCTCACCCTGCCGAGCCAGCAGTTTGTCCATGTCGTCGTCAGACATCTCTTCGCCGAACTTTGCGTTGATCTCGTCAAACTCTTTGAGCAAACTAACAGTTTGCTCTACAGCTTCTTCGACAACTTCACGCACGGTGCGCGCGTCGTCGAGCAAAGGTTCTTGTTCGAGATAACCGACGGTGTAGCCAGGAGAGATCACGGTCTCGCCGTTAATCTCTTTGTCGACGCCGGCGAGTATGCGGAGCAGGGAAGACTTGCCCGATCCATTCAGACCGATGACGCCAATTTTCGCGCCGTAGAAATAGGAAAGGTAAATGTCTTTCAGGACCGGCTTCTTGTCGTAAAACTTACTGACGCCGACCATGGAATAGATGACTTTGTTTGGTACAGTGGACATGTTGCTG
>DASZDU010000168.1:0-23964 GCA_035941655.1 Pyrinomonadaceae bacterium | reverse complement strand
AGCTCACGCGTGGATGTCTAACCAGTTCGGTGATGACCTTGCTCGCTTGCAGGGACGAATAAGTTTGAACCCGGCGTCGCACGTAGACCCGATCGGTACACTGCTGTTTCCGGCGATCGCGTTTTTCACGCACGCCCCTTTGATTGGCTGGGCGAAGCCAACGCCGGTGAATCCGTTGCGCTGGCGGAATAAGCGAGTTGCAAATTTTTGGGTTTCCGCGGCAGGGGCGATAAGTAATTTCATTATTGCCATCATAGCCGGCATTGGGATTCGGGCACTTTACACCTTCGGAATAACTGACGGGCTGAGAATGAGACCTGGATCCTCTACGATCGCGACCGGCGCCTTCGAATTGTTGGTGACTTTCTTTATCCTCAATGTGTCGTTGGGCGTGTTCAATCTGCTGCCGATACCACCCCTGGACGGGAGCAAAGTGCTGCAGAGTATTTTGCCGGAAAGTTTTGAAGCCGGATTCGAAGCGCTGGAGAGATTTGGTTTCATTCTCTTATTCATTGCAATCTTTACCGGAGTGCTCGGAGTTATTTTTAACATCGTAATGCCGATTGCGGTGGCCCTCGTGTTTATTGGCGCTTGAAGCTGATGAAAAGAATTTTTAGCGGCGTGCAGCCGACCGGCAACATACATCTGGGAAATTACCTTGGGGCTCTACGCAACTGGGTTTCTCTGCAACACGAGTACGAAAGCTTTTTTTGTATCGTGAATCTTCACGCCATCACTAGCCGTCAGGATCCAAAACTACTCGCCGAGAAAACCAGGGAACTCGCTCGCATTTACCTGGCGGTTGGAATCGATCCAAAAGTTTCGACAATCTTTATCCAGTCAGACGTTCCGGAACATGCTGAACTAACCTGGATTCTCAACTGCATTGCGCGCATGTCTGAGCTGGAGCGGATGACGCAGTTTAAGGAGAAGGTGCGAAAGCAGCGTGAGAACGTCGGTGTGGGTGTATTCGATTATCCGGTGCTGATGGCCGCGGACATTTTGCTTTACCAGACTGACCTGGTTCCGGTTGGTGAGGATCAGAAACAACATCTCGAATTAACTCGCGACCTGGCAGTGAGATTCAATCGAGACTATGGCGAGACGTTTCGGCTTCCGGAGCCTTTCATTCCAAAGGTGGGGGCGCGGATCATGTCTTTGGCGGATCCTTTAAGTAAGATGTCAAAATCAGACGACGACGTGAATGGTTGCGTGCGTTTGCTTGATGACGCCGCCAGCATCCAGCGTAAATTTAAGCGGGCGGTGACGGATTCAGGAACTGAGATAAAGTTTGATGAAACGCGACCTGCAATTACAAACTTGTTGACGATTTATCAATTGCTGACTGGTATTTCGCGCGATCAGGTCGAGTCGCACTTCGCCGGAGCCGGTTACGCTAAGTTGAAGCAGGAACTGGCCGATGCGACCATTGAGTTTTTGGAGCCGGTGCAGAAACGAACGCAGGCGATAGATGAGGCTGAGCTGACTGCCATCCTCGAACAGGGCGCCAACAAAGCTCGGGGAATCGCGAGTGTAACCTTGCAATCGGTCAAAGAGAGACTTGGCGTTACCGGCGCAAAGAGTTTGCCCCAAGACGCGGCGAGGATCTAGATGGAAGAAACTGTAGAAGCAACCGCCACTGACACGGCTACGGAAGACGCTCGCATAAGCGAAGAACGATCAAGGCAAAAGGCTGAGCATGCCGAGCAAGCCGCTGAGCAAACGGGTGGGCCAATTGACGTCACCGGTTCCACGCCAGAGATCATTTCGGATATCACAACGGACGATCTTAAGATCGTGATGGGAGAGTTTGACGGGCCGCTCGATCTTTTGCTGCACCTGATTCGCCAGGAACAGGTAAACATTTACGACATTCCCGTGGCGCGCATCGCCGACGAATACCTCCGTTACCTACAAGTAATGCAGGAGCTTGACATCGCCGTCGCCGGCGATTTTTTAGTGATGGCCGCCACGCTGATTGAGCTCAAGACAAGAATGCTCCTGCCGCGCGATCCATTCGCGGCGCCGGAAGAGGAAGAAGATCCGCGGCGAGAACTGGTCGACCAATTGCTTGAGTATCAGAAATACAAAGCTGCGGCGCAGATGCTCTGGTCGCGTGCAACGGTTGAGCGCGCCGTTTTCAAACGCGCCGAGATCGAAACCGACAAGAACAATCCCGAGGTTACAGTTGGACTATTCGATTTGTTGAAGGTTTTCCAGGAGATTCTGGCGCGGCATAAAGAAGAGGTGATGATGGAGATCGAGCGGGAAGAGATCTCCATGGCGGAGATGCTCGAGCGCTTGCGAAACATGGTGATGTCTGCCGGCGAGCTCAATTTACGCGTTTTCTTTGAACGCGCTCGCTCGCGCCGGGAATTGGTGGTCGCGTTCCTGTCAGTACTCGAACTTGTCAGGAGCGCTGAGGTTAATTTATTTCAGGAACAAACATTTGGCGATATCGTCGCCAGAGCTGCGTCATGAGGTCAGTACCACCACGCGGTAGCGGGTGGCTCAGCCATGCGCATTGAACAAGCTACGGACCCACCCGCTACCGCGTGGTGGTACTGACCTCATGACGCAATAAGCCCGGACTGCGAACGTCGTGAGTGAACAAAACAAAATGAGTGACGAAACTGCAAACAACGAAGTAGCGACAGAACCAGACGAGGCAGCGCTCAATGAGGAGGCAAGCCGCGAACTGGAAGCAATGGTGGCGGCCGAAACGCCGGCCGACGAAATAACCGACTCGGAAGAGGCGGGAACATATGCCGTTCAAAATGAGGCGGAACGCATTGCCATAATCGAGGCGCTGATCTTCGTTTCAGAAGATCCGCTGACTACGAAAGTAATTGCAGATCTGCTTCGTGAGGACCGCACGGTTATTGAAACTGCGCTCGCGGAATTGGCAAACGAATTCAATGGCCGAAACGGCGGTTTGCAACTACGCGAGGTGGCTGGCGGTTGGCAATTCGCTACCCGACCTGAATACCACGAACATGTACGTGCGTATTTGAAATCACGGCCGAGCGCGAAATTGTCGATCGCTTCGCTGGAGACGCTGGCGGTGATTGCGTACAAGCAACCGGTAACCGTGCCTGAGATACTCGAGATACGCGGCGTGCAGTCGCCTTCGTCAATCAAAACCTTATTGGATAAGAAACTGATTGTCGCCAAGGGGCGGAAGGAGACGGTCGGTCGTCCCATGATGTATGGCACGTCGAAAGAGTTCCTGCTGCAGTTCGGTTTGAAAGATCTGGGCGAGTTGCCGAGTATGGAAGACTTTCAAGATTTGTCGGGAGGAGGCGAGGGCTAGAAGGCAACAAGCAGAAAAAGAATTTTCCATTTCTCACTTTTCATTTTTCATTTGTCATCGCCGAACAAGGGGAAGCGCCCGATACCGAACGACGATTTCCTCAATGGAAAATGAGAAATGAGAAATGAAAAATGGTAAATGCTTTCTTCTTGGCAACGTCCACGTTGCGAATCGTTAACAATGCAGGAGCGCCTACAAAAACTAATCGCCGCCGCTGGCATCGCGTCGCGTCGACACGCTGAAGAATTGATCACTGCCGGCATGGTCACGGTCAACGGCAAGGTGGTGACCGAGCTGGGAACTAAAGCCGATCCCGAGATCGATCACATAAAAGTTCGCGGCAAGCTGATTAATCTCTCGATTGCCCGACGCGAAAAGGTTTATGTGTTGCTCAATAAGCCGAAGGGTTATCTCTCCAGCGTTAGCGATCCTGAAGGACGGCCTACAATCGTAGAACTGCTGCCCGCCTCCCTTGGCAGGCTCTATCCCGTTGGTCGCCTCGACTTCAACACTGAAGGCTTGTTGTTGTTAACGAATGACGGCGATTTCACAAACTTCATTACCGCCGCGCGCAATAAGGTTGAAAAGATTTATGAGGCGAAGGTGAAGGGCCTTCCCGAAGAGAAGGCAATTGAACGTTTGCGGCGTGGAGTTACGCTTGAGGATGGCACGCGCACAGCTCCGGCGAAAATTCGAAGAGTTGGCGAAACAGAGCACAACTCGTGGTACGAAATCGTTCTTCATGAGGGGAAGAACCAGCAGATTCGTCGCATGTTCGATCTAATTGGACACTCTGTGATCAAGTTGCGTCGTTCGCAGATTGGTTCGTTACGAGATGACGCTCTGAAGCCCAAGCATTGGCGCAAGCTGTCGCCCGACGAAGTCAAACATCTCATGCAGCAGCGACCGCTTAACAAACGAAGACCGGAAGCCCGGGCCAGGACGCATGTAGTTTAGAGTTCAAGCTTTAGCTTGTGTTTCAAGGATCACAATCGCAGCTTAAAGGCTGAACTCTGAACTGCAGGCAAATGGCATCGATCGGCCAGTCACGGTTCGTCGCGCCGATGAGGTAGAATACGCCATATTGCGTTTTGATGAATTGTTGTTTGGACAGGCATCCGGCCTGTCAGATCTGACAGGCGGGATGCCTTTGTCATGTGCGGTCGACGGGAAACAGAATGGAATTTGAATTAACCGAAGAACAGCAACAGGTCAAACAAAGCGTGCGCGAATTTGCGGAAGCTGAAATCGCGCCGCACGTGATGGAATGGGATGAAGCGCAACATTTTCCGATTGAGTTGCAGCCAAAACTCGCCGCGTTAGGATTGACCGGGGTTCTTTTTCCCGAAGAGTATGGCGGCGCGGGCCTGGGTTATGTTGAATACGCCACCATCATCGAAGAACTTTCGCGAGTTGATGGCTCGGTCGGGATTTCGGTGGCGGCGCATAACTCGCTCTGCTCGAATCACATTTATGAGTTCGGGACCGAGGCGCAGAAACAGAAATATCTTGTCCCACTCGCCAGCGGAAAACATTTAGGCGCCTGGGGTTTGACTGAGCCGAGCGCAGGATCCGATGCCTCCGGAACGCGCTCAACCGCAGTAAAACAAGATGGCGGCTGGATAGTTAATGGTTCGAAAAACTTCATCACTCACGCGATTCATGCTGACACGTGCGTGGCCGTTGCTGTGACCGACCGGGCCCGAAGAAGCAAGGGAATTTCGGCTTTTATCTTCGAGAAGGGAATGGCGGGCTTTTCGCCGTCGAAGAAGGAAAACAAGCTTGGACTGCGCGCTTCAGAAACCGCCAGTGTCGTGTTTGAAGACTGCTTTGTGCCTGATGAAAATCGTCTCGGTGAAGAGGGCATGGGTTTTGTAAATGCAATGCAGATTCTCGATGGCGGACGAATCTCGATCGCCGCGTTGGCGGTCGGCATTGCTCAGGGTGCATACGAATCGGCCCTGCGTTATTCGCAGGAACGCCAGCAGTTTGGCAAACCGATTTCCGAGTTTCAGGCAATTCAATTCAAGTTGGCAAACATGGCAACGCAAATTGATGCCGCGCGATTGTTGATGTATCGGGCCGCGTGGCTGAAGGACTCCGGCAGGAAAGTTACTAAAGAATCATCGATGGCGAAGTTGTTTGCCTCTGAAGTTAGCGTGAACGTCTGTGAGGAAGCTATCCAGGTTCATGGCGGCTACGGCTACACCAAAGATTATCCGCCGGAAAAATACTGGCGCGATTCGAAACTCTGCACCATCGGCGAGGGAACTTCCGAGATCCAGAGACTAATAATTGCTCGAGAAATCCTGGAGCAGGCCATTTAGCATTGAGTCAGTCAAACAACAACTCGTCACTAGTCGATCGAATCGCGGCGGGTGACACGCGTGCCGTAGCTCGCGCTATTTCCAAGGTTGAAGATGTTGCGAAGGATGCCTCACAGTTAATGAAGAGCATCTTTCCCATGACCGGCCGTGGCTTGGTAATTGGAATTACCGGTGCGCCCGGAGCTGGCAAGTCTTCACTGGTGGACAAGCTTGCTCTGCATTACCGCCGGTCGGGAGAGCGCGTCGGGATTGTTGCTGTCGATCCCTCCAGTCCTTTTTCGGGAGGCGCGATTCTCGGCGATCGCATTCGCATGCAGACGTTGGGACTTGATAGCGGCGTCTTCATTCGTTCGATGGCTACGCGTGGTAATCTTGGCGGTTTGGCGCGGTCGACTGTTGACGCGGTTTCGATACTGGATGCTGCCGGTTATGCGAAGATTATAATCGAGACTGTCGGCGTCGGTCAGGACGAGGTGGAAGTGGTCAAGGCTGCGGACGTTTCTGTGGTCGTATTGGTTCCCGGAATGGGCGATGATATCCAGGCCATCAAGGCCGGTATCATGGAGATTGGCGATGTCTTCGTGATCAATAAGGCAGATCGCGAAGGTGTGAATACCACCGAAAAAGAGTTGGAGGCGCTGCTGTCTCTGGCGGCGCGCGACGATGCCTGGGAGCCGCCAATTGTTAAGACAGTCGCCACCGAAAGCAAGGGCATTCAGGACCTGGCGGCAGCGATCGAGAAATATCGAGAGTTCCATCTGCAGACGGACTCCGGTTACGGCAGGCGCACGGCAATAGCCCGCTGGCGCATTCTGGAGTTGCTCCGTGAACGACTGGTAGCACAAACGCTGGAGTCGGATTCGGCATCAGAAAAACTCAACCGGCTTGCGGGGGAAGTTGCCAGTCGGCAAAGAGATCCTTATTCTGCGGTAGAAGAATTAATTGGAGAGAGGCGTTGACTTTGGTGAATGTCCCAAGAAAGGGAAGACTTTCCATATATCATTTATCATTTTTCATTTGCCATTTTACGCAGCCACGACGCTACGGAAACGAGATGTAATTTACTCGACTGACCACTGACCACTGGCCACTGATTATGAAGATCGACCACATCGGAATTGCGACTCATAAGCTTGAGGATGCCCTCGGGCTTTGGCGAGACGCGCTCGGGTTGCAGGTGGATTTCACAGAAGAGGTAACTGAGCAAGGTGTTCGCATAGCGATGCTTCCCGTCGGTGAGACGCACGTAGAGTTGCTGGAACCGCTGAGCAATAATTCGCCGGTGGGAAAATTTTTGGCTAAGCGTGGCCCCGGCATTCATCACATTGCTGTCAGCGTCCACGATATTCAAGCTTCGCTGACCGCTCTGAAGGAAAAGGGCACGCGACTTATTGACGAGACGCCGCGCACAGGCGCGGGCGGATGTTTGGTAGCATTTGTCCACCCGGCTTCGGCTAATGGCGTGTTACTGGAATTAGTGCAGCACGATTAAGTTCGTTTTTAAGAAAGGATAATTGTTTTGAGTTCAATTAATAAAGCATGGATTGCGGCCGCCATAGCCGTGGTGTTTGCCGGAGGATTGATTTTCTGGCAAGTGAAGGCAAGACGTTCGGAGCTAGTCAATCTTTCCGCAGAAGACATGGCGCTGATTGCTGAGGACCAGCCGCCGCAGTTTCGCTCGCGTCTGGCAACAGACGCCGAGACACGAAAGAGTTTTGCTGAAGATTTGCACAAACTGCTCGCGGTTGCGGAAGAAGCAAGGGCCAAAGGCATCGGCAATAAACCGGAGGTGAAGCGACAACTTGAGTTGATCCGGACTGTTGTCATCGCCCAAAACTATTTCAAGAATCAGGGAACGACCCCCGGCGCGCCGCCTAATATTTCCGATCAGGAAATTGAAGACTTTTTTAAGCAACCAGTTAATCAGAAAACGTTTGATCAGTTCATAGCCGACGCCAAAGCGAAGAATCCCCAGCTGGCAGGCGGGCAGGAGATTCCCGAAGAACAACTTAAGCAGGTGAAGCATCAACTCGGCGAGATGATGATTGGCGAACAACGCGGAATCGCCGCCGGAGTTGATAAGAAGCGCTCCGTCGATTTACAGGTGAAGCTTGAGCAGGCCCGCATCCTGGCACAGAACTATGCGCAGGAACAATTGAAAGACCAGATGACCGCCACCGATAAAGAGATTGACGATTATCTGAAGCAACATCCGGAATTGGATGCCAAGCAGAACCGCGCCAAAGCAGAGGAAGTGTTGAAACGAGTCAAGGCCGGAGAAGATTTTGCGAAGCTCGCAAAAGAGTTTTCCAGCGACGGCAGTAAAGACAAAGGCGGCGACTTAGGCTGGTTTGGTCGCGGTCAAATGGTTCCGGCGTTTGAGCAGGCGGCCTTTGCTTTGAAGCCGGGTGAGATTAGTGACCTGGTTGAAACGCAGTTTGGCTATCACATTATTAAAGTTGACGAGCGCAAAACTGAGAAGAAAGACGGCAAAGACGAAGAGAAGGTTCACGCGCGCCACATTCTCATTAGCGAGAGCGGCGGCGAGGGCGCCAACCCGTTTGGTCCGCCACAAAGCGGACGCGATAAGGCGCGAGCCGCGGTCGAACAGGAGAAGCAGAAGAAGGTGCTCGACGACATCGTCAAGCGTTCGCATGTCACTGTAGCCGAAAACTATCAAGTGAAGATGCCTGAACAACAACCGCAACAGGGTCTGCCGCCTGGGTTCGCACCCGGCCAATCGGGAGAGCCACAGCCGGTAGAACCCGTGGAGAAACCTCCGGCGCCCAAGTCAGAAACGCCAAAAAAGAGCGCCGCCAAACCGAAGACGAAATGATGCAGCGGCGGGTGACGAAGCGAAATGCAGTTTGGTGATTACCGCGTAGAGATAATCCCCGACACCGAATTTCGCCTCGATGGCGGCGCGATGTTTGGAGTAGTGCCCCGCGCTCTTTGGTCGAAGGTCTGTCCTCCTGATGAGGAAAACCGCATCAGAATGAACATGAATTGCGTGTTCATCGATACGGGTAAGGAACGGATTCTGATTGAAACGGGAATAGGGGAAAAGTGGTCCGCGAAACACACCGAGATGTTTGGTATCAGGCGACAGCGGGGGCTCGCTGAATCGTTGCGGTCGATAACAGGCGTCGGACCCGAGAGTATAACCATCGTCATCAATACCCACCTCCACTTCGATCATGCAGGCGGCAACACTATGCTGGACGGAAAGGGTCTGGCGGGGCCGGCTTTTGCAAATGCCAGGTATTTCGTTTCCAGGGACGAACTGGAACACGCTGAAAGGCCAAGCGAACGCGATCGCGCGAGTTACCTGCCTGACAACTGGCGGCCTTTGGTTGCGAGTGGTCAGTTAGAAGGGAAGAACGCAGACTACGAGGTGGTTAGCGGTCTGCGAATGCAAACGTATGCCGGCCATAACCGCTCGATGCAGTGCTGGCGCCTGGACAAGGAAGGGCAGACGTTATTTGGTTTCGCTGATTTGGTGCCGATGCGAGCCCACGTGCCGTTTGCCTGGATCATGGGCTACGATCTTTATCCGGTGGAAACGCTGGAAGTGAAAAAGAAACTTTTGCCGCAAGCGGCGCGCGAGAGTTGGTGGTGCGTCTTCTATCACGATCCGGATGAGCCGCTATGCAATGTAATTGAAGACAACGGGAAGCTGCGGGCTGTTCGTGCGCCGCAATTCCAAACTAACGCGACCTTTCGATAGCCTAAAATGGAAATAGCAAAAATCGGAATCATCGGCGGCAGTGGTCTGTATCAGATGCCGGAGCTTGAAGATGTCGAGGAAATCCAGATCGATACGCCCTTTGGTTCGCCCTCTGATGCGCTTATCGTCGGTACGCTTGAAAATGAGCGAGTTGCATTTCTACCGCGTCACGGCCGCGGCCACCTTTTTACGCCCACCGAAGTTCCGTTCCGCGCCAACATCTATGCGCTGAAAATGCTCGGTGTTGAGCGCATCCTGTCGGCCTCGGCGGTTGGATCGCTGCAAGAAGAGTATGCACCGCTTGATATGGTTATCCCCGATCAGTTTTTTGATCGGACGCGAGCCCGCGCGCACGAGTCCACCTTTTTTGGCGAAGGCATCGTCGCGCATGTGACGTTCGCGCACCCCGTCTGCGACCAATTGGGCAACGTGCTTGAAGACGCTTGCAAGGTCACGGATGTTAAGACGCACCGGCGCGTCACCTATGTGTGTATGGAAGGCCCGGCATTTTCAACCAGGGCGGAGTCGGAAGTGTACCGAAGCTGGGGCATGGGCGTTATCGGCATGACCAATCTGCAGGAAGCGAAACTGGCACGCGAAGCAGAGATTTGCTACGCCACGCTCGCGCTGGTTACAGATTATGATTGTTGGCATCCCGGCCATGATGCAGTCACAGCGGACTCGGTCATTGCGTATTTGAATAAAAACGTTCGCAATGCTCAACTGATCATGAAGGCGGCCGTAAGCAGCCTGAGCGGTCAGGAGCGTGATTGCAAATGCGGTTCAGCGCTGAAGAACGCTATTTTCACGGCGCCGCACTTGTGGCCCGAGGCGACGCGAAAAAAACTTGCCGCAATTGTCGGGAAGTACGCGCTCTCCTGAGGAAATTTCGCATCCAAGGGTTTGAGGACAAGGGATCGCTGCAAGTGTCCGACAAACTTTAGTTTGTCGAGCGTTGCATAGACTCCAGGGTCGACAAGCTAAAGCTTATCGGACATCAAACTGGATCAGACTGGAAGGGATTTATGAAAAAAAGTTTTGCCGTCCTAATTGTTTTATTCGCCGGGCTGTGTGCCTCCGCTCCAGTGTTTGGACAGGGGAGGGCGAAGACCGGTCCGGATCCGGCCACGATTCGAGATGCCGAACTCGAGAAGGACTCTCTACACAACCTTGAGGTCGCGCGCCATTACTTCAAGCTAAAAAAAGCATACCTCGCGGCGCTTAATCGTTGTGAAGAAATAGACGCCGGAAATCCAACTTTTTCCAAAATGGACGAAGTACTTTACATTGCGGGCGAAAGCAGTCTGAAACTTGCAGAAACCGGTGGCAAGCAAAAAACCAAGGTCGTGATGCCTAACGATATGCTGGCAAAAGAGAAGCAGGAAGTGAAACGCAAAACGCCGGATGAACTGCGTGAAGATGCGCGCGTCTATTTTTCCCGGCTGATCTCCGGCTATCCGAACAGTGCTTTTCACCAGCAGGCCGAAGCGCACCTTACCGCGCTGGGCGGGCCAATTCAACCGCAGGCCGCCAAGCCGCCGCAATAAGAAGTAAGCGGTAAGCAGTGAAACACGAATAGATTTTCCATTTTTCATTTCAAATTTTTCATTTGCCATTGCAAGACTCGAAACCCCAAACTCGAACTAAGATATGTCGCTACTTGTAGTCGGTTCAGTTGCGTTCGACGCGGTCGAAACGCCCTTTGGTAAATGTGAGAAAATGTTGGGAGGGTCAGCCTCTCATTTTTCGATCTCGGCCAGTTACTTTACTGACGTGCGCATCGTCGGTGTAGTTGGCGGAGACTTCGACAAGACTGACGGGAAAGTATTTGACGCTCACGGCATTGACACCTCAGATCTCGAACATATCGCCGACGGCAAGACGTTCCGATGGTTTGGCCGTTATGACTATGACCTGAACGTCGCGCATACGCTTGATACACATCTGAATGTCTTTGCTGACTTCCAGCCCAAATTGTCAGAAGCGTCGAAAAACTCACGGTTGGTTTTCCTCGGAAACATTCAACCGGACCTTCAGCGCGGCGTGCGTGAACAAGTTCCCAACGCTGAATTGGTGGCTCTCGATACCATGAATCTTTGGATCGATACTGCGCGCGAGTCTCTGCTGCAAACCATCAAAGGTGTGGACCTGGTGATCATCAATGACGCCGAGGCACGACAACTGACGGCGATTCCTAATCTGATTAAGGCCGCGAGAACGATACTTTCCTGGGGTCCCAAGGCTTTGATCGTCAAGCGTGGCGAATACGGGGCCGCGCTCTTCACAGACAAAACCTATTTTGCGATTCCTGCGTACCCGCTGGAGTCAGTGTTTGATCCCACCGGCGCCGGCGATACTTTTGCCGGCGGCCTTATGGGTTATCTTTCGAGTCAGGAAAAGCTGGACGAAGCGGCCATGAGGCGCGCCATGATTTTTGGGTCGGTGATGGCGTCATTTAACGTGGAGGAGTTTGGCACGGCGCGCGTGGAGAAGCTTACTCATGATGAGATTAACGAACGCTTTCGGGCTTTCAAACAAATGACCAACTTTGAGGAAATACCATTCCAAAAGCAGTGAAAAGTGAAAGGTGAAAAGTGACAAGTAAGAACTAGAGGGTTATCTTACTTTTCACTTGTCACTTGTCACTTTTCACTTGTCACTTGTCACTTGTCACTTGTCACGGAGGTCCTATGTTCTGTCCTGTTTGCGAATCAGAGTACGAAGCCGGCATTACGAAATGTCCTGACGACGGGTCGGAGTTGGTCAAACGACTGACGGCGGAAACGTCAACTCACGATACCAGCGAGGCGAAGTTTGTCCCCCTTCACCATCTTGGGTCACCCGCCGAAGCCGAAATGGTCAACGACATCTTGTCGCAGAATGGTATTCGCTCCGCGGTTCAGTCGGGCGGCGCTGATGCGTTTTCGCCTCTGCTCTCCGCTACCTCCCCCGGCGCCACGATTCTGGTAGATGAACGCGATTTTGATCGGGCGCAGGAAATCTATGCCTCCTTCTTTGGTGACGACACGACACCTCTGACGGGCGGCGTCGAGGAAGCAGAAGAGCCCTCGCGTTAATCCGCAGGATAGATTTGGAATTGACACTTACTCGCTAAACCATGCCAATCGACAGGGACGCAATCGTAGTTTTCATGACGGCGGCAAGCAGGGAAGAAGCGGATCAGTTAGCTGAAATGTTGGTTAACAAGCGTCTGGCCGCTTGTGTTCAAATTCTGCCCGAGATGGAATCCGTGTATCGCTGGGAGGGGGAGGTTGAACGCCAGCCCGAGGTGCTGTTGATCGCCAAGACGTTAAACTCCAAGTTTGCCGACCTGGAGATAGCAGTTCGCGCGCTTCACAGTTACGAGATCCCCGAGATTGTGGCCGTTCCTCTAACCGCAGGCTCAGCTCCTTATCTCAAATGGTTGAGCGCGAGCACCACCGATCCCAATGAAACGGCGAGCTAACGCTGCTCGTCCTCCGGATATGGATCCGCAATCTCTGAGATCAGAAGGTTTTCGACGGGCAGAGAGCTTTGGCTATCGACGATGATTTTCACGACTTCCGCGCATGAATCCGTCACATGAAGCCGCCTCAGATCCTCATCGGTAACCTTGCCCTCCTTCAAAGCCCAGTCCCTGATCCAATCCAGTAGTCCCTGCCAGTACGCAGATCCAAAAAGCACCACCGGAAAGTTACGAATTTTCTTGGTCTGTATAAGAGTCAGCGCTTCGAAGAGTTCATCCAGCGTTCCAAAACCGCCGGGGAAAATGATGAATCCCAGACTGTATTTAACGAACATCATCTTGCGTACGAAAAAGTATTTGAACTTCAATCCGCGCGTTAGATAAGGATTGGAATTTTGCTCGAAAGGTAGCTCGATATTGCAGCCGATGGAAAGCCCGCCCGCTTCGAAGGCGCCTTTGTTGGCTGCCTCCATAACACCTGGCCCGCCGCCGGTGATAACTGCAAAGCCGACGCGAGCAAGCTGAGCTGCGGTTTCCTCGGCTGCTTTGTAATAAGGATCGTCGGTGCGTGTGCGCGCGGATCCGAAAATTGAGACCCCGCGCGTTAGCGTCGCAAGCTCATCGAACCCTTCAACAAACTCACCCATGATCCGAAACACACGCCAGGTGTCGGTGTGCGTAAACTCATCTGGTCCCGGACTCTCGAGAAGTTGTTCGTCCTGCGTGGTACCGGGCAAATGTTCGTCAGGCTCTTTTGAATCTGCCATCTTTTAAATGTCCGACAAACTTTAGTTTGTCGTGGATTGTGCAATTTATCTTGACTGAGTGGTTGGGCAGCGAACAGCAAACTTAAGTTTGTCGGACACCTCAAATCCCCATGATGTTGTAGCCGCAATCGACGTAGATCACTTCGCCGGTAATTGCCGAGGCCATTGGGCTGCAAAGAAACAGTGCGGTGTTGCCGACTTCGCGAGGATCTACGTTGCGGCGAAGCGGCGCTTTCTCAGCGGCGTGCTTCAGCATCGATCCAAAGTCTGCAACCCCGCGAGCAGAGAGCGTTTGAATGGGGCCGGCACTGATGGCGTTCACTCGAATGTTGCGCGGTCCAAGGTCGTTTGCGAGATAACGCGTGCTGGTTTCGAGCGCCGCCTTCGCTACCCCCATCACGTTGTAGCCGGCCACAACCTTTTCAGCGCCGTAATAGCTCATGCACACAATGCTGCCGCCTTCGGTCATCAAGGGCATCGCCGCGCGCGCTAGTTGCGGCAGCGAATAGGCGCTAATCTCAAGCGCCGTAAGAAACGCCTCGCGGCTGGTATCAACAAACTCGCCAGCCAACGCTTCGCGAGGGGCATAGGCGATGCTGTGAATTAGAAAATCGAGACGCCCAAACTCCTGCGCCACGCGTTTGAACGTCTCATCAACTTCTTCCTGTTTGGTGACGTCGCAGGGCAGAAGCAGTGAACCGGGCATTACTTCGTTCGTCAGGCTTTCGACGTTCTCCTTCAGCCGCTCGCCCTGGTAGGTGAAGGCCAGACGCGCGCCTGCTTCATGGAGCACCTGCGCTGTGGCCCAGGCGATTGAGCGTTTGTTGGCAACTCCGAAAATGATTCCGAATTTGTTTTGCAGCATATTAGCTCAAAGGTTTCGATCTGTGATCTGACTTCTCAATTCGGTGGTCCGATTTTCCGTCATCTCCGCCAGGCAAATTGCGTAAATCATTGGACGCATGCTGCCGCCCTTGTATTGATTGGCCGCAAACTCACAGTTCGCATCCCGATAGTTGAGCCAGGCCGTTTGCGCTTTTTTTAGTTCCAACTTTTCTTCGTCGGCTAACATTGAGACCAACTGGCGATAGACCTGATTCAATTTTGTGTCCGCGGCCTTGTGTTCTTTCATCCAGCACATAGTCATCTCTGACTGACTGGATACGTGAGCACAGGGCTCGGATTTCCCCCCTTTTTGTCCACTAGAGGGGTTAGCCAGCAAGCAAACCAGCAATAACATTATTACAGTTTTCATCTTAACGTCTCCAGGACCACTTCCGCACGGCGCGCGAGTAAAGAAGCTGGTAATGCTGGGAGCGCAGGCATCCTGCCTGCCGTATGCCTGCGCTCCGAGCTAATGTTTGAAATGCCGGATTCCAGTAAAGACCATTGCAACGTCGTGCTCATCGGCAGCAGCAATCACTTCCGCGTCCCGCATGGAGCCGCCGGGTTGGATGACAGCCGTAATGCCATGCTTCGCCGCTTCATCGATACCGTCGCGAAATGGGAAGAAGGCGTCGGAAGCCAGCACCGAACCTGGAAGCGGCAATTGCGCGCGCATGGCGCCGATCTTCACTGAGTCAACTCGCGACATCTGACCCGCACCCACACCCACCGTTTGGCTGTCGCGCGCGTAAACAATCGCATTTGATTTTGTGTGCTTACAAACTGTCCACGCGAACAGCAGATCTTCAATCTCTTTCTCCGAGGGAGCACGACTGGAAACGACCTTCAGATCTTCTCGCTTTAGTTTCTGCGTGTCGCGTGTTTGCATCAACATGCCGCCGGATATTTGTTTGTAGTCCACTCCCTCAATTGTTTGCGGCTCGCCCGCGCGCAGCACTCGCAGATTCTTCTTCTTCTTTAAAACTTCGAGCGCCGCAGTATCGTAATCCGGCGCGATTATTACTTCCACAAAGATTTCCGTTACTGCGCGTGCCGCAGCCTCATCAATGGGTGCGTTGAAGGCAACGATACCGCCGAACGCTGAAACCGGATCGCACGCGAGCGCTTTGCGGTAGGCTTCTTCAGTGTTCGCGCCCAGTGCTGTTCCCGCCGGGTTTGTGTGTTTGATGATGGCACAAGCGAGCTCGTCAAAATCACAGACCAGTTGCCAGGCGGCGTCGGCATCAACATAGTTATTGAAAGACATCTCCTTGCCGGAGAGTAGTTCGGAGTTTGCAACACCCTGAGCGTTGTTTCCACTATCCTCATAAAGCGCCGCCGACTGATGTGGGTTCTCGCCGTAACGAAGATCAGTAAGTTTATCGAGAGAAAGCCGGCAGTGATCTTCGAATTGTTCGTCAACGGCTGCGGGGAATTGTTCGCCTGTCATCGCTTTCATTGCGGACGAGAAAAGATTCATATACGTCTGCATGGGCGCAAGCAGTTCAGGAATGGGCGGAAACACTTTGGAGTTTGTAGCGCCTTCAAGATGGGCGGCCAAGTAGGGAAAGATCGCGGAATCGTAAATTGCCGTCCGCATAAAAGCCAGCCGGGCTAATTGCTCGCGCGTTGCGAGAGTCAAGGCTCCGTCGTCGACAATTAACTCGGTTCGGATTTGCCGATAGATCTCGGGTGAGGTGACTACGGCTACATCTCTATAATTTTTTGCTGCCGACCGAATAAGAGCTGGTCCGCCAATATCGATCTGTTCAATAGCTTCTTCAGTGGTCACATCGTCACGTTCCACTGTTTGTTCGAACGGATAGAGATTTATCACCACCATATCGATCGGTGCGATTCCATTCTTTTCCATCGCTGTGACGTGTGCTGAGTTGTCACGTACTGCCAGCAACCCACCGTGGATTTTTGGATGAAGCGTCTTGACGCGGCCGTCCATCATTTCCGGGAATCCAGTCACGTCAGAGACTTCGACGACATCGATTCCCTCATCCCGCAGGACTTTCGCAGTGCCTCCGGTACTAATGATTTCAACGCCAAAGCTCTTTAACTCCCGCGCGAAGTCAACGATGCCGTTCTTGTCTGACACGCTAATCAGAGCTCGATGTATTTTTCGCAGGCCGAGTTCCTGGTTCTCGCTCATATTATTTGTTAGAACAGAGATCGAAGTTTTTCGGATGCAGTCCTTAACCTCCGTGCTCTCCCGTGCCGCTGTGGTGAATGATTTTGCTTAGTAGTCCACCACAGAGACACAGAGAGCACGGAGGTTGCACAGAGAATATCGAATACACAAGGAAAGCAAATCAAGATATTGACAGATTAAGAAACATACTGTTTATCGAATCAAGCGAACGCACGCAAGCGCTGCAGGCACTTAATAACTGAATTCTTGCATCACTTAATGACCTTCTGTTCGCGCCGCATCATGTTGACGGAAAACTCATGTGTCCGCGAATAGCCTTGCGCTTCAACTTGATATTCGACGCCGGCCGGCATGCTTACTCTGAAGCGATGACTGCGTCCATCACGCGCGCCTTCGCCCGCGTAGAAACCCAACAGATATTGGCTGCGCAAATCGTCTTCAATTGCCTGGAAGATTCCAGTTAGGTCGTTGCTGGCTCGACTCTCTGACGGCGTCAGCGCGGCGCTCACGTTGCCAACAAGGAAATACTTTCCTCCAGTTTTCTCGGCAAGCTCGCGAAAGCCCTTTGCCGCTGGACGCACCGCCAGGCGACCGTCGCGCGGTTGGAAGAGCGGCAAGTGAATCACATAGAAAGAAATTTGTTTTTGCAGTGCGGCGTTGATGATGGCGTTAGCTTTAACGGTGCTGGCGTTGTCGAGCCCGTCGCTGATCAAGATGACAATCCGGCGTTCCGAACGAACTCGAGGTAGCGGATCAAATGCAGCGACGGCAACGGCGGCAGCGTCAAATATTGCGGTACGCTGATTTGCTCTAACTCTAAAATTAAACGCCTCGCTGGCATTCGTCGTGTCTCTCCCAAAGGACGTTACTAATAACGGCCTCTGCGCGAAACGAATGACGGCTACGCGCGAGCGGCTGCCGAACCTGCTAAACAATCCCAATGCGGCTTCCCGTTGCTGCGAAATTATTTCGCGCAGGCTACCTGATTCATCCAGCGCAAAGACCAGCGCAACGCGATCGGCGCCTGGGTAAAGATATAGTCCGGAAGTGACCTTATCGTCGTCTTTTAATAGCAGCTCGCGCTCGGTGAGTTGACCGGCGCCGCGTTTGTCCCGCACGCGAATGGGGAAAACAAGCAGATCAGTGTTGACTGTCAGAACTTCATCTTCGCCTGTTGGTTCCTGCGCTTGCACCGGCAGCGACACGAAGACGCAAGCGATAGCAAACAACAGCTGCGCAGAGACACGCAAGAAGACCGCACTTAGAGTTGAAGGGATGGTCTTAGACTGTAGGGCAGGCAGCATGCAGCCGGTCGGTCTAGCTAAAGAACCGGCCGAAAAGCAGAATGCTCAGAATCACAATCACGGTGATTACGATGATCTTGACTAAACTCATAACAAATCCCTCAGGATTAGGGAGACAAAAGGGACGAAGAACGTGCTGTATTCTAAAATTGCTCCGGCAAACTGTCAATGCAAGGGCTGCGTGGTAGTCCCCTAAGTTGTGATGCTAACGGGGCAGTAGCCCGACCGTCAGGGAAGGCTCGGATTTAGGCGAAATTGAGGAGCCCTCCCTAACGGTCGGGCTACTGCCCCGCGAACAAAACTCTAGAAAAACCTCATGGTGTAGGTGACCCGCAACCCTCGCCCCATCTCAGGAGCGAACTCCTTAATGAACGAAAGATGGTTACGATACAGCCGATCGCCCAGATTGAAAGCGTTGAAGGAAATGATATGCGCCTGATGTTGACGCGCAATCAAGTAAGACCCAGAGACTCCGAACACTGCATAGCCGGCAGTTCTGGTTTCCGTCGGGAATAGGCGATTCTGATCCTTCGCCATCACAACTTCCGGATTAAGCAACAAGCCTTTGTATCTCAATTCCAAACCGGCGCGGGCGCGCAAAGGAGGGATACGAGGCAAAGGCGTACCGTCAGTCAGCTCTGCGTTTACATAATCAGCACCCAGGTTAAGCCAGATGTTGGGATGGACGCCGACATCAAAGCGAGCCTCAGTTCCAGTATATCGACTGGTTGCTTGAAGATATTCCGCTTCGGTCAAATCATCGACGATATTTCCCGTCGGGGCCAGAAAGACGAAGCCTTTGATGTGGTAATAGAAACCATTCGCTTCGAACCGCACGCGCTTGGACGAATGACGAACACCGAAATCCAGGCCGTTCCCTAGTTCCCGCGTCAGATTCGGATCGCCAATCTCGAACGCAAGATTACCCGGGTGTGGGCCTTCGTTGTAAAGTTCTTCAAGCGAAGGCGCGCGATATGAGTGTGAATAGTTCGCGACCAGGGCGCCGCCGGTCCAGGTTGGCACTCGAATGCCGATGGCGCCTGAGAAGCCGGTAAAGCTTCGGTCGGGAAGCGTGCCTCGTGCGACGGTGGTTTCTGGTGTGTACCGATTATTTTCCAATCTCGCACCAAACTGAAGCGAAGCCTTTTCGAAATCCAAAGTTTCCAGACCAAATACAGCAAAGGCGTTTTGCTTTGTCGGGGGCGCAAGCGCCTCATCGCCGGTTGCTTCAAAATCCCGGTGAAGTCCCCAAACTCCGAAACGGCCTGACAGCTTGCCGATCTTTTTCTGATCAAACACACCCTGATATAGGAAAGACTTGTTCTTGAATTGCGTGCCTATTTCGCCAGTGATGGCATCAGTTTCAGCGTGGGTATAGTCGTTGTACTGAAATGAGAAAGTGCCGGCCGTCACAAACGATGTGCTTTCTCGAAACCCTCCCTTGAATTCAATGCTGTGACGACGCGGATTCAGAAAGACGATTTCAGGATCGACTTCATTTGGATCGAAGGGTATTCCGTAGCGCCGTTTATCGTAATTATAGTTGACGCTGAAAAAGCCTTTACTTGGATAAAAGCCAATGCCGCCGTTGAAGTTGTGTTCGCGGGAATATGAGTTTTGGACACGGCCGATTGGTGTGTCGTAGTCGCTCGACCGCTGCGCGCCGGCGCTGCCCCAAAAGAGCCATCTCTGCGTGCCAAACTCAATCCCGCCGCTGCCGGCAGCCTGGCCGCGATTAGTGCCGCCGACCCCGGTGAGATAAGCATTGACGCCTTTATGTGCCGAATCATGACCCGAAATAGCGTTCACAACTCCGCCGATCGCATTACTTCCATAAAGCAAAGTGGCTGGCCCCTTAACGATTTCTATTCGTTCCACATTTAGCACGTCGATGGGTTCGGCGTGATCGCCCGATTCGAAGCCGAGGCCACCGATACGATTACCATCAGCGAGAATGAGTACGCGATCCCCATCAAAACCCCTGATGACGGGTCGCGCGGTCCCGGGGCCAAAACTTCGTTTGGAAACTCCCAATTCTCCGTCGAGAGATTCGCCGAGTGAAATGGGACTCTTCTTCGCCAAATCGACTGAACCAATGACATCTACGGATTGGATTGAACTCGAGGCAGCCTGTTCGACGCCAGTAGCGGTTATGGTCACTTCCTCCTGAACACCACCAAGTTGAATTTGAAAGTCCACAGTGACGGTGTTATTGCCAATGACGTCGACGGTCTGAACCTGGTCGGGAACTCGATCCAAATGAGCGACGACGCTGTATTTGCCGGGCGGCACGTTTTGGAATTGGTACTTGCCATTCTCGTCAGTGCCGAGGGTTCGCTTCAACTGAAGAATTGTGACCAGTACGTTGTGTATTGGCTTACCGCTCTCGCCCAAGATTACCGTGCCTTGCAGCGTTGCGCGTGTATTGCCGACCGTTTGTGCTGCTGCTATCAAATTAGCCGCGAATACAAATATGAGAGCGAGAATGAGCCGGAGTGCCGGCGGATGAATCTGTTTATTAAAGAACATGGACTTTGCCTTTCTCTCTAAGTTCAATGAACGCCTGCGCTGTTGAGATCGCTGACGCTATTTCGCGTGCAAACGGATCAGTCGCAGAGTCTGTATCACCAGGCACGGTTACAGCTTATGCGTGGCAATGTGCGATTGGATTAGAAAGAAAGCGGTGGAGCGCGGCCGGTGCGTGGCGTGGTCGTTTGGGAGTGAACCGGCGCCGTCGTTGAGTTGACGAAGCCAGAGCCGAAAGAGGTGTGCCCGATGCTCGGTGGAACAGAGATGAGAGTTGCCGAAAAATTCTGATGTAACTGACAGATAAGACATTCGCCGCAGCCCAGCAGCTTAGTCGTCTCTTTCACGTCCGTGGCCGGGCCTGAGAAATTCGAAGCGCCGGTGACGCTGTTCGCTGTCAGCATCCCATGAGTGTGCGCGGCTTCCACCGTCGTTCCATAGACAATGAAACCGAGCAGCAACAGGGAGAGCACGCGAGAAAAACCGCGGTGCGCCATGATTGAATTTAAAGGTCGTTCTCTGATCACGTCTTTGCGTACTATGTTAGAGTCCCGAGCAGCAGTATAAGGATGGCTACCATCACTGTCAAAAGAGCTTTCTGATCTACAAAGGGCGCGAAAAAACGAGGGAGTGAGGCCCATTTTCTTCGACATTTTTCGCGCTGTCGTTTGCGTCCAGCTCCATTAAGGGGTGGGTTTGGACACCAGGAAAGCGCTGAATTGCACTCGTCGCTCGACGATGCGTACTCAGAACTGTTTCATCTGAGGGCAAGCGGACAAAGAAGCGCGAACGAGACTATAATTGGGTGCTAACTGAACCCACGGGACTGAAATCGTCCGCGCGCTATTATGTGGGAACGGTGCCAGGATCAACCTTGAGCCCAATTGGCATATGGAATTGTGTTGCAGCAGAGTGAACTCCGCGGCGGCCACAACTGAGCTTGGCGCCCGACCTTATCCAAACAAAACGCACATTGCTCGGTTGTCTTATAGAAAACAGATTGACGCCGGGCTAATTAAGAGTGGACCACAGTTATGAGGAATAGATTGGTTCTTATTTCGAAGTGCTTTTTGATCGTCATGGTTGCGGCCTTATCTCAAGGTTGCAAAACACTCGCGAAACAAAACGACACCGGCGTTGTGGTTGCGCGCCGAGCCCAGATAAGAAGTTCAACGGCTGTGGTCGCAGCTGATTTATTGGAAGTCAATCGTGGTGATGGTGTCGATATTCTTGACTTCCAGGACGTGCAGGATCCAACGGACAATTCCAAAAAAGAGCGATGGCTGCGTGTGCAAGCACACGATGAGGATAGTACTGAAGGATGGATCGAGTCGCGTAACGTTATGCCGGATGAAGTCCTGCAGGCTGCAAAAAAACTTGCGGACGAAGACAAGGGAATTCCCGCGCAAGCTACCGGCCAGCTTCGTGCCAGTTCAAATCTCCGTCTAACTCCTGATCGCGGCGGGAACGAAAATATCATGATGAGGTTGGACAGTGGTTCGAGATTTGAAATAGTGAGTTGGAAGCGCGTGCCAAAGCCGAAGTCGTCTGATGCGATTGAGAGTGACGTCGCCCCGAAGGCCGGCAGCGCTCAACCAGGAAATCTTCGCAGTACCAAGGAGAATCAGGAAGGGAACGAGCCCGAGGAGACAAATGAGCTTTGGTACAAAGTTCGTTTGCCAAGTCTGATTTCACCGGCGCCGGCAGGGTGGATCTATGGCAAGCAGGTTGAACTGACGGTTCCCAGCGACATTATTTTTTATCGGACCGGTCGCGAGTTTGTCGCCTGGCAGAGGCTCGATAATGAGTCCAATGACAGTGATAGTTCAAAGGGTAAAGACGCTGCCAAAGAAGCCAAGCCGGGAAGTTGGGTCATTCTCGAAAAGAGTAGTTCCAATCAACCACATACGGTCGGTGAACCCGATTTCGATCGAATTTATGTTCTCGGTTACGACAAGCGCAACCAGGAGCATTACACCGCATACCGCAGTCCTGACTTGAAAGGCTATCTGCCCTGTAGAATCGAAGGTAAGCCCGACAACAAGACGTTTACGATTCGAGTGCAGGATGAGAGCGGGCAGATAAACGACGTTCAATACGGGGTCTATAAAGATGGCCGGGGATTTCTGAAAGTAAGTGCGCCAAGTGTCTCCAGGGAAAAGGACAAAAAGAAGAAGTAAATGACCGGCCTAACATCAGGGAACAAGCATTGTATTTAACTCAACCAACAACTCGTCCGCTGATCGTAGGCGTGGGCGGACTCACGTCGGACGTGGGGAAGACAACCTTGATGTGTCATCTGCTGCGCGCTTTTCCTGGATGGGAAGCGATCAAAACTACCAGGGGACATTACCGTTCGTGTGGCAAAGACCCATCAGCATGTTGTGTGAGCGAACTGCTCGGCGATCAAGCGGTGATCCGTTCGGGGCGAGATTCCAACGACGTGGCTGAAAAGGACACAGGTCGTTATTGGGAATCCGGCGCAGCAAACGTTCATTGGGTAATCGCTACCGACGCGCAAGTCGCTGATGGGATTCGCGCCGCATTGGACCTCGTGAAGGCTCCAGGTGTTTTCATCGAGGGCAACAGTTTCAGCGAACATGTGAAGCCGGATTTTTTCATCATGGTAGTCCGACCGGATCTCCACAAAATAAAAACCACCGCGAGACGAGCGTTGCCACGCATTTCGGCAGTTTACTTTTCGTCAGAGTTCGATCGTATCAGTCCCAACGATGAAGCACTCGAACGCTATTTCAACGATCAAACAGTGCCAATGTTTTCGCCTCCAGAGTTGCCTGAATTGATCAGTAAACTCCGCTTGCTAACTCTTGCGAAGCGCGCTAAATCCGACAACCAGATTACCTAACACTGCATCTTAGACCTGCCCAAAAATACGGGGCCTCACACGATCAAGTAGTAGGTGGTGAGTGAAGATTTGAAAAGGGCTTGACAAGGACATTATTGTCCCTATAATGCCCTTTCCCTTTCGACAGGGAATTGACATTACCGAAATCCAGAGGCACATAAAGGTGTCGCTTTTCTCTGGGAATACCTGGAGGATGGCGGCGCTTTTTGTTCGCAAAAAATAACATTCTGCGAATATAGTGGCTGGCTTGACAGAGTAAATTCAATAGTTTAAAGTCTCCGTTTGCTTGGGGCGAATTTATTCCGTCTGTAAGGCAATCCAAATACAATTTGGAATTGATGTTTGAAAACTAGATAGAGCGTGTCCATATCAATGAACTTTGAGAGTCAAGACGACGAGCGATAAAGCTCGCGTACAAAACTCTGCAGAAGAGTCATTATCGGATACTGAACAACAACCAGTACGAGATGATGTTCCAGAGACAAATTCTAACGAGAGTTTGATCCTGGCTCAGAATCAACGCTGGCGGCGTGCCTCAGACATGCAAGTCGAACGCGAAAGTCCCCTTCGGGGGACAAGTAGAGTGGCGCACGGGTGAGTAACACGTAGGTAATCTACCTTT
>DASZDU010000167.1:0-14061 GCA_035941655.1 Pyrinomonadaceae bacterium | reverse complement strand
CGACAGATCCGTGATCATAACCCGCGCATCATCCACCGGCACAGAAAAGTAATAGCCGCGCCGGCAGTTGACACGGAAACCACAGCTTTCATACAGCGCAAGTGCCGCCGCGTTTCCAGCACGCAATTCCAGGAACGCCCTGGACACGCCTGAGCGTTTGCCTTCAGCCAAAATGAAGTCCAAAAGCGCACGCCCGATGCCGGACCGGCGATACCTATCGCGCACCGCCACATTGTTAATATGAAGCTCGTCAGCGCCGAGCCGCGCCACGATGTATCCCGCCAGCCGCGAACCCAACGGTATATCTTCCCCTTCGCCGAGCCGGGCCACCAGCATCAAATGTTTGTTACTACCCTGGAGTTCCGCATAGTATGCGGCCCAGCCCCAGCGGCTCAAGCCGGAGCTTTCCTCGATGTCGACCACCTCAAGCAAGTCGTGCTCTGTCATCCTGGCGATTGACACGTCCTGGTCCCTTTCGGAAATAGCCTGCTCGGTCAACGACATTTTTGATTCAATTCTGCGTCCGAAGGTCTTACGTAGATTGCGCTAAGCGAATGGGGCGATTGTATATCGCCGGTTTGGAAAACTTCCAGCGCCAGCGCCGCTACATGCCGCGCGAGATTGTTCTCCTCTGGTGCTAGTAACCAGAGGCCACCATCTTGATCCACGCCCTCAACATCGGTTTGTAAAGCGAAATAGATGCCGTGTTTTTGCGCGTGATCGGCGAGCAGGCCGCGCTGCAAGTGTGCCCCGGCGCCGGCCCATTTGAGATTAACCCGCGAGGTATAACGCTCCAGTAGTTTCGGAGGTGACAAGTGGGCCGGAGCATCCAGTTCCGTCACTGCGCCGCTTTCGGATACTGAAAACAGTTGAGCGAAAACTTCGCCGCGGCCGGCCGGCAGGAGTGCAACTGTTGCCCGCGATGGTCCAGCGGCATGAGCGACCGCGCGGAGGGTTGGTATGCCGACGCTGGGCCGCTCCAGCGATGCGGCCAATCCCTTTAGAGTCGCCAGCCCGATTCTGAGTCCCGTGAAACTACCGGGACCTGAAGCACAAGCAAAGAGGTCTACCTCCGACAGCTCAAGGCCCGCCTGATCCAGACTATCCTTAACGTCCTGCAACAAACTGGTTGACTGGGAAACCTTCGGATCGCCCGTTCGAGCGGCTAACTCGGTGCTTCCACTTCCGAGCCAGATACTGCCGCCCAATGTAGCCGTATCTAAACTCAAGATGATAGGAGTACTCATTCTGCGTGCCGAATCTTCCAAAGCAATACTTCAACTGAGCTTTCGTGTGATTTCGTCACCTTTCGTGTTCATTCGTGGTGCGCTTGGGCGCGTGGAAAACTAAACACGAAGTTACACGAAAAATACGACCCCGAAAGAAATTCACGGTGGATTTTGAATCTCACGCAAACCCACGAAACTTCAATGCTCCGCTGATGCCGCCGGTGAATGGAACAACAGCCGGCCGACACGCGAAAGGCAGTTTGCCAATTGATACGGCAGTCGCGGCAGATTATTGAATTCGCCGTTGACGCTGATAGTCGCCAGGATCGGGTTGGGCCATCGTTGTCGCAGTCCCTCAGGTAATTGAGAGGGATGCCGCAGCAGGCTTGCCATCGGCAGCGGATGACTCATCGGAGGCTGGTTTATCGCAAATGGTTTTTCCCATTGCTTAAGCACATTCTCGATTAGCCAGGGAGGAACGTGCGTATTCACGTTCTCCGGCAGCTCTTTGGTGTCAGCTCCGAGCAGCTGCTCTGCAAGGCCGATTGCACACATGATCCACCTGGCGCGCGTCGTGTTCTGTCCGAGACAAGTGTCCCAGCTAAAGGTGGCCGGCAACGATTCAATCGCCACGCCTACGTCGCAAAGCCAGAGTGGTCGCCAGGCTCCGTGTTTCAAAAGATGAATAGCGGAAAGTGCCAGCTGATCTTCAAGACCGAGGATCCGAATCTGTTCTGCTCCCAAGCCAACCAGCGTGGAGCGTGCGAACAGTTGTGCAAACGATCTGTCCTCGATTTCAGAGAAGTGTTGGTGTAGATCGACCCAGCAGTCTTCAGCCTCCGGAGCGCTGCAAACGTCTTCAGCTAATTTGAACTGATCCGGCCGCACACAAATGTCAATGTCACCGAAAGGCCGAAGCGCTCGTGTGCTGTAGATGCCTGCCGTTGCCCACCCTTTTGCAAGCACGGCTTCCAGCTGAGCCTCGCGTAACAGCCGAAACACTTTTTCGATTTTCTGCTCGTGAATGTCTGACTGCAGTGATTGCAGGCGATAGGCCTGGTGAAGCAGTTCGGCTGAGGAGCAGTCTCGCAGGCTCGTTTTACTAAGCCGATGCCATGCCAGGGCGGCAGCGCCGGAGTTGTAGAGCAATGGGGTTATGGTGTCGAGCTCAGTCTCAGTGAGCCGTAGTGGCGGAAACTCTGAGGTGCGCCACGATCCGGAGAGCAGCTCAGCTAGCAGGCTGCCTTTGTATGAACTATCGCGCGATTTCATGCGAACGTTTCAGCTGGGAGCATGCATCCTGCCTGCGTGGTAACGAACGTCGATGCAGACCGATATGTCTGCAATCCCGGCTGTACTTGAACTTTAACGCTTTCACTTACCTTCAACTCTTCGCAGTAACGCGTCAACAACATCAGAAGCATTACCTCTGACTCCCTTGAGCAAAGCAGCTTGCGAAGCTACCACGCGCAAGGTTGCTAGTGCTCGCTCCGGGTTTCGCCGCGCCGAGACAGTATTAAAGAGCATCTCCAAAACGCCTTTGCCCGGCGTCAGCTTACGCGGACGCCAGCGTGCGCCGCTCCGAAATTTAGTCATCAGAACCAGTCCAACCGGAAGCGGCTTGGTTCCGGACTGACCACCAAGTTCGGCCACGGTAATCTTTCTTTGTGTAAACTCGCCTTCCTCGCGAAGCTCGAGTGGCTTTGAGAAGGGATGAACGCGCCCGCGTGAATCCAAAACAGCATACTCATCGGAATAATAGGTCGCGCCTGCGCGGACAAGTTCCGCCACCAGCGTGGACTTCCCGCTGTAGCTGCGTCCGGGAATCACGATTGCCTGCCCTTTCCATCCCACGACCCCGGCATGCACAAAAACGTGATGCGTAGCTAACTCGGCGACGAACAATCGGAGATCAGACTCAAACGTTTCAAACAGACTATCCAAATCAAACGAGCGCGCCAGCCGCATATGATCGCCATAGAGCAGGTTCAGGCGGCGAACGTTCGGCCTGGATCCGCCGCCGCCAATCAGGATTGAGTAGACGCGATCCACTACAGCGGAGTTAACATTTTCCCACTCGCTGGGCAGGTGTCTGCAGACCCGATCGAGCACAGCCGGGTCGTTTGAGCGAATGCCGATTCGCACACCGTAAGACTTTAAGGAAAAGCCCACCGCCCATCCAAGGCGATCCACCTTCTTCATTCAAGTAGAGGTGAACTTGAGTCTTGGCAGCTTGGATTCGATCATAGTTTGTTTTTTTCAGAGCGCCGCGGTGCGCGCTTGCAGTTCAGAGTTCAGCCTTTAGGCTGCTACTCTCGACGCTACGCGTCGAAAAGATCGGTCATTGCAATTGCTCCACAGAAAAACTATCAAGCGAGATTGATCCGAAGATTGGACAGGGAGACGTAGTGCAGTTTTCTCTTTGAACGCTCAGCTGAATCGCGCTGGTTTTCTCGGCAGTCGTAAACTCAATACTGTACACGTGCCAATCAGTTGTGCCCTTCGCAAGCGGCGGAGACTGTCCCAGTTGTTTGCCGGCGGCTGAAGCATCCGTGACAACCAGAAAAGGTAGTCCTCCCGTCACAATGTCCTGCGAGCGGCTGGCGAAATTAATCCTGTAACGTCTGGATGGTTCGAGCAACACCAGCTGCGACAACCAGCCCGCGTTTGCAATCCCATTTAGATCTATTCTCAAGCTCTTCGATCCAGTATGAGGCCGGCTGGAGTCGAGCGATATTGAAGTCGCCGGCAAGTCGCGCGGCACTCTCCATCCGAAACCACGTTCACCAAACGACAAGGTTCCTTCGAAACCTCCGTCGTAAATAGAAGGTCCTGCTTGCTCCGTTTCAGCTCGAAATCCATGTGAGGTTTTCCAAATATCGAACGCTTGCTTGAAAGCGCCTTTCGCCGACAGCTTGTCGATTAACTGAGTCTTCACACCATCAGAAACGTCGGTGGCCTGTACAAACTGGGCAACTGCTTCCTGGGGCCTTCCCTGGCGAACCAGAAGTTCAGCGAACGCTATTCGCATCTTGTCGCCACGGAGCCCGACCAACTGTTCAGTGAAGGCCACATCGCCGCGCGACAAACCCCAGGCGAGATCTAACAGACCGGGAATCAACTCCGGATTGCTTTGAGCCGCCTGGCTCAGATCCTTAAAACCTGCCTCGTATTCTTTGCTTCTCAACAACACATTCCCGCGGTTCCAGCGAGGCTGCGAATAATGCGGCGCGCGCGCAATGGCTTCATCGTAAGCGAGCAATGCGCCCGCCGTGTCTCCGACTTGATCACGCACAAGGCCAAGCTCCGACCAAAGCCGGTAGTCTGACGGCCTCAACGCGATCGCCTGTTCCAGTTCGACAAGTGATTGTTCAGGAGCATGGGCCAGGCTCAGCGTGCCGGCGCTGGCGACATGAGCGTCGGCGTCTTTTGGTGATATTTGAATGGCCTTTTTTGCGGCTGCTGCACTGCCTGTTTTGAGTGAATACGTCCCCAGGAGTTGCGAAACACCATGGGCTACCGCCACACGCATGGCGAAGAGACAACAGCCAATGGCTATTGCGACGGCGCCCAACCGCAAGTAACGAGACGCATGCGAATAATTTGAATTAGAGCTATTCAAAGGCTGAGGCAAGCGCGTTGAAGATGGAAAGGGGCTACTCAAACAAAAGCGTGCCGCTCCTTTCGGAGGGCACGCTTTGAACGTCCGAATTAATTTCAGCGTTTAGCTCGGGCTGGGATTATCATTGTCACCCGACAGCGCCCAAATCAAACCGCCGGCAAGAGCACCACCGCCGGCCAAAATAGCCACCAACACTTCTGTGCTGAGGCCTTCACCTACAGCGGCGCCCGTGGTTGCTGCAGCCTGTGCGGACGGATTCAAACCGCCATTCAGATAGCAGAATCCCATTGCCTTACGGTTGCTGTTGGTTTTTTCAGAAGCGCCTTCCGCCGTGTACGCCTCAGCCTCACCAGGACCGCTCTTATTTATCTTGACGCAGCCACGGAGTATCTTCACGCGGACGTTGCCGTTGTCGTCAAAATCAAGTTGGATGGATGAATTTGGCTGGAGCTCAATCGTGCCAAGGGCGCCTAAGTCGATCGTGGCGCTAACGTCAGCCGGCGTTTCGATCGTGGCGCCCGTAAGGATCGTGGCGCCGCTGGCTGCGCTGGCATTGTTAACGGTGATTGGCTGATTACCGGTGGTGGTCAGTCGCGCGATGAATTGCTGCGGCACTACCGGGGCCGCAAAACTCAATTGAATGCATAACTGAAGGAGAGCTAGAGTAACGAACCCAGCAGTCACTCGGGAGCCGAATCGACGTTGTTTGGTCATAATTTTTAAAGTCCCTTCGAAAATTATCGCGCAGAAACCTGAGATTTGGAGCCCTTAGCGGCTCGAAGTTTACTTTGCTTCCGCACGAAGGTCAATGGTTTTGTGTGAAAGTCGCCGCGTTTCTAAAGAATTATTGCTAATGGCCACTCCCCAACGCTGCGCTCGTTTAATTGGACTTCATGAACGTGGAAGCAAACTTTTCCGCTAACACGGGATCAATCGTTTTCAGAATCCTATATTCCTCAAGCACTCTCTTTTTGTCACCAAGCGCGACGTAAGCGACCGCAAGATTGAAGTGCGCCTCCGCAAAGTTGGCCTTTAACGCAATCGCCGCCTTGAACGAATTTACTGCCTCCTGATTGCGCTTCGCTCGATAGTAGACTTTGCCCAGATTGTTATGAGTCTCCGCATTTCCGGGTTTGAGTGAAAGCGCTTTCTTGTAAGCGTCGCTAGCCTGATCAAACTGCTGCAACTGATAAAGCGCAGAGCCGAGGCTGTTGTAGGCATCGGCAAAATCCGGCTTCAACCGCACAGCCTGTTGTAACGCGGCAACGGCTTCATTGAACTGGCCACGATTGTAGTAGGCGGTTCCGAGATTGTATTGGGCCTCGGCAAAATCCGCTTTCAGACTCGTCGCCTTTTTCAAAGTTTCAATCGCGTCAGGATAACTTCCCAATTTGTTATAGACAGCACCGAGATTGTTCAGTGCCTTCGCGTAGTCGGGCTTGAGACGAATCGCTTCCTTGTAAGCCGCTATCGCCTTTTGGTAGTAATCCGCCGCCGCCGCCTTATCGCTGCTCGCAGCAAGCTGTGCGTAAGCATATCCAAGATTATTGTGAGACACCGGATTGTCAGGCTTCAGTTGAATGGCTTGCTGAAGTTCAGTGACAGCAGCAGCATATTGGTTAAGCGCTATCAACAGGCTGCCCAGATTGGTGCGGGCTTCGGCGTAGTCTGGTTTCAGGCGAATCGCTTCACGATACGCAGTTGTAGCCTGCGGGTATTTACCGGACATGTAGTAGGCATTACCAAGATTATACTGAGCATCGGCGAACCCAGGTTTAGCACTCGCGGCCTTCAGAAAAGTTTCCAGCGCCCGAGGATACTGTTCCGTTATGTAATAGGCCGCGCCGAGGTTGTTTAGCGCTTCGGCGTCATCCGGTTTGAGGTTGATCGAACTAGTGAATGCGCTAATTGCTTCCGGATATCGTCCCGCTTTGTAAAGACTAGCCCCGAGATTGTTATAAGCTACCGCATCATCAGGTTTAAGCTTGACTGTTTTCTGCAGGGCCTCGATCGCTTGTGGCAGCAGCCCCAGCTTGTCATAAGCGAAGCCGGCATTGCTGAAGGCTGCTGCATTATCCGGCTGAATGCGCACGGCTTGCTCGTAGGCTTTCGCCGCTTCAGCATAACGATTGAGACTGAGATAGCTATCGCCCAACGCATTGTAAGCTTCACCCCAATCGGGCTTGACCCTGACCGCTTCCTTGAATGCGTTTACGGCATCGTCATACTTCTCGATCGAGGTGTAAGCAATTCCCAGATTGAAGAACGCATCCGCATCGTTCGGCTTTAACGCAAGCGACTTCTTGAACGCGTCGGCAGCTTCATTTTGCTTGCCACTGCCGAAGTAAGCGGCGCCGAGGTTGTTGTAAATGACCGCATCCTTTGGCGTGTGTTTCAGCGCGTTGAGATACGCTTCGATTGCCTTCGGAAAGTCGCCCAGGTCGTAGTAGGTGTTTCCCTGATTCTTGAATGCCTCGCCCTTGTCGGCGTCAGTCAATTGTGGCTCGCCGGTAGTCGGAGTCTCACCGGGCTTCGGTGGTCGCGGCCGGCGGCGATCTGGAGGATTGTTTCTGGCAACTTCCGGTCTGGTTGGTGGCCTGGGAGAACGCTTGACCACCAATAGCGCTGCACCGCCAATCAGATCGCGTACGCGCTGCGGCCGCTTAAAGACAATCGCCGCGCCTCCCATAATGTCTTGTCCTTGAAAAGCGCTGGCCCCACCAGAGAGACCTTGCAGCGCCAGAGCGCTCACCATCGCCACGCAAAGCGATAAGCTCATTAGCGTTGCTACTGCCCGATTCAAATGGCTGCACTTATTCATGCGATCCGGTGCGATCCGTTTTCCCAGCGCGGCTTGGACGTCGCAATCACTATTAAAGTTGTAAACACCAACGCGTTGACTATCGTGTGCAAACCAAAGTCCAGCAGGCTATGGACCGCGACACCTGTGATTCCGATCGTGGCGCCGTAGGAGGCAGCCCGACGGAAGCGACTTGGTGAGGCGAGGTTCGCTCGCGTCCGCTTGAGTACGACTACTACAAACCAAACGAAGATAGCGATCCCCACCAAGCCACCACTCGCCAACAGTTCAAGATAATCGTTGTGGGCCTCCTGAGGCATCATCGTTCCTGAGGCATCATGAAATTTAGGAATAGCTGCCCAGTAGCCGTTCATTCCGACGCCAAGCACCGGATGGGCTCTAAACATCTTCCAGGTAGCCTTCCAGATTTCGTTTCTGCTGACCCCTAGTCGTGCGTTGGTCGTATCGGCATTGAGCTCGTTGCGCGATTGCTCGATTCTCATGGCCAGTTGATCCCCGCCGAGCCATAGGGTTCCAATTGCAACTCCCAAGACAAGCACGACGATGAGCGTCACGCGCACTGGGACTGAACGAGCAATGTCCAGTACGCGCGAGTGTGATTCGGACACGTTACCTTTTCGTACTCCGCCACTGAAAAGCAGCGCCGCAACGAGCACCTGAGCCATCATCGCGATGAGGCCGCCTCGCGAACCGCATAGCACCAGGCCGGTCCAAAGCGGGAGCAGGGCCGCAAAGTAGATGAGCCCCTGCTCGCGTTTGACTCCGCCAGCCAGAACCAGACCCAGTATCAAACCAAAAGCCATCTCCATCAGGTAAGCGAAGTGGTTATAGTTTATGAACTGGCCATAGCCCGAACCCTGAGAGAGCAGTGGTAAACCGAATCCGGCCTCGTGTTGAGTTGTTTGCCGCAAAATGCCGAAGATGGCGCTGGCTACCGCAACACAGACGATGACATTAATCACGATGCGCAGGCGCTTCTCAGTGCCTGCATGTCGCGCCAGCATTACGCCGGCAAGCGTCAACGCCATAATCCACAGTACAAAAAGGCGTGTCTGATAAGGATCGGCACTGATTGCGTTCCACATCGGGAATCTAATTCCCGCTGGATTGGAGATCGGTTTAATGAAGGTAAACGTTTGGAACAAAGCAAAGACAGCCAGAGCAGCCAAAGGGAAGACTAACGGGAGGGTGCCGCCAAACCACGACTGACTCAGGTAGCCTTCAACAAGCCACAGAATGGCGAGCGCGAAAACTGCCGCCGCGAATGCCGCTATCCACCAGGGCTGCGATGTGCCGTAAGGAATTGCAGTCAGTACAATGAGCGACAACAGCGAGAGGAAAACTGTCCCGCCCAGGATACTCGCCACCCGAAACCTAAGCTGCGAGCGAGTCTCCTGTACTGACTGGAACTCCAGAGGAGCTGCCTGCGACATCAGCCCGCGATCTTTCCGGCGCTGACTGCTAAATGTGCCTGGCGCGAGCTGCTTGGCAAATCAAAGGAAGTGATCACGCGTTCGGCTGCTTCCGAAAGTTCCCGACGCAGGACCGCCGCCAGATAATTCATGTCCAGCAGCAAAGGTGGACCATTGAGCGGGCGGTAAAGGCTCATCCAGCCCCACTCGCCGCTGTCGGTCGAAAGTGGCAGCCGGAAGCACCAAAAATCTGTTGACCCGATCACCTCATCTTCGTTAACGCCATCACGCTTCCAGCTCCAGCCAATGCGGCCATTAGCGAATTGGACCTGCTCTGTGGGCGGGCGTTGCTCAATGGCAGCGAAGGCCAGTTCTGCCGGCTCCGCGCGACCCGTTCGACCAAGCTCCACCTGGGCGCAAGCAAATTCTTCAAATTCAAGCATCTGACTCAAGGCTTCAAACACCTCATCGAGACTGGCAGCTTTCGAGAGCGCCACACCAGCGCGTCTCATGCGGACGTTGGTTGCGACTCGAACACGTCGATCACCCACGGTCCGCTTTACACCCGCGCGCAGTTCATCCACTTCGTGATAACGCAGATGACCGACAGCGATGATTACGACCACCGTCACCACAAACATCACAAAGCCGGTAGAGCGAGAACCCGTGCTGGTAAAGAGCATTGCGACCAGCCCAAAGGTGGCACACACGCCGTACAGGACCAGCACCACCTGGCGCTGTGACCAGCCGCGAGCCAGCAACATGTGGTGAATGTGTTCATTGTCTCCCTGAAACAGCGGCTTACCGCCGATCAGCCGCCGCGCCATCGTGACTCCGGTGTCAACCACTGGGAGTCCAAAAGCAAGCACTGGAATTACCACAGCGACGGCAGTTGTAGATTTCTGTGCTCCCAATACAGATAGCGACGCCAACGTGAAGCCAACAAATAGCGCCCCCGAGTCGCCCAGAAAGATCGAGGCAGGGTTAAAGTTGTAACGCAGAAATCCCGCCAGGCTGCCACAGAGAACAACCGCGACCACTATCATCAACGGGACCGGCTGGCTAAAGGAGACCAGCAGTATCACCAGACAAGAAAACAAAGCAGCTCCGGCCGCCAATCCATCCATGCCGTCGATTAAGTTGAAGGCGTTTGCTATCCCGACCAGCCAAAAAACGGTGAGCACGTAGGAGATCGCTGATGGAAGTTGAACCGAGCCGGCGATCGGTATTGAGAGCGCTTCGATCCGTCCGCCCATCGCATAAAACAGAGTCGCAATAAGGCCCAGCACGGCAAACTTCACGCCCGCATTTGTGCCGCGCAGGTCGTCATAGATACCGAGAAGCAACACCAGCGTAGCGGGAATCAACGCTACATATACGTCGGAACTATGCTGCCGTAAGGCTTGCGTTAGCGCGTTGTCAACAAAAGGAAGTGTAGACAGCGCGATTCCACAGGCGAGGAAAATTGCGATCCCGCCCAGACGGGGCACCGCCTTGCTGTGAATTCGGCGTCCGTCGCGGGGGATATCAAGCAGGTTGAAGCGTTGGCAAAACCTGCGGATCAAGGGCGTAATCACCAGTGAGGAAAACGTCGCAATAAAGAACAGAGCGAAATAAGTGTTCATAGTGTTACGAAGATGACAGGCAGGAATGCCTGTCCTATTTTGATTTCATTAGCGTGCTGCCGAGATATAGTTTGCCGTTCCGGACTTACTTGAGACCTGATTTTCCAGGGTGACCTGGGATTCGAATAACGCGATCATGCGGGGCAATAATGTCTGCTTGGAAAACGGAACTGCGATTTCGGAAAGTTGGCCTAACTCCCGATTTTGTCTCTGTTCGACCGCTTCCAAAATATCTTTGACGACGTTCTCCACGTCACCATGCCTCGCCGCATACGCGCTAGCCCGAGTCTTGCCGTTTGCAGCGACCTGCGCGGCAATTTCAGCAATGGGGCTTTCTTTAGGCCCGATATAAAGGAAGGGACTGCCAATCGTCAGGATATTATAAAGTTTACTGGGATGGACGATGCCAACAAACCCATCACCCATTACAACCACATGTAGATCCGCTGCCGAAAGGGACGCCGACAACTTATCGAAGGGTTGATACGGCAGACAGCGTATGTTTTTAAGGTTGTGAAGGGCTGCAAACTCCACAACCTTCCTTTGTTCACTGCCGCCGCCGACAAAACAGAAAACTATTTCCTCGCGATCCGACAAACGACGCGCGGCTTCCACCAACGTGTCGAGTGGATGACAGGGACTGTGATTGCCCGCATACATTACAACAAAACTTTCTTCCAGCTTGTGTTGTCGGCGAAACTCTTCTCTTCCCTTCTGGTCAAAGCTGACGGCGTCGTTGTGTGCCCAAGGAGGCAGGACTGTTACTAACTCCTGCGGAACTTCCTTTGCCACAATCCGAGCTTTCATGTAGTGGTCCAGAGCGATGATCGCCTGGGCGTGGAGCAAACTGTAACGGAGCAAGCGGGCCAGAATCCTGGCCGAACGGGAGTCAGGCTTGAGCCAACCAGCCGCAATCGCTTCATCCGGATTCAAATCCATTACCCAGAAAAAAAACTTGCCGCCTTTCAGTCGAACGAACAAAGCCCCCAGAAACGAAATCAGCGGCGGCGAAGTTAACGCCACCACTACGTCGAACCGCGGACTCATCAACAGTCTCAATGCGCAGTTAATCAGGAAGCTCGCAAAGTTTGCGGCCCGCCGCCACCTTGCTTGCTTTCCGAGAGTTGCTGATGAAATGCGAATGATCTGGATGCCCTTCCAGGTTTCGCGGCGGGGAAACCGCCGGGTGGGATCGTCGTAGCCCCGATCGCTCGCGATTACCGTGACGCTGTGTCCTTCGGCGGTGAGTCCGACAGCCAGATCGGTAAGCTGTTGCGCTGTCGCCATCACATCGGGATAAAAACACTGATTAAGTAAGAGTATCTTCATGGGCAGCTAGAGTTGGTGAACAAAACCATTTTCCATTTTCCATTTCTCATTTTTCATTTGCCATTGCCAGCAACCCGGCCATCGTTCACCAGCAATGCTTCGATCATTGAAAGCGGACTTGTACGCCTCGCTGGTGGCACAAGTGCCCTTTCTAAACAATGCACCTAGAAACTATTGGCCCTATCAATGGCAAATGAAAAATGAAAAATGAAAAATGGAAAATGTTCTGAAAAGCGGAATGCAATTAGCTAGAGCGTGTTAACAGCTGCTTCCTGGTTCTTCTCAACCCGATTCTTAAAGTCAGCCACCGTCTTCTCCAAACCTTCGCTCAAAGAAATGGTAGGGTTCCAGCCGAGCAACGCTTGCGCGCGCGAAATGTCCGGCTTGCGCTGCTGCGGATCATCCTGTGGCAGCGGCAGGTAGGTGACGCCAGAACTCGAACCGCAGATTCTGATGACCTCCTGCGCCAACTGCTTGATCGTAAACTCGCCGGGGTTGCCCAGGTTCACCGGATCATGCGCATCAGCGACGTTCATCAAGCCGATCAAAGCCGCAACCAGATCGTCTACATAACAAAACGAGCGCGTCTGGTCACCGGCGCCGTAGAGCGTCAGGTCCTCGCCGCGCAGCGCCTGCATAATAAAATTTGAAACTACGCGCCCATCGTCCTCGAGCATGCGTGGCCCATAGGTGTTGAAGATGCGCGCGATTCGCGTGTCCACGCGGTTCTGCCGGTGATAGTCCATCATCAACGTTTCGGCAATGCGCTTGCCTTCGTCGTAGCACGATCTCAGTCCAATCGGATTGACGTTGCCCCAATACGCTTCGGTCTGCGGGTGTTCCAGCGGATCGCCGTAAACCTCCGACGTCGACGCTTGCAGGATTCTCGCGCGCACGCGTTTCGCAAGGCCAAGCATATTTATCATACCCATGACGCTGGTCTTCACAGTCTTCACCGGATTGTATTGATAATGAATCGGCGACGCGGGACAGGCGAGGTTATAAATCTGGTCGACTTCCAACAGGATCGGCTCAATCACATCATGACGTATCAACTCGAAGTGATGATTGTCGAGCAGCTTGATGATGTTCGCACGACGGCCGGTGAAAAAGTTATCGAGACAAAGCACATCATGATCATCGGCCAACAGCCGCTCACAAAGATGCGACCCGATAAAACCCGCTCCGCCTGTTACAAGTATTCTCATAGGTTTCAAGTTTCAAGTTTCAAGTTTCAAGTTCGATCCAGAGCTGGGGGTTTGAACTTTGTCCCCTTGTATCCCGAAGCTCGTAAGTACCTCATCAACCCAGACAACATCCGTGATGTCTCCGATGCTAAAGCGTTCAGTTCAATAAAATGCTCCTCTTGAATGTAGCCCTGATCCGCTGCGACATAGAGTTGACACCGAACCTCCGCGGCAGAGCCTTTTGCGGTAGCCAGAAAGTGAACAAACTCAGCTGTACCACTTCGATCGTAGCCTTCTGCAATGTTTGACATGACCGAGACAGACGCTCGGCGAATCTGATCTTTTAACCCAAAGTCTTTTGCAAACGCGGGCTTATTTGTAATTTCGTAAATCCGGCGAGTCAGCTCTCGTGCCTTTTTCCAACATTCAATGTCTTCGAATTTCTTAAACGTAGCCATTACATCCTCCTGAAAGCAGCGGAAGAGTTGAGCGGCTTATTTTCAGGGTGAATTTCAGACTCGAAAACGAGTTGATGCGGCTTTTCCGAACTTGAAACTTGAAACTTGAAACTTGAAACTAGGCTTTCCGACAAACCTGGTTACCCAGATACAAAACATCCATCCGCGTCTTCATGAAACAATCGATAGCGTGCCTCGGCGAGCAAACCACGGGTTCATTTTCGTTGAACGATGTATTCAACACGACCGGTACACCCGTTAATTCGTTGAAGTCAGAAATCAATTGGTAGTAACGCGGGTTCACTTCGCGTGAGACAGTCTGCAGGCGGCCCGAGCCATCAACGTGCGTCACCGCCGGAATCTCCGCACGCCGCTCTT
>DASZDU010000166.1:0-1906 GCA_035941655.1 Pyrinomonadaceae bacterium | reverse complement strand
TGGGTGACGCCGAACACATTCTGCTGGTTACCACTCATCACATCGTGACCGACGGTTGGTCGATGGGGATCTTTCATACTGAGTTGATGGAGTTCTACGAGTCGTTTTCGGCAGGCCGGCCTTCGCCGCTCCCGGACTTGCCCATTCAGTACGCTGACTACGCGATATGGCATCGAGAATGGTTCAAGGGGCCCACCTACGAATCGCAACTCGCTTATTGGAAGCAACGATTCGAAACGTTGCCGCCAGTGCTTGAACTACCTGCCGATCATTCGCGGGCCAGCCTGCAGACGTACCGGGCATATCGCGGCGCGCAACAAACGTTGCGACTGTCAAGAGAGCTCACGAAGAAAGTTAACGAGTTCTGCCGCCGTGAAGAAGCGACGCCATTCATGACGCTGCTCGCCGCGTTCAAGGCCATGCTGCACCGCTACACGGGCGAGGAAGATATCGTAGTCGGATCTCCGATTGCCGGACGGTGTATGGCTGAGACCGAGCCGCTAATCGGTTTGTTCATTAATGTGCTCGCATTGCGCGCCAGCCTGGCCGGAGATCCTACGTTCCGCGAGTTGCTGGGCCGCGTAAAAGAGACCGCGTTGGGGGCCTATGCCAATCAGGACCTGCCTTTCGAAACGCTCGTGCGGGAACTGCAACCGGATCGCACTGTGACACATAATCCGATCTTTCAGATCATGTTCGTGCTGCAAAATGAACCGATCCCGCCCCTGGAGTTCGGCGGTCTTGCCGTCAGTCACGTACAAGTCGATAACGTCACCACCAATTTCGATCTGACTCTGGACATCGTCGAGCGCGACGGCCAATTTCACATGAAGTTCGAAGGCAACGCGGATTTGTTTGAGCCCGATACCATCACGCGCATGATGGGGCACTTTGAAACCCTCATCGCGGGCGTGATTGATGATCCATCGCAAAGACTTTCTGAGCTTCCCCTGTTAACGGCCGACGAGCGACGGCAGCTATTGGTCGAGTGGACTGATACCAAAGCTGAATACCCCGCGCACACTTCCATTCAACACTTATTTGAAGAGCAGGCCGCCGCCACGCCTGACGCTCTGGCGATCGTCGCAGCAGAAACCGGGCTTACTTATCGCGAATTGAATACGCGCGCCAACTGCCTGGCCCATTATCTGCGGAAACGTGGAGTCGAAAATGAAACACGGGTGGGCGTCTGCCTGGAGCGCTCGACCGATCTAATCGTGGCGCTGTTGGGAATTCTTAAAGCAGGCGGGGCTTACGTGCCTCTGGATCCTTCGTATCCCACCGCGCGTCTGCAATTGATGGCCGAAGATGCGGATGTGCCGGTGATCCTGACGAAACAGGATCTGGCGCGTGGTCTGCCGCTGAAGGTGGCCCAAATCATCTGTCTCGACGAGCTCGAGGCTGCGATTGCCAACGAATCGACTGAGAACCCGGCTGGTGAAACGAATGGAAGCAACCTCGCTTACGTCATTTTTACTTCCGGCTCAACCGGCCGGCCCAAAGGCGTAGCGGTCACTCACCAAAATGTTCTGCGACTCGTCAAGAATACGAACTACGCGAGCTTTTCAGCGGACGAAGTCTTTCTGCAATACGCCCCCATCTCGTTTGACGCTTCAACTTTTGAAATCTGGGGCAGCCTGCTCAATGGCGCGCGTCTGGCACTGATGCCGGCCGGCAAAGCCTCGCTTAAAGAATTAGGCGACGCGCTCAAGCAATTTGAAGTAACGACGCTTTGGCTGACGGCCGGTTTGTTTCATCTGATGGTGGATAACCACATCGATGATCTGCGCGGGCTGAGGCAGCTGTTGGCGGGTGGCGACGTGTTGTCGGTGCCGCACGTGCACAAAGTCTTGGAAGAGCTGAAGGGCTGCCGGCTGATAAACGGTTACGGCCCGACTGAGAACAC
>DASZDU010000165.1:0-18005 GCA_035941655.1 Pyrinomonadaceae bacterium | reverse complement strand
ACATGTAGACGGACCAGGCGAAAACTTCGTTCATATGGATCGAGCCTGAAACCAACTAATGTCTTGCCGGAAGAGTCGTTCAGATTCATTCCCACGTTCGCATGCGCGTCATTTCCAGCCGTCGCCACCAGCCTCGTTCCTTTTTGTCTGATCAGTTCATCCCATTTCTTTAAATCATCTGTCGGTCTGCGGTGGAAGTTGGCGAACAAGAGATCGGGATAGCTGCGATAAGACCAAAGCGCGTCGAAGAACATCACCAGCGGATTGATTAGTCGCGCATTTGTGTAAACGTTATAGACTTCAATCCCGTCGTAACCGCTGGTCTCCCAGCCTTTGAACTCTCGCGGATAAGCTACCAACTCCAGGCTCGCGTTACTCTGAGCCCGGCGCGATAAAACTTCCCCGGTAGTCCGCTGGCTATCGGAGGACGCTTGTTCATCGCCCGGAATGAGCAGCAAACGATCTCCAGTCGATGTCCTTACCTCGTTGCCATTGATGAACAGGACGCCGCCGTGCTCGCCCTTGAGTGTCATCGCGGCGGTATTGAAATCCCTGGCCGGATGCTCGGTCATCACCACAAAATTGAGTTGATTGGATTGGGCGGCGGCAATGATCTCCGCAAAGTTGCCGGCACTGTGTCCTCCCAGGAATGAGTGGACATGTGCGACACCCTTAAACTCGAGAAAGTTTGTGTCGCTGGTAACTCCCGTACGCTGCGAGTTGAGCTGTTGAATGGCGGCGTGCAGCCGTCCCAACTTATAACGACGATAGGCAAAGGGCACTTGCGACAAGAACGCGAGTGCGAGCAGTAGCAGTAAGAGCTTTTTCCAGCGTTTCATAAGGTAGCAATCAGCTCTCGAAATCAACCGAGGCTACCTGCTCGCTGATGGTGGTTCCGAACGCTGCGACCTTTATGTGTTCAGGATGAATGGTATAAGCGTCGAGCGCCGCTCGATCGCTGAAGACCGTGACCAAGCCGGTATCGAAGGAGCGCGGCAGCTTCACTACATCGAATCCCACTGCGAGACTCTCGATCTCTTTAATTACCGATGCCAGGTTTCGCAACATCCGCACATGTTCACGACGAACCTCGGCATCCACCGCAGCTCGGTATTTCCAAATCACAATATGTGTAAGCATAAAATCAAGTGAAGAGTGAAAAGTGAACAGTGAAAAGTAAGACTGAAGTTTGAGCGAAGCACGTCTTGCCTTTTTTACTTTTCACTCTTCACCTTTCACTTTTCACTGTCCTTCGCACCACCGGCGTGTGACTTCGTGGCGATAATCAAAAAGCTTTTTAAGTCTACCGTTAATTAGTATCGGTGCAAGGGCGCGTCCGGCAAAGCCTAACGGCGGTGCGTAATCGATTTCATCACGCAGCAACGCTCCCTGCGCGTGTGTTTCAATAATATGGCGATGACGCCAACTCCGAAAAGGTCCCTGCAGCTGAACGTCTTCAAACAGGTGCGGTGGATCGTAAACCGTATGCTGTGCAACCCAACGCGCCGTGATCGGTCCAAAGATTCTTGTTTCGATTATCGCCTGCGTACCCACTTCTGAAATCGCCGCAGACTGGATCACGCGCGCTGTCTCCCAGGGCGGAATGAGTTGACTCAACACATCCGTCTGTTCATGAAAAGCGAAAACGCGTTCCGGAGCGGCTCGGATAACGCTCTGTTTAACCAATCGCACTTCGACTTTTGGAGTGCGCTGACCTGTCAGCGCTTTCGTCGGTCGCGACCTGTCGCGGCCATCGTTTGCCGTGAAGTTACTGAAAGAGTTGGGCGGTCAAGCCGCCCAAGACCAAAGCGCTGACAGGTCAGCGCACTCCAAATTTATTACTTCAGAAACCGATCAAACCAGGCGAGGGTGCGCTCCAAAGCATCAACGCGGTGTTTCGGTTCGCGTAAGCCATGCCCTTCTCGCGGGTAACGGACCAGCACGCTGACCACTCCGCGACGCTTCAGCGCCGTATACATTTCTTCCGCCTGCGTGATGTGTACGTCGTTGTCCTGTTCGCCATGGATGAACAAGGTCGGCGTCTGCGCCTGCTTCACGTATCTTAGAGGCGACCACTGCCACAGCAGATCGTAATTGTCCCAGGGAAAGCCACCAAACTCGGCATGAATCAAATCCTGATAGAGTGAGGTGGAATAAAAGCTGATGAGATTACTTAAGCTGGCTACTGACACTGCGGCTTTAAAACGCGGCGTCTGGGTAATGATCCAGTTGGTCATGAAACCGCCATACGATCCGCCGGTGACGCCCATGCGATTCTGATCGATCCAGGGATATCTGCGCAGCGCTTCGTCGACACCTATCATTAAATCCTTGTAGTCGCCGCCGCCCCATTCGTTCAAGGTGCCGTCGGTAAACTTCTGTCCATAGCCACTCGACCCGCGCGGATTCAGATAAAGAACTGCGTAACCACGCGCGGCGTAAACCTGAAAGGTAGGATTGAACGCCCAGCCAGACATTCCGTGGGGTCCGCCGTGGATACTGAGAATCAAGGGATACTTGCGATCCTCGCGCCAGCCGGCAGGTTTGATCAGCCAAGCTTGAACCGTCGTCGCGTCAAAGCTCTTATACGTGAACGCCTCCGGTGGACTGATGGTCAACCTGCGAACGAGCGCATCGTTATGATTAGTAAGCCGACGCAGCTGCTCATTCCCTCCGGCTTCTCCCATTCTCCCCAACCAAACTTCCGCGGGCGAATCTGAATCGCTTACGGTAAAGGCGAAATAAGCGGTCCGGTTGCGACCGAAAAACATGCTGAAACTACCGACCTGCATTTGCCCACGTCGTGGTTCGGGTAGTTCAAAGGATTGCACCGGAGCCTGCGGAAAGAAGTAATACTCAAACAGGGGCAGCGCGGGACCATCGTTGGTAGTGTCGACTTTATAAAGGACCGTTTGGCCGCCCGTTCCAGCCAGAAACAGGATCGCATTGCCCGTGGATGACCAGTGTGGATCGCGCGCGCGTCGATCAAGTTTTCCCGTCAGCTCGCGGCCCGTGCTGCCGGCTGCGTTGATTACCCACACGTGCGCATCTTCGGCCACGCTGTCGATGGTCGTAACGTCGCGTTTAGTTGCTGTGTAAGCGATCCACTTACCATCAGGTGACCACTCCGGATCGTATTCGCAGCCCTTGGTGGCTGTGATTTGACGCACTTGGCCGTGCAAATCAACCGCGAAAAGATCGGAATTGTTATTTGCATCGGGATCGGGTTCGTGATTCGAGACGAAAGCAATCTCATCACCGGTGGGACTAAAGCTGATCGCATGATCGTAGAAGCGTCCGGAAGTAAGTTGATGCGGCTCCGGTTTATCGATCGCAGTGATCCAAACGTCTGTTTGTCGTCTATCGGAAAAAGAGGTGCGCGACTTGTATTGAATGCGATCGACCACGCGCGGATCATCCTGGCTGGCAGAACCCTCAGGCGAGTCGCTTGTTTCTTCAGTCGCTGAGATGTATGCGATTTGTTTCGAGTCAGGGGCCCAGGCCAGCGATTCTCCGGCGTAAGTAATGAAGAAGTTTGTATTTTGAACCTCAGCGATGAAACGCGGTTGCCGGTTATCTAAACTGACGACCCAAATTCCGCGGTGAGCGTTATGATCACTAAGAAAAGCCAGCTTTGAACTGTCCGGCGACCAACGAGGATTTGAGCCGATCCAGTCTGATGCAAGCAAAGGCGCGGAGGTAGGTCTTTCATTTGGCCAGGCAGTTGTCGCCGGTTGTTGAACTGTTGACGATGACGTACTTGTCGGTACATTCAAGAAGTTTGGGGCTATGGGAGCCAGCCATAAGGTGCTGATAGTGGTGCTGCCTTCAACCGTCGAGACTGTATAAACCACCCATTGGCCATTCGGAGAGATCTGGGCATCGCCGACGTTTGCAATTCGGAGAATGTCGGGGGGCGTCATTGCCGCCGCCCGCTGCGTTTGCGCATCAGCGGCTGGTGCCGCGAAAAAGAATACTGAGGCGCTGATTGTAAGGAGGATAGTTCGCCGCCAGGTTATGTGTTTTAGCATCGAAAGCTAATTTGCCGTTCGTTACTGTGGATTTGGTTTAGGTTGTGGTGTCGGCTGAGGTTTAGGCTGGGGCTCCTCAACCTTGATGCTGGTGCGAATCATGTCCCAGGCGGGGGCAGCTTTTACGACTGCCCTGTCTGGACCAAGCAAGGTTAGAACTACCAGTCGTTGTCCCACGACCGCCGAATGAATTTCAGCGACTCCCGGTACACCATCAAGCGATGCGCGAATTTTCACGCCCTCGGTCTTCACACCACTTATTTCCGTCGATGCAGGGGAGCTTTCCGGACGAGCGCCGGCCTGTTCAAAAGATTTCGTAGTCGAGGCTATGTACTTGTCGACCAGTACGCGCTTCGCCTCGGCCATTCTCTCCGGGGTGATGAGTAGAGCGCGGAACACAAACACAGTGATTTGGGCTTCACTATCATTTCGTCCAAAGGTCATTTGCTGCGCGTCTGGATTGCTCGTGTCGTTGAAAGCCCAGCCCGAAGGGTAACTAAAACTCAGACCGTCTTTCATAAACTGTTTGCCGTCGGCCGGCGTTTGTGCAGAAGCCGGCAAGGCGCAGCACAGGAAAACAGCAGCTAAACAAAAGTTGATGAGTGATAATTTCATGTAGTCCTCCCGAAACGATTGTTTGCGAAACCGGGATCAAGCGTCCGCCGATTACGTTTTCACAGAATCAAGCGGTTTAAGTTACGAAGTTCCGCGGCCCAAGCAACTCTAATTGTTCATTCAATAATTCCCAAACCTGGCGCAAGTGTTTCTCGGTCGTGCGGATGTTACCGATTGATAGCCGCAGCGTCAGCTTGTCGTTCAGTTTAGTATGCGAAAGCAGCGCCCTACCGGTCGCGTTCACGCCATGCATGATTGCTTCATTGAGAATATCCAAACGACGATCGCGCATCTCCGCGCCATCGTCAGGTGGACAGGCGCGAAAGCAGACCAGCCCGAGCGGCAGCGGTGCGAGCAACTCCCAATTTGGATCAGCTTCTACCCACGACGCAAACAGCTTTGCCAGCCGGCAGTGCTCCCGAATTCGCGCGGCCAATCCTTCTTGCCCAAAGTAGCGAATCACCATCCATAACTTCAACGCGCGAAAGCGGCGACCAAGTTGTACTCCGTAATCCGATCCGCTGCGTACGTTCTCCTGCTCGGGCGTGCGCAGGTATTCCGGCACTAACGAGAAAGCGCGTCGCAGAAGATTGAGGTGACGGCAATAGAGCACCGAAAGGTCAAACGGCGTGAACAACCATTTGTGTGGATTGACTACCACAGAGTCCGCGCGCTCACAGCCAGCCAGGATATATCGGAGTTCAGGAACGACCGCCGCTGAGCCAGCATACGCCGCATCCACATGTAGCCACATCATGTGTTTCTCGCAGATGGGAACAATCTCGGGAACCGGGTCGATGCTTGAAGTCGACGTAGTGCCCACGGTGGCAACCACGCAGAACGGAAGCATGCCTTGTGCTTTGTCTTCCTCCACTGCGGCAGCGAGCGCGTTTACGTCCATACGAAATTCACTGTCAGTGGGAATCTTGCGCAAGGCGCGCTGGCCCAGGCCAAGCGTGATCACGCCTTTCTCGATTGATGAATGCGACTGTTCGGAAACGTAAACACGCAACAACGGCAGGTCCTGGCGGCCGCTCATTCCTTCTTCTCGAATGCGCAGTTCGACTCCCTCACGTGCGGCGGCGATCGCATGCATGCTGGAAACTGAAGCAGTGTCGTAGATGATTCCCGTCATGCCCACATCCAGACCCATCATCTGGCGTAGCCAGTCGAGCGTAACTTCCTCCAGCTCCGTAGAGGCCGGCGAGGTGCGCCAGAGCATTGCTTTATTGTCGAAAGCTGCGCTTAGTAGCTCGCCAAAAATTCCTGGAGCTGAAGTGGAGGTCGCGAAGTAAGCGAAGAACGAAGGATGGTTCCAGTGTGTGAGTGCCGGAACGATCAAGCGATCAACGTCAGCGATGATCCGCTCCATGGGCTCGCCTTTTTGCGGAGGCGTCGCGGGAAGTTGCTCTATCAAGTCACCTGGTTCGATCTGCGACAACACTGGCAATTCGGAAACGTGCTCCAGGTAGTCAGCTACCCAGTCGATCAACTCATGACCAAATCGGCGGAAGTCTTCCTTATTCATGTCGCCCAGGGGCGGCGCCAACGCTGATTGCGTTTTGCTCATTGGCCGCAGTCTAGATTAGGCGGAAATTAATTTCCATGTTTTCCTTACTCTGTGCAACCTCCGTGTTCTCTGTGTCTCCGTGGAGATTATTTACAGACTCAGTTCCACCACAGAGACACAGAGGACACAAAGGTTGCACGGAGAATCAACCGAGGTCGCACGCTTATAAGTAGCAAACGCTTTAAAGTTTGCGTCATTCACCATCTCGAAGCTATTATTCAGCCTCGATTTTGAGCTAATAGTAATAGTCGCCCGATCAATCAGACGGAAGGGCCACCGCCGGACTTCCCGTCATCTGTCGCCACTAACCAATTTGCTGTGAGGAAAATATGAAAAGACTTCTTATTTCGCTTGGAATAATTGCATCGTTCGTGTTCGCCCTGGCTTGTGAGCGCAAAGGTGGGCCAGGAGCCGGCGGCAACTCGGGCCCAATTGTAATCGGTTACTACGGCGATCTCTCGGGCCGCACGTCTAACTTCGGCCAGTCGACCAAGAATGGCGTGGAGATGGCTGCGGACGAGATCAACAAAGCAGGAGGAATTGACGGCCGGCAAATCACAATTCTTTCGGAAGACGACGAAGGGCGTCCGGAAAAAGCAGCCACTGTGGTAACCAAGCTGATCGATCAGGATCGCGTAGTAGCGCTGCTCGGCGAAGTGGCATCAGGCAACACACTGGCAGCCGCGCCCAAGGCACAGGCAGCCAGGGTTCCGATGATTTCGCCATCGTCGACGAATCCAGCGGTGACTCAGGTCGGTGACTACATTTCGCGAGTCTGTTTTATCGATCCGTTCCAGGGCGACGTGATGGCCAAGTTTGCAGCCAACACACTAAAAGCAAAAAAAGCGGCAATCATGCTCGACTTCAATTCACCTTACAGTCGCGGTCTGACGGAATTCTTTGAAGCAAGTTTCAAAAAACTTGGCGGCGAGATCGTGGACAAACAGTCGTACACGCAGGGCGACCGCGATTACAAAGGACAGCTCACGGCAATTCGTTCAAAGAATCCTGATGTAATTTACGTCCCCGGCTATTATGGCGAGGTTGGTGTGATTGCTAAACAGGCCAAGCAGCTTGATATCAAGGCCCCAATGCTGGGCGGCGATGGCTGGGACTCGACGCAACTCTGGGATCTGGGCGGCGACGCATTAAATGGCGATTACATTTCAAATCACTATTCGGTTGACGATCCTTCACCGGCAATCCAGAAGTTTGTCGCTGACTACAAAGCGCGTTATGGCAACGTGCCTGACGCACTGGCAGCGCTCGGTTACGATGCAATGAAAGTGTTGGCCGACGCCATCAAGCGCGCCGGTACTACCGAGGAACCGCAACTCAAGGATGCCATAGCCGCCACGAAAGACTTTGCCGGCGTAACCGGCACCATCTCGCTCGATAAAGATCGTAACGCCGTCAAGCCTGCTGTTGTGCTGAAACTTCAGGACAAGAAGTACATCTATGTGGAGACGATTTATCCTGAAGGCATGACCGCGCCCGCAACTGCGGTCACGCCGGTCGCTGCCCCATCGACAAGTACTTCGCCGGCAGCCGCGCCTGCGACGTCGCCGGCAAGACCGGGGACCACAGCGTCTCCCGCAAAAGCAGCTTCGCCAGCGGCTGGAACCAGGTCCACGGCATCTCCCAGCTAAGCTTTCAACATATATCCGATGGACACTTTCGTTCAGCAACTGATTAACGGCCTGACGATAGGCGCGATCTACGCGCTTATCGCCCTGGGCTACACGATGGTCTACGGCATCCTGCGCCTGATTAACTTCGCACACGGCGACATCTACATGGTCGGCGCGTTCGTTGGTTATTTCATGGCGTTCCAACTCGGGTTTGCGGCCGGTCCCTCGCTCATGGGACTTTCGGTCGTCTTGATAGGATCTATGATCGCGGCGGCGCTGGTAGGAATGGCAATCGAGCGCTTCGCCTATCGCCCGATTAGAAAATATGCGCGCATGACAACTTTGATTACGGCGATCGGCGTTTCACTACTGATTGAGAATCTTTTTGTCGCCCGGCTTGGCGCGGCGCCGCGAGCCTTTCCGCAGTTGTTGCAGGAAAAGAGCTACACGCTTTTCGGTAACGCCGCCATTTCCAAGTCTCAGATTCTAATCTTTGCAGTTTCCGTAGCCCTGATGCTGTTGCTGCAATGGGTAATTTTCAAAACCAAAGTTGGCACAGCGATGCGTGCCGTCTCTTTCAATCTTAACTCCGCAAAGTTGATGGGCATCAATACCGATTTTATTATCTCGTTCACCTTTGCTCTTGGCTCGGCGCTGGCCGCGGCGGGTGGTGTGTTGACTGCACAATACAACCCCCAGATAGATCCGCTGATGGGAATCATCACCGGACTGAAAGCATTTGTGGCTGCGGTGCTGGGCGGCATTGGTAACATTCCCGGCGCCGTTTTAGGTGGATTGCTGATCGGCATCGCTGAAACTTTTGTCGTCGGCTATGGGCAAAACGTCGGTGTCCCCACCACCTTTCGCGATGCAGTTGCCTTCGCAATTCTGATTTTAGTACTGCTGTTTCGACCGACAGGGTTGCTTGGCTCGACGGTCCAGGAAAAAGTCTAGACATTGCCGATTTCCAATTGCCGATTGCCAATTGATCGGGTGAACCACGCTCGCTAAATCGGCAATCGGCAATCGGCAATCGGAAATTTATTGATGCCTATTTTCGTCAAACGTCTACTCGCCGCGCTCGTAATCGTCCTACTGCTCATCGCCATGAATGAATACATGAGCGAGCAGGGACTATTTGGCTTCGGAGTTCCGCCTTATTACGCACGTGTGATCATGCTGGCGGGCATCAATATTATTCTCGCCGTTTCGCTAAATTTGATCACCGGCTTCACTGGACAGTTTTCAATCGGTCATGCGGGATTCATGGCGGTGGGCGCTTATACGTCGGCGTACCTCACGGTCTACTACGCGCAGGCCTGGGAACGCTCGCTCGCCGGAATGATCGGCACTGGCCTGGCCCACGCCCTGATCTTCCTGCTGGCAATCCTGGTAGGCGCGCTTGCCGCCGCCCTTGCAGGCCTCGTCGTCGGCATTCCCTCTTTGCGTTTGCGCGGCGACTACCTCGCCATTGTGACCCTGGGGTTCGCCGAAATCATTCGCATAGTTATTCTGAATATCGACCAGGTGGGCGGCGCTACCGGCTTCACAGTGCCCGCCTACACCAACTTTCTTTGGGTGGGTGCGTTTGCCGTCGTGACCATCATTATCGTTTACAACATTGTGCATTCTGATATCGGACGCGCGCTGGTTTCGATACGTGAAGACGAGCTTGCCGCTGAAGCGATGGGCATCAACACCACGCAATATAAAGTGTTGTCTTTCGTAATCAGTTCCGCACTCGCCGGCATGGCGGGAGTTTTGTTTGGACATTACACTTCGTTTCTGAGCACAAACGATTTCCAGTTCATACGTTCATTCGAGATCATTATCATGATTGTGCTGGGTGGCATGGGCTCGCTGACCGGAGCAGTGCTGGGCGCAATCGTGATCACGATAATGCCTGAGCTGCTCAGACAACTGCCGGGGGATTTTTCCAAGTATCGCCTGGTGGTCTACTCCGCGCTGTTGATTATCATCATGCTGACTCGGCCGCAGGGCATTTTGGGAACGCGTGAATTTGGTCTTTCGTGGCTCAAGCGTGCACCTAAGCGACCCGAGGGCGACAAGCCCGCCGGCGAAAAGGGCGTTTCGATTGCTGAACAGGGTCCGCCTTCCGCAATCGATCAAAAGAAAGAGATGGAAAACAGATGAACGGCACGCCGGAACAAGATGCCGTTAAGGCTACCAGGGAAGAGTCGATCTTGACTGAGGCGGCTCGCGTGATTGGCCGCCATCAGGCGCGTCCGCTAGCGGAAGACGTGCCGCTACGAACTATCAAATGCACGATTCAATTCGGCGGACTCGTGGCTGTCAACGCTCTCGATATGAGCGTAGAACGTGGCCAAATCTACGGTCTCATTGGGCCAAACGGCGCCGGCAAAACCACTGTGTTCAATCTCTTGACCGGCGTTTATAGACCAACTTCAGGAGAAATTTATTTTCAGGGAAAACGCATCGACGGCCTGCGTTCATATGAAATTTCGCGTCGCGGGGTGTCGCGTACATTTCAAAACATTCGTCTGTTTCCCAGCATGTCGGTTTTGGAAAACGTCATGACGGCCTGTCATCGCCACGCGAAACAAACGCTGGTAGATGCCGTTTTCCGCCTGCCGCGTTTCGAGCGTGACGAGCGCGAGCACCGCGATTTTGCTTTGGAGCTGCTGGAGATTTTTGATCTGGCGCGAGTGAAAGACGAAGGCGGCACCAGCTTGCCTTACGGCGGCCAACGTCGCCTCGAGATTGTTCGCGCGCTGGCCACGCGACCACAGCTGCTGCTGCTGGATGAGCCAGCGGCGGGTATGAACCCTTCCGAACAGGAAGACCTGATGCAGTTGATTCAGCGCATCCGGGATCGTTTTTCGCTTACCATCCTGCTGGTCGAACACAACATGAAAGTGGTGATGGGCGTATGCGAAAAAATTCAGGTCCTGGATTACGGAAAATCGATTGCGCTCGGATTGCCAGAGGAAATTAGAAACGATCCAAAGGTGATTGAAGCTTACCTTGGGGATTAATCATCAAGGTTGAGTAAATAAGGAGATTTTCCATTTGTCATTTTCCATTTGTCATTTGTCATCGACGGACGCTCAGTGCGCGGTTGAAATGGAAAATGGAAAATCTAATCCCTTATTAACTACTGACAAGCCACCACTAACTAATTAGATGCTTAGGCTCGACAATGTCTCAGTAAATTACGGCGCCATCGAGGCGCTCACCGGCATTTCCATGCACGTAGAAGCCGGTGAGGTCGTAACGCTCATTGGCGCAAACGGCGCCGGCAAAACTACCACCCTGCGAACCATCACCGGTTTACTTGAACCACGCGAGGGGAAAATCACGTTTGAAGGTGAAGACATCAGTGGTCGAGCAACGCACCGGCTCGTCGCCAAAGGAATTTCGATGTCGCCGGAAGGGCGTGGCGTTTTCGCGAATTTATCAGTCAGAGAAAACCTGCAAATGGGCGCTTACCTGAAGAAGGACAAGCGAGCGATTGCCGCTGATATGGAGCGGGCGTTCACGATGTTTCCGCGCTTGAAGGAGCGAGAGGCGCAAAAAGCCGGAACTCTTTCCGGGGGTGAACAGCAAATGCTCGCTATCGGCCGCGCCTTAATGTCGCAGCCCCGGCTGCTGCTGCTTGACGAACCGTCTCTCGGACTGGCGCCGCTGGTTGTCCATACAATCTTCGAATCAATTGATGAAATTAAGAGTAAAGGAACAACGATCCTGCTGGTCGAACAGAATGCACACGCGGCACTGAAACATTCTGATCGAGCGTACGTGCTGGAGACCGGTCGCATCGTCATGGAAGGATCTTCGAAGGAGCTCGCCGCCGATCCACGCATCAAAGAAGCATACCTTGGTGAATAGAGCGCCTGGGCTTCACTCAATTCCTGCTTTGTCTGCACAACCACAAATAAAACTCGATCTCCGAACTGCGCTGACGTTGCTGGCGCTCTTTTCGTTAACCGTAGCCGCACTTTCCTGCTCGCAACAGCAAAAGGGAGCGGCTGATCATTCAACCATTCCCATCGGCTTCTTCGGCGATCTTACCGGACCGACATTTAACTTTGGCCTGTCAGCAAAGAACGGCGTGCTGATGGCCGCGGACGAAATCAATCAGGCCGGCGGGATTAACGGCCACAACCTCGACGTCGTAATTGAAGATGACAAAGGGAGTCCGGAGGAGTCGGCGCGAATCACCGGCAAGCTGATCGAACGATATAAGGTAGTGGCAATCATTGGGGCCGGCGCGTCAGGGAACAGTCTGGCGGCAGCCCCGAAAGCACAGTCGGCGCACGTGCCGTTGATTAGTCCTTCCTCCACAAATCCTGCGGTCACGCAGGCTGGTGATTACATTTTCCGTGCCTGCTTCATCGACGCCTTTCAGGGTGAAGTGATGTCAAAGTTCGCCGTCAAAACTCTCAAGGCGAAGCGCGCGGCGATCATGGTCGACTTCAATTCGCCCTACAGCCGTGGCCTGACAGATTTTTTTGAGTTTAGTTTTACAAAACTTGGCGGCGGGATGGTCGCCAAGCAATCCTTCTCGCAAGGCGATGCGGATTACCGCGGGCAGTTGAGCGTGATCAAAGCCGCAAACCCGGATGTAATTTATATTCCCGGTTATTACGGCGACGTTGCGATCATCGCGAAGCAGGCGCGGCAACTCGGTTTGACTGTGCCTCTGCTCGGCGCGGATGGCTGGGACGCCCCGGAGCTTTGGGAACTCGGCGGCGACGCACTGAACGGCTCGTACATCTCAAATCACTATTCAGCCGATGACCCGACGGAGAGGATTCAGAAATTTACCAGGGAGTACCGGCAGCGCTATGGAAACCTGACGCCGGATGCGCACGCCGCACTCGCCTATGACGCGCTGAAATTTTTTGCCGAGGCGGTGGGCAGAGCGGGAACGACTGAAGGTCCGAAGTTGCGCGAGGCGCTGGCGAAAACAAAAGACTTTGCCGGCGTGACCGGAATAATCAGCATGGACGGGCAGCGCAACGCCGTGAAGCCCGCCGTGATCCTGAAACTTCAAAACGGACGTTATATCTACCAGGAGACAATCCAGCCGGAAAGTGTGATCAATAAGTGAGGGTCTGATTTTGGAGTGCGCTGACCTGTCAGCGCTTTGGTCCGCGGCGGCTTGACGCCGCGTTTTACGAACACTTAATTCAACAAAGGCTGCGACAGGTCGCAGCCAAACCAAAGCGCTGACAGGTCAGCGCACTCCAAAAAGTTCAGAGCAACTGACGCGCAGCGCGCAGCGCTTCCCGAACGCGCTGCGGCGCTGTCCCACCCACCAATGATTTTGAAGCGAGCGTTTGTGCGAGAGTCAGCGACTGAAACACATCTGCTTCAATCTCGTTTGAAAATGAGCGCAGCTCAGCCAACGGCAACTTGTTCAGTTCGACTCCTTTATTGATTGCCGCGACAACTATCTTTCCCACCGTCTCATGCGCTTCGCGAAATGGCATTCCCTTCCGCACCAGGTAGTCGGCCAGTTCAGTCGCATTCATCATTCCCTCGGACGCGGCAGTTTGCATTCGTTCTTCGTTGAGTTCAACGTTTCTCAGAACAAGCGCTGAAACTTCGAGACAGGCAAACGTAGTATCAAACGCATCGAAAAGGGCTTCCTTGTCCTCCTGCATGTCTTTGTTGTAAGCGAGCGGCAAACCCTTCAGCATCGATAAGAGCGCGATATTGTGACCAAAGACGCGTCCCGCTTTTCCCCGCACCAGCTCCATCGAGTCAGGGTTCTTTTTCTGCGGCATCAAGCTCGAACCGGAAGCCACCGCATCACTCAACTCAAAAAAACCAAACTCGCTGGTCGAGTAAAGGATCACCTCTTCGGCAAGCCGTGAAAGATGAACCATGACGAGCGAACAGGCACTCACAAATTCAACACAGAAGTCGCGATCGCTGACGGCGTCGATGCTGTTGCGCGAAACGCTTTCAAAGCCGAGCTCACGCGCGACGGCTTCGCGATCAATAGGAAAAGAAGAGCCGGCCAACGCTGCCGATCCGAGCGGCAAGACATTCACGCGTTTACGAATTTCATTCAAACGTTCGCGATCGCGTGCGAACATTTCAAAATAAGCGAGACACCAGTGAGCAAACAGTATGGGCTGCGCGCGCTGCAGATGTGTGTAACCGGGGAGCACTGCTTCCGCGTGCTGCTCCGCGATTTCCAGCAGAGCTTCCTGCGTGGCACGCAGCTGACCCTGAAGTTGATCGACTGCTTCACGCAGCCACAAACGCAGATCAGTCGCAACCTGATCGTTCCGGCTGCGTCCCGTGTGTAATTTGCGTCCGGCGTCCCCGGCAATTTCTACCAGCCGCGCTTCGACAAACGAGTGAACGTCTTCGGAATCCAGGTCATCAAGGTAGTTGTTATCGGCGGTGGATCGCTCCAGCACAGTTTGTAGTCCTGCTTTGATCTCGTTGGCTTCTTCCTGAGTGATAACGTTCGCCGCCGCGAGGCGGTTGCAATGGGCGATACTCGCGCGAATGTCGACCTCGAATAACCTCCGGTCAAACCTGAAGGAGTTATTAAAGGTCGTAAAGGAGGGGTCCGCTTCGTTCGCAAATCGGCCTCCCCACAGGTTTTTGCTTTTAGTCATTCGTTATTTGGAAGCGTTAGGACCGCAATCGACGGCGATTAAGCGAGCAGCATTCTACCTGATTCACCGTGACATGAAGAGCGTTGAGAAAGTTTGCGTAAAGAAAAATTTCCGGAACCCGGTCGCTACCCCGAGGCGTCCCGGTTTCGAATTCATCTGCTAAGCCATCTCGCCGCCAGGACGACTGTCACCATCATGATTGTGCCGGCCATGAACCCTGCCGCCATCGCCCGCCTGGATACGCCGTCGCGCCAGGCGCCCACGAATGCCCACGACGAGAATGGAACGTAGAGCAGTGTAGCCGTATAGACTCCCGGCGACACTCGCTGCTGAACAATAGTTGGAAGGATATGGAAGAACACGCCGTTCACCAGCGTTGCCGCAGGTATTACGAGCGCGAGTCCAGGTTTGGCCCACCCGATGCGGGCGAGTAACACCGCGGCGACAACCAGCACGGCATTCATAACCAGAAACCGCGTTGTCGGCATTACGATACTTAGTGTCTCGCGCGCCCACTGTTGCCAACCTGTTAAGTATTCCTCAGCCACGTGGAGAGCACATGATGCGGCGACGACCCACAACGTCCATTCGTTCGTCCTCTTACGAACAACAGTCAACCTCGGCTCCTTTGCTATGGCAGGGCATGCCTCAGCGGCCGCGCTTAGCGGCTTTTTTTGCAACCGGTTTTTGTTTGGCGGGGTACTGCGCGATCCGGGCCTTCACCAGCTTGCGCACCAAGGTGCTGGGCAACGGACTATCGATTGGAAATCGGATCGTGCCCTTGCTGGTCTCATAGTCCTTGAGTTCATTCTGATGTGCTTCAATCGGGTGGGAACCCGGATAAAAGGCGCAGTGGTTGGCCCAGGCGGCAAAGGACACGAGCATGCGTCCGCGAAAACGGAAGGTGGGGATCTGATAGCTGATGACCTCTTCAGCCCCTGGCGCCGCTGACTTGATGTCCTTTCGCAGCTTCTCAAGCGCGGCTTTCTTATCGCTGCTCAAGGGCGCGAGATACTCGTCGATAGTTTGTGGTTTTGCTGGCATGGGTCGGCCTTTAGGGAGAAGTTTGACGTTCTTTGTGCGCTTTCGCAGATCTTCGCGCCACCAGGGCAACTGGTAATCCCACCAAAAAAGCGTGCGCAATAAACGCCGGCAGAAAGACCCGCAAGGTAGTCGGTCTTAAGCCGATGCGTGACAGCGGGATTACGACATAATTCATCACCAGGTAAGCAATCAATCCGTAAATTAATCCGCTGGCCACCGCGTGATGAATCAGGATCGGTAACTTCAGAGTGGCTGCGTAATAAACTGCGGCGATACAGGTTGCCACTACAAAATGAAGCAGGAGGCCGAACATAAAAGTCGAAACTCCGCCGTCGAACGCAGCCCGGCCCAGTAATCCCGAAGCGACGGACTGGAAAATTCTGATCGGCTTTACGCCAAGTATCAGACCGTAAAAAATGAACGCGAACAGTCCGTCGAGTATCCCTACGATCAAACCGCCATACACTATCGTTTCGAAAGCACGCGGTCGTTCCCGAATAAGTCGTCCATCGGAAGGCGGGAGAGCGTTGTCATTCATGATTGTCTTTCGTCTCAGCTAAAGGCTTCAGTAAAAGCGGTTTTGACACAAAAGGGCTCATTGTTATCAGAACCGGGAGCGATGCGATCACAAAATGGTCTTGTAATGCTCCCACTGCTGCCTCAGCTTCGCCATTAACGTGATGAAGCGAGCATCTTGCCGAACGTTATTCAAGTTAGTATCACGCTCGAACAACGGGTAGCACGGAAATCCATCCTCGGCCGCCACTTCCAACCACTTGATTGACGGCTCAGGTTTATTCATGAGCGCATACGCGCAGGCGATATGATAGGCCGTATGATGGAAGTGGCCGAATCCCTTTCCAGTTTTTACTGCCGAATTAATCTTGTCCTCCGCCACGCGCTCTTTCCCGTCTGAAGCTGCCAGCACCGCCTGCACGCTGGTAAACAGACCGCCATTGTCTTCTGGGTATTTCTTCAAGAGTTGCTCCAGCATGTCGGAAGCCTCTTCTTTTCTTCCGAGATTGAAGAGCGCCCAGGCAATCTGGTACCCCACCAGTGCTGGGTTGGCCTCCTGAGGGATGGCCCGCAGAGCCGAGAGGGCCGGTTCATACTTCCCCTGGAAATTTAAAGTCTGCCCGATTCGCAGTTGTGCCAGATTATTATTGGGGTTGATCTTGATAGCCTTCTCCGACTCCTGGAGCGCCTCGTCAAAAGCCCCGATGTGACAATAGACCAGCGCCAGTTGATTACGCGCCTCATCCAAATTTGGGTTTAACGTCAGTGCGTGGTGATATTCTCGAATTGCCTTTTCATGAGGGAAGTGGTTAGCAGGCGTCCAGAGCATGCGACCACGGGCCTGATATGCCACAGCTAAATTCGGGTCCAGCGAGAGCGCTTTTTCCACCGCTACAAAAGCCTTCTCTTCCCACTGTCCCTCCGACGGGGCAAATAGAAAGAGCTTCCAAACATAAGCCTGGGCCAGCTCGGCATAAGCCGCGGCAAAGGTTGGGTCTATCCCAACGGCGTGCTCCAGGGCCTCGATTGCAGTCTCATTGCCTTCTTTGTTTTGGCGGTTCAGAAAAAATCGGCCACGAAGATACTCGTCGTAAGCTGCCGGGACCACGGGCCGGACGTTTCCAACTTGAACCTGTTCCTGCGGCGTAGGCCTGATCCTGATTTCGTTGCCGATGTCCTGGGTCAGCTCTCTCTGTAGAGCGAGCACATCACGCAGATCCCGCTCGTAGCTTTTGGTCCATACATTTTGTTCCGACCCAGCGTGCATCAATTGCACGTTGATCCGCACGCGCTCCCCGGAACGCACGACCGACCCAGTCAGCACTGCGTCCACGTTCAACTCCCGGCCGATCTCCGACAGCGATTTACGCGTGCCCTTGTACTGCATCACCGATGGCAGTGACATCACCCGTAATGCGCCGACCCTGGCCAGGTCGCTGATCAGCGCGTCGGTCATGCCGTCGGCGAAGTAGTCCTGTGAAGTATTGCCGGATAGGTTATCGAGCGGCAGCAGCGCGAGCGATCTAATTTCTGACGGCGTCGCTGTTTTCGAACTTTGGCGAAAGAATCGCGCGTAAACCAGTGCGGCAATAATTAGGACTACCCCGAGGGCCATTAGCGTCAGGATGCGGCCTCGCGTCATCGCAGGAGGAAGGAGTCTGGAAGTAATCCTCTGGTTGGCGGTCGCCATACCCTCCGAACGGCCCGCGGTTGTCGGATGTTTGGAGCGCTCCACTTCCGCCCCAATCTCGAGGTCACGCCGCAGGCTTTTCAGATCGATCAGCAGATCCTCTGCCGTTCCATACCGCTCGTCCCGATCTTTCGCCAGAGCTTTCTTAACAATCTGTTCTAACTCGATCGGTATTTCCGGCCCACACTTCGTTAAGGGCACTGGCTCCCGTTCAGCTATTGATATGATCACATCCGTCGCTGTCGCCCCTGCAAACGGCTTGTGTCCGGCTACCATCTCATAGAG
>DASZDU010000164.1:0-4183 GCA_035941655.1 Pyrinomonadaceae bacterium | reverse complement strand
GAGCATGAAGCCCGCCGTAACGCGGAAGAGCGAGGCCACCAGATCGCCGGGCAGGCGGCCGGTGCGGATCTCTTCTCCCAGCCCCTTCGCTACCGCCAGCGGGGAAGGAAAGACCGATTCAGGAAAAACATTTAATAGCGTAAGCGCCGACCAGATGCCGATGGCTACTAAGAGCACGATTAAGGGAAGCAGGCCCGACTTCGAAGGTGGTGGCTTTTCAGTCATAGGGAGCAAACGACCTGTCTACTGAATCGATGAATCTGTTTAGAAAGCGGACTTGTCCGCCGTCCGGGCGCACAAGTGCGCTTTCTAAACTTGTACAGGTGTCTCACTTGCTGAGTATCCGTTCCTGGTTGGCCAGGATTCGCTCCTGATTGGCAACCACCGTGTCCAGTTTTTCCTGGTTTGAAAGGATCGCTTGCTGATTAGAGATTATTGTCGCCTGGTTCGACAACGCCTCGTCCAGTTTTGCCTGGTTGGCTTGGATCTGTTGCTGGTTCGCTATGATCGTTTTTTGGTTTGCGATGATAGTTTGCTGGTTGGCTAACACTTCGTCACTCGACATTCGGTTTTCCTCGTTTCATTGATGATTACTCATGCGGTCCAATGACGTCAGCACACTACGCGCAGACTGGGGTCCCCAACGCGGCCGCTACCGCGCGGTGGTACTGACTTCATGACAGTGGGATCGCGATGTTAGCGCCTCTCTACATTCCGGAGGTCATACTTTAGTTGGAGAACCCTATCAACTAAAGGTTGCACAGTCTATCCAAGCCGGTGTGCTATCTTGGCGTTCCTAATCTGACAGCTGTTTTCGCTTTTCCTAACGGGCATTCCAGGACACTTCGCGCACTACTTCTAGGTGAGAATCAGACTCCCGCACAATCATCAAACCGCTGCGATCTTGCTGGGCGTTTTGCTGCTCGCGACCGCCTGTCAATCCGGCGGCACAGTTCCCGCCAAGCTATCCAAAGAGTACAACGAGGTGGTACGCGCATTTTACGTCGGCCTGGCGGCGCTGCAGGTCGGCGATGATGTGCGCGCTGACGCCAAGCTCGCCGAGGTAACGCGGCTCGTGCCGCCGGAGCCGGCGGGATGGGCTAACTGGGGACTGCTCGCCTTGCGTCAACGAAATTTCGAGGCGGCGGCCGAAAGGTTGGAACGGGCGCGTTCGTTAGCGCCGGAGAATGATCAGATCTACTACCTGCTTGGCTTGCTGGAAAGCAGCCGAGGCCGATCCGCGGAAGCGATTACGGCGCTGCGAAGAGCTGTCGAAATCAACCCTCGCAACCTCTTAGCCACTTATAAACTCGCCGAAGAAATCGAGCGACAGGGAAATGAAAATAGTGATTCCGAATACCAGCAACTTATGCAAAAGATGCTGGAAGTTGAACCAGACAACCTGGCGATCCTACTTGAACTCGGGCGTATCGCGGCCAAGCGTGGCGATGCCGAAACGTTGCGACTTGTAGTAAGCAAACTAGCTCAACATTCAGCGGGTTGGCCTCCTGAGGTGCAACAGCAATTTAGCGCTCTGCAAACAGCCATCTCTGTTTCGGATACTCAGGCTGTGGCAACGCGGATCGCTTTCCTTCGCAACGTGCTGGTGCGCGTTTCCGAATATCGCAACGATCTATCCATCATCAAACCTCCGCCGGGTGAAGAGGCACAACCGTTCACTCACTTCATAAAGATGGAGTCCCCGACTTTCGCAGCTGCACCCGCGGATACGGCAATCAGCTTTTCGTCCGAGCCCGTCCCAAATGCTCCAGCGGGCAAGTGGAGTTGGATCGGTGCGATCTCATTGAACGGCGAAGGCGCTCCGGCCATTCTGCTGGCTAATGAAAAAGAAGTGCGCATCGGCAATAGGAGTTATCCGTTTCCGGGTGGGCCAGCTGGTGTTCCGCCCGGCCGGGAAAGCGTTGTTGGGCTCGATTTCAATTACGATTTCAAAACAGACCTGGTCATGGCAGGGAATGGTGGCATTCGTCTGTTAAAACAAGAGAGCGCAAACAAATTTACCGACGTTACTGCGCAAACAAAGTTGCCGGCGATAATCTTGAATGCCGACTACACAGGCGCGTGGGCCGCTGATATTGATTTAGATGGTGACCTCGATGTCGTACTCGGGGCGAAACAGGCGCTGCCAGGCGTTTTGCGAAACAACGGTGATGGCTCGTTCGCCGAAATCCATCCGTTCGCCGGAGTCTCCGGTCTGCGCAGCTTTGTTTGGGCTGACATTGATGGAGATGGCGATCCTGATGCCTCGCTCATAGACGATGAGGACATAAGCGTTGTCGATGACGAACTTCATGTGTTTTCCAACGAGAGAAGCGGCCAGTTCAAACAGCGCGAGTTGCTTTCGGGCTTACCCGCGTTGAGGGCGATCAGCGCAGGCGACCTTAACCACGATGGAGTCTTGGATCTGATCGCGGAGCAGGTAGACGGCAGGATAATCAGGCTCTCCGACAAAAACGAAGGCCACGCATGGGAAATTGATCAGATTGCGTCCTTTGACCAAAACTCCCTGTACATTCATCGAGACCATCACCTCTATGTGATCGATCTGGATAACAACGGAGGTAATGATTTATTACTCACGTTTAGTGAAAGCCCACTCGGTAAAAACGCTCCCGGCGCTATTAGTTGGCTAAGCGATGGGGAAAACAAGTTCACCTTAGTTCACAATGCGAATCCTCCTCCCGGAATCGAGCAGGCTGATTGGATTGGACCGAGTTTTGTTTTCCAACCAGAGGATGTTAACGGAGACGGTCGACTCGATCTAATAGGTTTATCGCAGGGTCAGCCTGTCCAGGCGATTAACCACGGTACCAAAAACTATCACTGGCAAACGATCCGTCCGCGCGCCGCGCAGGCGTCAGGCGATCAGCGCATCAACAGCTTCGGTATCGGTGGCGAGATGGAGGCGCGAGCCGGACTGCTCGTGCAAAAGCAATTAATTACCGGGCCGTTAGTTCATTTTGGTCTCGGAGATCAAACGGGCGCCGATGTAGTGCGCATCGTGTGGCCTAACGGAGCGGTGCGCGCGGAGTTTGAAACAAAGGCAGATCACACCATCCTTGCCGAGCAGCGCCTGAAAGGCTCATGCCCATTTCTCTTCGCCTATGACGGCAAAGAGATGAAGTTTGTGAAAGACGCAGTGCCCTGGGGTTCGGCCATCGGTCTGCGCATCAACACTCTGGGCACGGCAAGAGTCGAGGCAACTGAAGAGTGGTACAAGATCGGCGGCAATGAACTGGTAACGCGTGATGGTTACTACGATCTACGCATTACCGCGGAGCTTTGGGAAACCTACTACTACGATCAATTGTCGCTGATGACCGTGGACCATCCGGCGGGAACGGACATCTTCGTCGATGAACGTTTTGTTATTCCGCCGGCGAAGTTGGCCATCACCACGGTGGAGACGCCGCACAGAATCGCGCACGCGTTGGACGACAATGGCAACGACGTGACGGACATTGTCAGCGTACTTGATGAGAAGTATCTCGACAATTTCGGACGCGGTCGTTATCAGGGTGTAAGCCGCGATCATTACGTTGAAGTCGATCTCGGTGAGGACGCGCCGCAAAGTGGACAGCTGTGGTTGATTGCTAAAGGCTGGATGCATCCAACGGATTCTTCGATCAACGTGGCGATCAGTCAGGGTCAGGAGGTCCGTCCGCAGCCGTTGAGCATGGAGGTACCCGATGGCAAGGGCGGCTGGATGGTGGTGCGGCCCAACCTCGGATTTCCCGCCGGACGCAAGAAAATTTGTCTATTCGATCTGGAAAACGTCTTTCGCCCCGGCACCCCACGCCGTCTGCGTCTGCGCACTAATCTTGAAATCTTTTGGGATTCGATCGAATGGGCAAAGGGTATTTCAGATACTCAGTCGACAACAGTGCGCATGAATCCCGCAATGGCCGACTTGCACTATCGTGGTTACTCAGTGATCGATAAGCCGAATACCTCTTCGCCTGAGGTGCCTGAATATGATCAGATGTCGAGTTCGAAACAGGTCTGGCGAGATCTGATCGGTTACTACACCCGCTTTGGCGACGTGCGCGAACTACTGGCAAAGATTGACGACCGTTACGTAATCATGAATGCAGGTGACGAGATGTCGCTTCGATTTGCTGCACAACCACCGCCACCGGCCGGTTGGGTACGCGACTATGTG
>DASZDU010000163.1:0-12806 GCA_035941655.1 Pyrinomonadaceae bacterium | reverse complement strand
TGTTATTGGCGACTAATACATAAAATGTTCGCTGCGGTGATTATTTCTTCGGCGGCTTGCTCGGCCTTATCTCGACGCGGCTCGGCAGACTTCGCTCGTCGTGATGCAAAAGGTCTGTGACGACGCGAGCGATGTCTTCGGGCTGAAGCATCCAGCTCTTCTCTTCGCTCACGGTGTCGCCGCCGAACTCGGTGTTGACCGAGCCGGGCATGACGTAACTGACCTTTATCCCGTCGTGACGAACCTCCTGCATGAGCGCTTCGCTGAAGCCGTTAAGGCCGAACTTCGAAGCGTTGTAAGCGGCCATGCGAGGATGTGGGTTGGCGCCGGCGAGTGATGAAATGTTGATGATGTAGCCGCCACCCCGATTCTTCATCAGCGGAATGGCTTCGTGGCAACAGTAGAAAACACCAAACAGATTTGTTTCGAGCACCGCGCGAAAGTCCTCGGGCGACATCTCTTCAACCGGCCCGAATATTCCAATGCCCGCGTTGTTGACTAATATATCTATGCCGCCGAACTGCGCAGCCGTACGCTGAAAAAATGTCTTCACTTCGGAATGAGCGCGGACGTCACAGGTGAATCCGAACGCTTTCCCTCCACCGATTTTATTCAGCGACTCAGTCGCTTCTTCAATTTCACTTTCTTTTCGGGCGCTGATGCAAACATTCGCCTGCTCGCCGATTAACGCCTCAGCTATGCCGCGACCAATGCCTTTGGTGCCGCCCGTTACAATTGCCACTTTTCCTTTTAAGTCCATCTGAGAAATGCTTCACGGAGTAAAACAATCTGTAGGTTCGAGAAACCAGCTTTCGTGCCGTAGGCACGAGATATTTATAGACAGACCGTGGTACCAAAAACTTTTCCTTCGTCAGCGCGAGAAACTCGCGCTGACGAAGGAGAGATAATGGTGAACGGAGGCTATAAACAAGGGCTCCGGACGGGGCCTTTTGCGCCGCTCAAGATAAAGTACTCTAGAAGGGTACAGGCTTTATCGCACGCTGGTCGCCGGCAAAGAAACGCTGCGATTGAGTATGACGCCGAACTCAGTGCCCGACTTAACTTCCGCTTCTTTTTCTTTCTCAAACACGCGCGCGCCCGTGCCCAGTGCGCCACCTAGTATGCCCCCAATCGCCGCGCCTTTTCCGCCGCCCGCGATCGCTCCAATTATGGCTCCCGTCGCCGCGCCACCACCGATGAAGACAGCGTCACGCTTCTGGTTGCTGCCGCCTTTAACGGTGCCTTCGTTGTCTGAATTTACGTCGTCAGCCTGAAGTGTAGTCAAAGATCCGTTGATCACTGTCGTGCGGCCGTTCGGCAACCCAATCGAATTGAAGGCCACGGTAATGTTACCTGGCCGGCGCTTTTGCGCGCGGTTTACTTGAGTGACGCGGCCCCAGACTTTGCTGCCCACCGGAACGACTTCAACTCCACTTCCGGCGTAAACAGGTTCAACAACATTCGCTGAGAAGCGATCACCGACACGTGCGGTTCCAGAATTGAGGGGTTCATTGAGGCGGACGCGGATGATCGTGTTAGCCGGAACGGTGTAGTACTGAACCGGCGGTGTGGTCACGCGCGTAACGGTGCGCCTGCCGCGCCGGGTACGCCTTCTTTGAGCTGACACTTCAAGCACAGCGCCTGCAATCATCGTCAGCAAGACCAGAAAGACCAATGTGCGTTTCAACAGTTTCTTCGTCGTCATCGTGTTTTCCTCCCGTACCATTAACTGTCCTGGTGAAGTTCTCCGAGTAGTCTTCAACGCTTTCACGGCGTGAGCGGAGTATGCAACACCTGCAAAGTGTTTTTAAGGCACTTGTAATTTGGTTTTCAATCGTTCGTTTACGACTTTCGGATTCGCCTTCCCTTTCGAAACCTTCATCACCTGGCCCACAAAGAAACCAAACAACGTTTCCTTGCCGGCGCGATACTGATCAGCCTGCGCCGAGTTCGCGGCAATCACCTGATCGATAATTGAATCGATTTCACCCATGTCACTGACCTGCACAAGTCCCTGCTCAGCAACAATCGTTGCCGCCGACTTACCAGACTTGAACATCTCGATCAATACTTCTTTGCCCTGCTTGCCGCTAATCTTGTCGTCTTCGACGAGATGCACCAACTCGCCAAGGTCTTCGGGCCTGACCGGCGACGCGCTCGCTAACAGGCCCGCTCCTTCAAGTTCACGTAAGAGTTCAGAACGTATCCAATTCGAAGCGGCGCGCGGGTTCCGCGAAACTTCAGCGGCTTTCTCGTAGTAGTCAGCCAGCGAACGCTCTGATGTAAGTTGAGAAGCATCGCTGAATGAAAGGCCATACTGTTCCATGAACCGGCGGCGCCGGGCCTCGGGCAATTCGGGCATTGCTGAACGCACTTGCTCAACCATCTCAGCCGAGATTTTCAGTGGGGCCAGATCCGGTTCGGGGAAATAGCGATAGTCGTGTGCCTCCTCCTTTGATCGCATCACACGCGTTTCGCCGGCGCGTTCATCCCAGAGTCGCGTTTCCTGCTGCAGCTGTCCGCCCGATTCCAGTACGGAGATTTGCCTGGTAACTTCAAACTCGATAGCGCGCTGCATGAAGCGCACCGAGTTGAGGTTCTTCAATTCCACCTTAGTGCCAAACTTTTCGTCCCCAATGCGCCGCACAGACACGTTGGCTTCACAACGCAGGTTTCCCTTTTCCATGTCCGCATCAGATGCACCCACCCATTGCAGCGCGCGTCTTACGTGGTTGACGTAGTCATAGGCTTCCCACGAAGTTCGAAAATCGGGCTCAGTAACAATCTCAGCGAGCGGTGTACCGGCGCGGTTGAGATCGATATAAGAATACCGGTCCACGTCAGGTAAGCCTTCGTGCACGTTCTTGCCGGCATCTTCCTCCAGGTGCAGACGTGTGATCGCAATCTTCCTGGGGCGCCATTCAACCGGATGGCCCGCCTCATCACGCTCGGCCGTCATGATTTCAAGACTGCCGTTTGCTGAAAACGGTTTGTCATACTGGGAGATCTGATAACCCTTCGGCAGGTCAGGATAGAAATAGTTCTTGCGGGAAAAAATTGATTCATTGTTTATCTGGAGACCAAGCGCGAGCGCCGCGCGAGCGCCGAGTTCCACTGCTCGACGATTTAGGACCGGGAGCGCGCCGGGCAAACCCAGACACACCGGGCAAGTGTTCTGATTAGGCTCATCGCCGAAGCGCGTCGAGCAGCCACAAAAGATTTTGGATTCAGTGCTCAACTGAGCATGAATTTCCAGCCCGATAATTGTTTCCCAGGCAGTCATTACTTTCGAAACGGTTTCTACTCTTTGGTCCTGGTTCTTTTGTACTTAGTTCTTTGTACTTAGTTCTTTGAACTTTATGCTTAGTTCTTTGTGCTTGGCCGTCTCTTCGGGCTAAGGTGTCTGCCTTCTGCTCACTGCTCACTGCTCACTGCTTTCTACCTTCCCTCTTACGGTCGCAGCCATCCCGGCGGCGCGCCGGCGCGGCGAGCTTCGTCCTCGAGTTCGCGCCATCGTGCACCTAGTCCGGCGCGAGTTGCCGCTAACTCATTGAATCGCGTAATGAGCCAGTTCCGTTCGACGGAAGTGTCATAAGCTGAGGTTGAGTCGAAGATACTTAGGTTCGGAGCGAATAGCGGCAAAGAGACTGGATGCGAACGCCGAAAACCAAGCGGATTAGTGAAGCCGCGTCCGCGCGTCGCACGCCCACCGAAACCAACTTGTCCGGTGAGCTGCGGGCCATTCCGTGGCGGTGCAAACACGCGTGGACGCTGCATGATTGGTCTGCCGAACCCACCGCGTCCGAATTGTCCATGCGACCCGAACGAACCGAATGAACCGAACGAGCCAAACGGCACAGCACTCGTCACCGTAGTAAACGATCCATTCCCGTTCGTAAACGCTGTTTCGTCTAACTGCATGCGAACGTAGTTGAGTTCTGCGTCCAGTGCTGCAGTTTCAGTCCTCAACGCTGACGCTCGTGCGCGCCAATAACTTTCAGATTCCCTTTCAGCGGCGCGCGTCCCCTCCAATTGTTCCATGATCAATGCAGATTCCGCGGCGGCCTGTCTGCGTGACTCCTCCACTGAAGGCAGCCCGAGTTGCTTTCGCCTGTTCTCATAAGCCGACTCGCTGGCGCGCCGTCGCTGTGCGGTTGATTCCAGATCACGATTGGTAATTGTGCGAACGGAGTTGTTGGCAGGGCGTGGCGAGACTTCCTCTTCCGGGCGCGCGTTTGAGTCGCGCAAGACGGGTTGGATTCGCCGCAGAAAACTTCCGGGTAGCTCTTTATTAGCTACCTCTGTGGCCGCAATATCAATCGCGGCAGTCGCAAGCGTGATCTGAACCCCGGGTGAGACCTCGTAGGTCAAGGTGGAATTCGTCACCGTAAAATACGGCGGAATTTCGATCCGCTTTCCTCCGCGCATCACGACGGTGTAGGCATTCGCCACCAGCGACACGGTAAGCAAAAAGGCGGCAAGCGAGACCACCCTGACAACATTGCGGCAGTTAGCGTGACGTGCATGCATGATTCGACTCCTTTGCTTCGACTCTCAGAGCTGACTTGGGGGATTTCGGAAAACAGTATAACACTCAGGGAAAACGCCAGCTTAGCCGTCTGCGCGTTATTTGTTACAAAAACACTCACTCGATTGGTTTGGAAAAAACCTTTCCAAATGCCTAACAGTTTGATATACAGGGCCTGCACACGGACAATAAACCTCGGTTATCGAAATGCGGATGCGTGGGTTTCTCGCGGCGCCGCGCGGTGGTCAACCTTCATAGAGGAGATAAGCACAAATCATGGCGAAGATTGTTTGCAAGATTTTAGGCGTCGTATTTCTTCTGGTGGGAATCCTGGGTTTCGTCCAGCCCCACTTGCTGGGCGCGCACTTGACCCCAGCGCATAATCTCGTCCATCTGGTCTCGGGTGCGATTGCTCTTTACCTTGGCTTCGCAGGATCTTTTTCGGGCGCGAAGAACTTCTGCCTGGTTTTTGGACTCGTGTACCTGGCGCTGGGCTTTCTTGGATTGTTTGTCTTTGGCACGGGCGCGGACAAAATGTGGGACATCGCAGGAATTCTTCAATTTGGCAAAGTCGATCATGTCATTCACGTTGTGCTCGGTATAGTGTTTTTGGCGGGTGGTCTGCTGGGCAAAAAACCCTAAGACGAGATATAAATCCGGACTGCCCTCTATAAAGTTTCAGGTTGCAAGGACGGGCTCGATAAGTAGCGCACTGGCGCCCTAGAGCTTTGAATCTTGCAACCTGAATTTTTGTGTGGCGCTTGTGCTTGCCAGCCTGCGGAGCCGTTCACAAAGTCGAAATTAATTTCACCCGCGCCGTTAATGTCAAAACTACAGACGCTTGAACGCTGTTGACGGACCATCCCAACTGAACAACTCGGGATGGATGAGATGAGCCAAAAGTTCCGTCCCATCCACGACTCTCGGCCCTGGACGAGCAAAGTACGAGTTGGCATCAACCGCATAGACCTGATTCTGCTTCACCGCCGGGAGCTCTGACCAACCCGGATACGTGGATAATTTTTCTGACAGCACCACAACCTGCGCGAGGTTGTAGCCGCACGGTGTAACGATCAGCAGCTCGGGGCCAAATTCCCTTACCTCGTCCCACGGGATGCGAACGGAATCTGCACCCTCCCGCGACAGTGCATCCACTCCGCCCGCGAGTCTCACCATCTCAGGCACCCAATGGCCGCTGCAGTAGACGGGATCGAGCCACTCCATACAGAACACACGCGGGCGGCGCGTTGCTGTGCAGCTCAAAGCCTCTATCCTTTGCAGCCTCGCATGGCCGGTAGCAATTAACTCTGCGGCCTCCTTTGCTCGACCAGTCGCTTCACCTAAGTCGCGCACGTTGGCAAAAATCTCTTCGAGTGAGTTTGGAGTCAACCACAGTATCTGTGGCTTTTTGGAAAGCAGACTCAAGGCTTGTGTGATTTCCGTCCCTGAAGGCGCGCAGACCTGACACAAGTCCTGCGTTAGGATTATGTCAGGCGCCAGCCGTTGCAGCAGTTCCTCATCTACCTCATAAAGACTGTGACCCGCGCGGATCCGCTCCGCAACCGCACGATCAATTTCGTCCTGACTCATTTGTTCGATTGGAAGCGCGCTGCGAACAACAACCGGCTTGCCCATTATCTCGGGCGGATAATCACACTCGTGTGTAATGCCGACAAGCTGCTCAGACAATCCTAATGCGCACGCGATCTCCGTGGCTGACGGAAGAAACGAAACAATTTGTTGAGTTGTTGTCATCGCGTAAGCTTCCATGCTGCGTGGGCATTATCCATTACGAAGAATGATTAGAAATGAGATCCGTACCACCTCGCGGTAGCGGATGGGTCTGTAACCTCAAGAGATGCCACGGGCAACCCACCCGCTAACGCGAGGTGGTACGGACCTCATCTCCATCAAAAGCTAAGCGACGCGCCTGCCCGTGCAGTGCGTCCGGGGGTTTGGAAACCGCTTTCAAAATTCTCGCGGTTAAAGAGATTATCCAGGTAACCAAACAAGCGCAGCCGTCGCCGGTCAGTGAGAGATAGTTCGTAACTCCCACCGAAATCCGCTTTGATCAAGTTCTTAAACCTATAGACGTTTGGGAATACCGGCGCCAGATAAGCGCTGGTTGCGGTGAGATCAAAGTTCAGAAATACGCGGCGCCCAATCCGCTGAGTTGCGACGGCGGAAAACTGATGCGTCGGGACAACGAGCGAGCTGATTACACCGCTACCACCAACCTGCGGCGTGCGCTGGTCGCTGTTGGTGTACGTATAACTCGTGAACACATCAAGCGTGCGAGTCGGTGAAAGTGTTGCGCTTAGTTCAACTCCGCGTGCGAGCCCGCCACCGGTATTCAAATAACCAAAGAAGCGACCAAACGGATCTGTTAGGGGATTGATCTTGCCCGAGAAATCGAAACCGATAACTTCCTGCAATCGGGTATAGAAATAGGTGGCAGACAGACGCACTCGATTGTCCCCGAACGACTGATCGATGCCCGCATCGAAGGCAATTGAACGTTCCGGCCGCAGCCGGGGGTCGCCTAATGGCGCGAAGAAACCCCCAAAGAAGGAGGTTCCGAATCGTTCAAATAGCGAAGGCGCGCGATAGCCGTTGCCCACGTGAGCGCGCAACTTAGTGTGTGTTCCGCGCAGCAGATAAGCGATGGAGCCATCTCCGGTGTAGGAAGTTCCGGGCGACTCAAAGGCGATTCCCGCGTAAGGGGCGCCGGCGGTCGGCGTAAATTTCGGCGTGTTGAGAGAGAAAAACTGGGCCCGAAAGGCGGCCGAGATTTGCAGGCGTTCTTCAAGAAACCGCACCTGATCCTGCACAAAGAAAGTGTTAGTTCGTTCTGAAACATCGGTGGAGAAATTATCTGCAGGGTTGCCTGAAAACGACTGGTTCGCAAATCCAGCGTGCTCGAATTCGTAGCCGGCGTTAACAAAGTTGTATTTGCCGAGACGAAAATCCAGCTGAGCGTTCACAGTATGGATCCTGCCGTCATCCAGGGTGCGGTCCGACCCACCAAATGGTTGAAAACCAATGCCAGCTGGCCCATTGCTATTTGAACGTCGAGTCGCCAGGCCTTGATAGGAGATAGTGTAGCCAAAGTCTTCAACCGGCCGTTGGGTGAAGGTCACCACGCCGTTAAAGAAACGACTTGCGGCTGATGCATCCGGATCATTTGCGTCTGGTATGAAGGTAGCGCCATCAAGATTTAATTGGCCCAGCGGAACGCCCATCTCGTAGCGGCGCAACTCGGCCAGTGGCAGCGGCACGGCGTCGACAATTGTGCTGGCTGGAAACGTGCCGATGACGCTGGGACTGCTGTTCAATTGTACAAAAGAAGTGCCCGCGTAAACGCGTCCGGAAAGTGTCGTAGTTGGCGTCAAGCGTAGGGTGACACGTCCCTTGCCGCTGGTATTTCGCGCCGCGTCGTCGCCGTCAATGCCGTGAGCGACGTTAAGGTGCGTTGCGCCGGCGCTGTAGAGAAAGCGGCTGTTACCGCCGGCGACCTGGGCGCGTCCACGGAATAATCCGAGCCCGCCACCTTCGAGCAGAATATTTCCGTGAGTTGGACCGCCACCTTCATCAGTTACGATATTGACGACACCGCCGATGGCGTTTGTACCGTAGAGCGAAGATCCTGATCCGCGAAGAACTTCAACGCGGTCCAGATTGGTAACCAGAAAGTCGCCCAGGAAACTGGTGGCGTCGCCGGTAGTCGCGTCGCGGAAACGAAGCCCGTCAATCAACACCGCCGTATCCTGATTGCGTAATCCGCGGGCCTTAATCGAAACAAGTCTGCCGGGTCCGCCAAGTTGCTGAACACGCAACCCAGGCACGGTGCGCAAGACGTCTGTCACCGATGATTCATCGCGCTCGTCGATCTCGCGCGAGTCCACGACCGAAACCGCTTTGGAAACTTCATCAACCGGTTGCGCGGTGCCTTGCGCAGTAACGACAACTTGCTCACTGACGCCCGCCAGCGGCAAGGAAATATCGAGCGAAGCGCCGGCATTTTTCTCGATGCGCGCAATCTGTGTGGGCGCACGCGCGAAGCCAGTCGCTTCAGCCTCGATCAAGTATTCTCCCGGCGCAAGCTGCTCAAATCGGCAGTTGCCCGCACGATCAGTGAGGCACTTAATTCGAATGTGATTGTCGCGGGTATAGAGAGTGACCTCCGCCTTCGCCAGGGCCGCAGCTTGCGGATCCATTACACGCACGCTGAGTGTCGCCGGAGAGGCAACACTGTCCTGCCCAACAGCCACAAATGGAAAAGGAGTTAAGAGCAACAGCAGAGTTAAGATACTGAATGACTTGTGCTTGAAGCTTAATCGATCGCTTCGACTGTCTTGATCTGTCGTTTTCATTTGTAGAGTCTCCTGCCCGACGCAGTGCGAGCTACGAAGAGTGACGGCGAGGTCTCCTGACTTGCGACTTTCGCATGCGCGCCTTCCCATTCTTTTTCGAACAGTGGCTAAAGCTTGCGCAGCTTTTTCGTCGCCTACAGTTGCGCGGGCAGTGGCGGATTTCGACCGCCTTCCCTAAGCCGTCCCCCGTGTGGAGGTGAACAAGCAATAAGTGCCATCCACCGTTTACCGACGCGCTTCGTGCGCCGGAGTAATGCGCGGCGCACCCGAGAGCGGATGCGCATCCACCAAAATTTTGATCTCCAAAACCTCGCTTAAGAGCCCTTCTGTCAAAACCTCGTGCGGCTTACCAGCGGCGATCAGGCGCCCGGCTTTCAACAGCACTATGTGATCGGCAAATTCCGCCGCGAGATTAATGTCATGCGTAACGATAACCGCCGCAGCTGCACGCTCATCACAATGCGCCCGCACCAGCTGAAGCATTGAAGCCTGATGGGCCAGGTCCAGATTGGCCGTCGGTTCGTCGAGCAAAAGGATTCCTGCTTCGGTAGCAAGAGCGCGCGCCAAAACTGCGCGCTGCCGCTCGCCTCCTGAAAGCTCGTTCATTAGTCGCGCGCTGAACTTTTCCAATTCAGTTTGCCGCAACACCTCAGCAGCAATCTCCAGGTCACGCTCCGATTCCCATCCCCACATGCCCGAACCGGCCCACGCATACCGCCCACCAAGCACATACTCCAAAACGGAAACCGGAAAAGCTAACAAAGACTCCTGGGTTACCACGGCTATGCGCCTGCCAATAGCTCTGCGCGCGAAGGAATTGAGAGGTTTACCATCGAGCAGCACTTCGCCGCTGGAGGGAGGCATTGCGCCGTTCAGCGCGCGCAACAACGAAGATTTGCCGGCGCCATTTGCGCCCACAATGGCTGTCATAACGCCGGCCGAAACAGACAATGAAACATTTACGACCGCCTGCCGTGTTCCGTAATTGATACTTACATTTTTCGCTTCCAGCATTTCCAAACCCTTCATTTAGCGGCAGGGCTTTGTCAAAAAAGCCTCACTTGGTATCACAACTCGCTTATGTACTTTTTGTGCTAAGCCTTGAAGCATTGTGCTTTCGCAGTTTGTTAAGCCAGAGCATTACGTTCAAATACGCACCCGACAAAGCTGACAGAAAAGCCAGCGCCGAGACCGAAATGAGTAATTGAACCTGCCAACTGCCGGCAAAAAAGAAAAAGTGGGCCTGTCGAAAATACCTCGTTAAGATGCCTGGCGGCGGCGCCTTCATTACTTCCGCTGTTTCCGCGTCAATCAGTAGCGAGTCCGCGCCCATACCACCAACAGCCTGATAAACCGGACGGCCGCCGCGCATCAATAGTGTTAAGGCTGTGGTCGGTAGCTTTCTTCCCGCAAACTCATTGGCACGCTGGAGAGCCTCCGCGGGAGTAATGCGAACGCGACTTGCGGCGATACTTTCAATTTTGCCGCCCTCCACTGCACTGGGCCATGCGTAGAGCAAGCCACTGGAGGTCCAGGCCAGCACCGGAATCGCCACAATCAATCCGAGCCACGTGTGCGTGCGATAGATGATAGTGCGCATAGGGTTAGTGTTACTGTTGAACGTTGGTCTCATTCACACCGCGCTTTAGCGCGGTGGGCAAACGCCGAACGCAAATCCGAAACCGTTTAAACGGTTTCCTGATCTGACCAGGCTGGAAAATCACCGGGCTAAAGCCGCGGTGTGACTGAGATTCAAACTGCATCAGACCGAGCAACCTAGCGTCGCTTCAGCAAATAAATGAACAAGGGCGCGCCAACCAGCGCAGTGATCGCGCCAACGGGTAGTTCGCGCGGCGCAATCACAGTGCGTGCGACAGTGTCTGCAACCACAACAAAGGCAGCGCCTGCGAGCGCTGCTGCTGGAATCGTCAAACGGTTGTCTCCGCCGGTCGACATGCGTACCAGATGAGGCACCACCAGCCCGACGTAGCCGACCGACCCACTCAAGGCAACAGAGACCCCGACGAGCAGGCTGGCCGCGAGAAAAACCTGTACACGCACGCGTTCAACTTCAACGCCGAGATCGAAAGCGTCACGCTCACCCAACATAAGTAAATTCAATGGCCGCGCTTTGACGGTCAGGGCCGCGACCCCGATGACAGTGGCAATGCTGGCGATCCAGAGCGAGCTGGCTGTCGCCTGTGAAAGATCGCCCAGTAGCCAAAAAGTAAAGGAGCGTATGCGAGTTGCATCCATTAGTGTGGTGATGAAAACAATCAACGACGACTGAAATGTCGTGACTATCACACCGGCGAGTATCAATCGTTCCGGCGTCGCACCTGCCCGACCCCGAGCTAATTGATAGACGACGAAAGTCGCGCCGAGTGCGCCCGCAAATGCCATCAGCGGACGAGTCCATTCATTCACACTGAAGAACACCAGTGCGATCATCGTTCCCACCGCAGCGCCATTTGAAATCCCAAGCAGGTAAGGCTCCGCGAGTGCATTTCGTAGCAGCGCCTGATAACTGGCGCCGGCTGCCGCCAGCGAGGCGCCGACGGTGACCGCGAGCAGAATGCGTGGCAAGCGGATATCAATGAGAATTGCGCGCTCGGTGGCCGTAAGGGCGCCGGACTTCGCTCCTCCCGTGAACAGCGCGCGCAGTGAATCAACTACAGGAAGGTGTTCGCTTCCCAACATTGCAGCAACCACAACGATGAAAATCAGCGTTACGCTAAGCACGCCGCAAACTACGAGCGTCTTGCGGAGAGTCGCCCGACCACCATGATCCAGCGATGCGGAATTACTGCTGCGAACTGCGTCTTCGTTGTTCAAGTTTCTGCTCACTAAAAAGCGTCCGCATGAAGCGCATGCGCCATCTGCTCAAGGCCGTCGACAAGTCGCGGTCCAGGTCGGGTCAAGAGGGCGCCATCAATTTGATAAACGCGCCCGCTGAGAGCGGCGGGGGAATTCTTGAGCGCCGCTGCAACTTTTGTATTGGCCTCGGCTCCCATCGAATCAGGTGTAAGCATGATGATGGCTTGGGGACGCGACGCGAGGGCCGCCTCATCGCTCAACCGCGGCCACGCCTCGTTAACATCTGCCGTCACGGATCGACCACCCGCGCGCTGGATTAAATTTGTTACAAAAGAAGTTTTGCCGACCGTATAGAGCGGCTGCCCTGACAGTTGGAAAAAGACAGAGACTGTGGGACGTCCGGCAACTGCGTGCTCTACCTGATCGGTGCGCTGGCGCAGTCGCTTAACAAGGTCGGAAGCAGTGACAGGTTCACTCAATAAATCGCCGACGCTCAGAATCGAACGAAACACTCCTTCAAGATCGCGTGGGTCGGTGATGTAAACGGCGATCTGATGCTCGTTCAACTGCTTTGTGAAGGCCTCCAATTGCGAAGCGGTGGAGACCAGCACCAGCTGCGGGCGAAGGGCAAGTATGCGTTCAATACTTGGTTGTAGGGTGTCGCCGACCTTCGCGACATTGTTCGCCTCGGGAGGATAATTGCAGAAGGTAGTGTTACCGACCAAACGGTTACCTGCGCCGACGGCATAAACAATCTCTGTGAGATTGGGAGCGAGGGAAACTATTCGCTCGATCTTGACTGGGACAATAACTGTGCGCCCGGCCTCGTCAATTACATTCCTGGTTTCGTTAATCGCCTGGTGTGGTGCCTGAGTGTTGGAACAAGAGACTACGCTGAGGACTGCGCAGAGCAGTAGCAAGGCGCCAGGCGTTGGTTTTAGTTTGAAGTTTGTAGGAGGCTGTAGCAAAAAATCCCGCCAATTCTTGATCGTCTAAGAAAGGTGATCAGTGGTCGGCGGGATTTAAAAATGGCTTCGAAATCCGGGCGGCCTGAACGCCTTTCCGCGAGCGTTCGAAAGCTGCAAAGC
>DASZDU010000162.1:0-13541 GCA_035941655.1 Pyrinomonadaceae bacterium | reverse complement strand
TTTAATTCACTAACTACAACCGCGACCTGGGATCTCGCCAAGATCACACTGCGAAGAGGACCAATTCCGGTCCAGCGCATGAATCCTTGCAGCCAACGTGTCCTGGTTTCCGGGACCGGACCGCCGACGGCGTTCGCAACGGCCTTCCAGGCGTCGGTGGTCGAGACGGCGTCGAATATCTCTAGCGGCCTATCCGCTTCCAAATAAAGCAGGGAACCGGCAGGCGCGTAAGCCGCCATGTCCACGTCCTCTGGTTTTGCCCACCACAACCATCCGGCAATGAGGCAGCATGACAACAACGCAACGAGGAAAAATCGACGGCCGGGTTTCATGGCGTCGCATCCTACCCGCAGGTCTCCGTACGCGCAAGCAAGCGCTGTTGAGGCAATTTGGAACTTCCTTACGCGATTTCCATAAAACACCGAGTTCAAGCCGTTTGGGAAACGGTGAACGCGTGATAAACTCTGATCCCCGAGCGTTAAACGCAGCAAAATAGCAGTTGACAATGTTTAGTCAGTGGGTTAGTCTGCTTGGCGACGGCAGTGAGGATGCTGCCCAGCGCTAGGCTCTTGCCTCTGTTCCTCGTGCCGATATCGCCCGCCTTCGTTTTCGCGGAAGGCAAATTCCACCAGAGAAATTAGCTTGTACTCAAATCCGGAAAGTTGCGCCAACGCGCGTTCTCTCCCATCACTCCCGCCTGAAGTTCTGCCAGTCATTTTGAGGATCGTCTTGAAAACCATTACGCAAGCGACGCAGGTCAACAAGCTCGCCAGGAATCGCCAATCGCGGGCGATGAAGGCGCGCGCTCGTCTGCGTCAACAACACCGAATCCGCTCTCTCTTTGTCGCGAGGAATAAATAGATCATGTTCAAAAAAAGCAACGGCAAGAAGAATCTGGTTGGCGTCGATATTGGGTCAAGCTCCATAAAGGCTGTCGAGCTCCAAAAGAAGGGCAACAACTACCATCTTCTCCACCTCGGGCTTGAAAATCTATCGCCTGACACCGTGGTTGACGGCCAAATCATGGAGCTCAACAACGTTTCGAATGTCATTACAAGCATTTTCGCCGAGCACCAAATCAAGACATCGAGAGTTGCCGCTGGGGTAAGCGGTCATTCGGTGATTGTGAAAAACATTGTGCTGCCGCAGATGAGCGAAGATGAATTACGCGAGTCGTTCAGCTGGCATGCTGAAGAACACATTCCGTTCGATATTTCCGACGTGAACCTCGACTATCAAATTACCAGTAGTTCTTCTGAGGCGTTGAATGTGCTGATGGCAGCGTGCAAGAGCGACAAGATTGCAAATGTGAAACAGGCAATTCAGTTGGCCGGCAAGCAACCTGCGGTAATCGATGTCGATACGTTTGCTCTCCAGAATTGCTACGAAGTGAACTACCAGCCCAGGCACGGTGAGGTGGTTGCCTTACTAAACATCGGCGCCTCCACCATGAACATAAACATCATGAATGGCACGCGTTCTGTGTTTGCGCGCGACGCTTCCGTTGGTGGCGGTCAGTATACGAGCTTACTGCAGAAGGAATTGGGCCTCACGTTTGAGCAGGCAGAAGCTGTGAAGCGCGGTTATCCTTTACCAGATGGGATTGAGGCGCGTCCTATCCAGCCGATTATCGAAACCGTATCAGACATCCTCGCACTCGAAATCCGTAAGACAATGGATTTCTACCGGGCGACCGCAGAAGACTCAGACGAAGCCATCCAGAAGATTCTGATTGCCGGTGGAAGTTCCAAGCTGCCAGGGCTGCCTGACTATCTTGCCAAGCGGTTTGAAATACCTGTCGAGCTTTTCGATCCTTTTCGTCATATAGAAGTCGACGGTAGAAAATTTGATCCTGACTACATGAAAGAGATCGTTCCTGATATGGCAATTGCCGTCGGTCTCGCCTTGAGAGGAGTGGAAGCGGCATGATCAAGATTAACTTGCTTGAATCAGTTACGGATCGGCCCACCGGGGCAGCGATGGTTGAAGCTAAGGTGGCCACGCCACTCGTGCAGACGCTGTTGTTGGCACTGACGGTTTTCGGTTTGTTGGTCGTGGTTATGGGTTTCGACTATGTCAGTTCGCAATCTGATTACCGCGCCGCCAAGACAGAGCTGGAGAACCAACGGCGCATCAACCAGCAAATGCTGGCTGTAAACCGCGAGCAGGCCGAGCTCGAGAAAAAGGCTCAGGACATTCAGGGTCGCATCGATGCAATCAAGAGTCTGCGCGAATCACAGCAAGGGCCCAGCGCCGTTCTTCGTGACATAAAAGCGCGGTTCGACAGTGTCCCCGGCTTGTATTTGAAGAGCCTGGAACAGAAGGATGGACAGCTCACGATCAAAGGCATCTCCCCAAATGAGGCCTCCATCACGCGCTTTGGCCAGAGTCTCGAATTTTCTTCGGGCTTGTTCACTAACTTGAATATTGAGACCCAGCGGGAATCGGCGCAGGTTGCTCCGAGTGAAAAGAGTGTTGCGGGGTCGTCAGATTCCGTAGTGGTCCAACAGCCGGAAGTGGTGAGCTTCACAGTAAAGTGTAACTACGGAGCGAAGCCGCCGGCCCAGCCCAACGCCAACGCTGGAAATCCAACTGCTAATCAGGTGGCGTTGAAGAAATAGACACTACCAATACCCCGCCCAACCCGGAAGGAAATAAACCAATGAAACTCGGTAATCTTCAAACACTGCCCTGGTACCTGCGACTTGGAATATTCGTTTTTGTAGCGGCGGTCCTGTATGGCGGATTCTGGTATTTTGTTACGAAACCCGTCCGCGCTGAGACGCAGACATTCAACGTAGAAATCTCCGACCTTGTCGCGCGAAACGCGCAAGCGCAAATTGCGTCCCAAAGACTGAATGAGTTCCGCGCCGTTTATAAAGCCCGGGTAGAAGAATATGAAGAATTGAAGGCTTTGCTGCCGGAACAGCGCGAACTGACGATGGTTCTGCAAAACGTTCAGGACCGGGCCCGGAACAACGGTCTGGTGCTGACAAAGTTCCTTCCCAAGGATGATGTGCAGCAGGAAAATTACAACGGCAAGCGAATCGAAGTCAGCGTGACCAGTTCTTTTGCAGCCTTACGTACCTTCTTTGATCAGCTGGCGCATTATCAGCGGATCGTTTCGATTACCAACTTCAAACTGGATCAGTTGGCCAATCAGTCTTCCGCAAAAACCGTTGACGCGACCTTTGACTTGACCGCCTATTACGTGTCAGCTGAAAAGCTTCAGAAGCCTGCCGTCGCCGGCCAACCCGGTTCCGGCCAGGTGCCGACCGTCGCCACGCCACCGGCCGCAAAATAACTCAACCAGCACCACTCCAGGAAAGTAAATCACCATGCAGCAAACCAAATTTCTCCAATTCGGATTCGTCGTTCTTCTGATTGCCGCGACACTGGCGTGCGAGGGCGCATTTCAAACCGCCAACGCGCAGGGCAAGACTGACGCGAAACCAGTGACTCGTTCCAACCAGGGCGGACGGGATCCTTTTAAGAAATATGAACCACCGCGCGTGGTAGTGAAAAAGGGAGGCGCAGTCGTTTCCGCTCCATCAATTCAAGAACGAATCGAGCAATACAAAGCCCAGAAGCTGGCCGCAATGAATGCGCGAGTTGCAGCTCCCAAGCCCACCACAGCTTTTCTCCTGAGCGAAGTACAGGTCGTGGGTATCTCCCGGTCCCCGCGCGGATACGCGGCGATCGTCGAAGCGACGCCGATCAAGTTGGCCTATGTGATTTATCCTGGCGAGCGTTTTTATGACGGCCAATTAGTTGCCATCGAAGACAACCGGTTGGTTTTCCGTCGCGAGACAGTCTATTCCGACGGCAAACGCGAACGCTCGGTAGAAATGAAACCTCTGCGACAGGCAACCACTGTCGATTCTCTAGCAGCCGCAGCCGCCAGATCGGTTCCCGCTCAATCAACCGACGGCGAAGTTCAGAAGAAGTCAGAAAAGCCGGCTGCGGACAAGCCCTAGTTTCGGTTTCGAATCGAAGAGTTTTTTCGAGTCGAAATCCCTTCCACGCGTAGTTAGTCATCGAAGAACGGTCAGGTAGCTACGCAGTTTTGACAATCAACCCGGACGATCCCGCTTTGTGCGGCGCGCGCTTTTTGGCAATAGGCCATGAGCGTAGCGCGTGGCGGTTCAGCGTCCAGCAATTCCCTTAAGGAGGGAAAAGATGGTCTATCAGCCTCGACTCTCAAATGCCACACAAAGGACTACGCTCGTCCTGGTACTCCTGTGTCTATTCGGCATCAACACCTTCGCTGCCGACGATAACGGTGGACCCACTACTGGCGCTTCAACCAGTGTGGCGACCACAGCGCCGGCGCAACAGAATCCTTCTCCGTCGCCGGTGCCTGCGCCGAGCGTTGCCATGTCGCCGGCAGCTGACAAGATGTCGCAGTCTCAGCAGGGACGGCAGTATGGCCAACCCGGGTTCGTCGGCGAACCGATCAATTTGAACGTGGTCAATGCCGACATTCGCGACATACTCAACTACATTACCGAGCAGTATGGCGTGAACTTCGTTATCGATAGTTCTGTTGGCGCAGTGCCGGTGACGGTTAACGTCCAGGATGTTCCCTGGAACGTCGCACTTGATGCGGTACTTAAGGCGAACAGGCTCGGCGTCGAAAGCAATGGCAATATTTTGCGAGTAGCGACCACCGAGGTGCTGGCGAAGGAATCCGAGACGCAGAAAGTCATCAATGATTCGCGACTCGATGCTTCACCGCTGGTGACTGAGTTCATTCGCTTGAATTACGCACGCGCTTCGGGAACTTTGGCGCAGGCCGCAGGTTCGACCGGTGCATTTTCCGGCGGCGCAACCAACCTTAGCTTTAGCGGCGGCGCCGGAGGCGATGCTACCGGTGGCAGCGGTGATCAGGGCTTATTGCCGATCATCTCGCGCAGACTCTCTCGCCGTGGTTCTATCGAGGTCGATGGCCGCAGCAATACCCTAATCGTTACAGACGTCAGGGAAAACATCGACGCAATTCGTCAGCTCGCGGCCATTCTGGACCAGCCGGAACCGCAGGTTGAAATCGAAACGCGCATCGTGATTGCTCAGCACAACTTCAGCCGCGACCTGGGCGCTCAGCTGTCCGCGGGCATCTTGAACCTAGGCCGTGGGGGGTTGGCAAATATTACGACGTTGCCCGCCTCTACTACAGCCGCAGGAGGATCTGGTGGTGGTGGTGGCTCGGGCTCGGGCGGCGCATTACGCAGTGGTCCGAATCCACAGGGCGTTTTCGGTGGGCTGGCCGGTACCAATCAACCGCTTAATTCGCTTGGCGCCGCGGCCGCGAGCACCGTCATTGGTCTGACCACGGGCTTGTTCGGAACTGCCCAGATCAGCGCTCTAATAAGCATGGCAGAGACACGAGGTGAAGCGAAGACAGTTGCCACGCCGCGCGTTACCGCGCTCAACAATCGGCCCGCGCAAATCGAAAGTGGTTCGCAGATTCCGGTCCAGACCACGCAAGCTGCAAGTGGCACCGCAGTCGTGACGACTACATTTGTCTCCGTTCCTTTGCGTCTTTCAATTACGCCACAAATCACAGACGTCGGCACGGTCATTCTCCGGGTGACGATCGAAAACAACACGATCAATACCGGCATCGCAGTTGGTGGCGTTCCCGGAATCGACACTCAGCGCATGCAGACCGAAGTGCTTGTTCCAGATGGCGGGACCACAGTCATGGGCGGCGTATTGGCCGACACTGAAGGCTCAACGCGACAGCGCACCCCGGGCCTGGCTTCAATCCCACTGCTTGGCAACCTCTTCAAGCGCAAATTAATCACGCGACAGAACAGCGAAATACTGTTCTTCATCACGCCGCACATCTACCGTCCGGATTACCAGGGCCGCCCGACCACGGGTACGGTCAGCAATGGACCAAGAACAACTCAGATTTCGCAGCCTGTTCCTTTAGGCAATCCGCAGAGCAACACGCCGACACCGACGCAGTTGCAGCGACAGTCGACTCCGCAGCAGTCCGCGCCAATGGGCCTGGATGCTCCGGCGCCGAATGCACCGCCTGCGGGCGCTCCGAGCGCACGTCCAGGTACATTGGGCGGTCAGCGTCCATAGGTTTCTTGTAACGCAAACTGTTTAGTTTGCGCGCAAGACTTGTGAGGTTAGGAACATGTTCAAACAGACACTTGAGAACATTATGGAGCGCACCGAGGGCAGCCTCGGTGCTCTCATTATGGGCATCGATGGGATTGCGGTTGAACGTTTGCTGAAAGATGCCGGTCAGGAAGCAAATCTAGATGTGGCAGCTGCGGAGTTTACGTCCCTCGTGCGAAACGCACAGAAGGCTGGTAAGGACACCGGACTCGGCAACCTCCGCGAGCTGATGATCTCACTCGATAGTGCCGTCGTAATCATGCGTCTGCTCGGTCGCGAATATTTCGTCGTCCTGGCTGTCAGTCCCGAAGGCAACCTGGGACGCGCACGCTTTGAACTACGCAAAGCAGAACTGCAACTGAAGAGTGAGTTTGCGGTGTAGCTTGGGGTCGTAGTGAGCAGTAAGCAGTGAGCAGCAAGCAAAAGGCAAAAGCAAAAACAGAAACAGAAAACAGGGAACACTAACGGGCCGCTTCTTCGGAAGCGGCCTTCGTGTTTTGAAAAGGCGCGCTTCGAAACGCGAGCAAGTTCGTAGTTCCCTTGCGCTCGTCTACTGAGATAGCCGACTAGCGACTGCCCTCGAGATTTAGAAGCTCAGAGTAAAGACAGAATCAGTCCCAAATGTCATGATAAAACTACTCGTGAATTGGCGGGCGGGTGAAGGGAAGCGTAAGCGGAATAATGTCACTTTAAGGGTAGTGTCACGCCCGAGGGAGATAATGCGCTTGTAGCGTAATATGAAGCACGATGAGCGGGATAATATATAGTTGGGCGGCGCAAAGGCCGATCTCACATATCAACATCTGAAATCCCGAAAGGATCGCTTTATGACAAACCATCCATCATTGCGTTACCTAATCTTAGTCTTGGTGTTAGTTGCTGCCTTTGCAGTATTGGCCTGGATAAGCATCTTCTCTAATGTCGGTGATGGACCAAAGACGCCCCGCATCGAAGTGCTAGTGGAACTTTCGAAAGTGCTTGCCCAACTCGTACTCGTAACGCTCATTGGTGCAACCGTTACCTATTTCTATAGCCAGCACGCCAAAGAGACAGAAAACCGTAAACTTCGGCTCGAAGAAGACAACAAACTGCGACGTGAGCTGCTCAGCTCGCTGATTGATGTACGAGCAGGTGTAGAAAAAACTCGACGGGAGTTTCGCTTACTTCTACCGAGTGAGCGAGGAGCGGGTTATGATCGGACCATTCAGAATCTACTTCAAGCACGTCTGGACCTTTCAAAGGTATGGCATGGTACGGAAACGTGGGCGGAACTATACTTGGACGATGGCAAAACGATACAAGCCGGCTTGCTCGGGATGAAAGAGTTTTTGGACAAGATCATTTCGGAGTATGAAGCCGGGATGGAACATGCTGCGTTAGTGCAAGAGGAATCAACCTCCTGGTTTGGCCGAAAACCAAGGCCACTTCAAGATCCAGCCAAATCACCTCTCTTTGCAGCCTTCGTGACAGCTGAAGGCGGAGACAGTTACACGGAGGAATTCTTAAAGCAAAACTACCGGAGGGCCGCGCAGATGATTCGAAAGCATCTGCTGTCGGCAGACTGACAATTGTGGGAAAACTGAACCAACGGTTCAACCGCCGTCGCCGCCCAACATTTCGTTGGGCCTGAGCGTGTCTCGCGTTCTTTAACTTGATTGTTGGATTCGACGTTGTTGCTAATCGCCGCGCCCGGTCAACTCAACCGTTATGCGGCTATCAGAACGATTCGGACTCATGAAGGCCACCGTTAGCTGGCTACTTGTTAGGTAAGCCTCAAATGTCTATAGACCCAAGACAAAGGACATGGGAATTGGCTCAAACCGACGTTGACGCGGCTCTGCGTTTTGCCAGACACATTGAGGGGAACTGGTATCGCTGCCAAGCTTTAGCGGCAGTCGCATGGCACACCAAACGCAAAGGCGACTTTCTGAAAATCGTAAATGAGGGCCTTGAAACTGCGTCTGTAATACCCGATGTTTACCAGGCAGTGGCTTGCTCGGCGTGGGTTGTGCGTGCAATGGCCCAGCGTGAAGATGTAGATATTTTCCCTGTCGTAAAAGAACTTTTACAAATAATTAAGCGTGAGCCGAATCCAGTATGCCAAGCCGATGCTTTGCTCTTGCTCTTCGAGGCTATATATCGGAAATGTGAATTACGGAAGGTTGTTCTTAGCCCATTGCTGCAAGCTTGCGAAGAAATGAAAAGTTGGAAGAAGCCAAGGACCTTGAAAGATATTGCCTTAATTCTGGCGGTGGATGATTTAGCTTCCGCCAACGAAGTTGTCGAAATGATTCAGAAGAAATCAATCAAACAGCAAGCGAAAGTGGCAATTGAAAAACGCGAGTGGCTTGGAGCACATGAGTTCCTTCCGTATTATGCGAAGACAGCCAGCTAACAAAGCCTTGCAGCTAATCTCAGACCCTCAGCTCGAATGCTAAGCCCGCCCCGCAGCTGGAGGCCAGCGTTGGGGCTTTTCTTGTTGGAAATCTGTCAATCGTGATAGAAGGAATTTAATGAATCACCTTATAGTTATAATTGCCACCACGCTTTTTTGTGTCGCCGTATCAGCGCGAGCACAGACTTCAATTAAGCCTGCCAGCATCTATGACCAGGACGGAATAACCGTCGTTTCACCTAATCAACCCGGATGGATATTACAGAAAACAGATAAATCAGAGATGGTCTTTGAGAAACGCGGTGAGGGCGGAATCTTAAACGCCAGCGTCAAGACTATCCGAACAAAAACTTTTGAGACGGACAAGGACCGGCTGGCTAACTGGGAAACTCTCAAACAAGAAGAATTAAGTAAATTGAAGCTCGATAGCCTCCACTTCGATTATATGAGGTTCAAGGGTGCGATGTGCTTGCGGTATACCGGGATATTCCCGATTGAGAAGACATCATCAAACAAATTTTCGTATTTCAACCTCAAAGGGTATCTGTGTCCGCGCTCGAAGGATAAAGATTCGGCTGTTCAAATGGAGTTTTCCAATTACTCGAATACCAGAGGATTGACGGAATATTTATATTCTCTAAGCGACGAGTTTTTTGAGAAACTAACATTTCCCAAGCGGCAGTAAGAATCACCCCTACGCGTGAAAGCGAAGCGGCAAGACCAAAACGCAACGCACGCCCAACAAGCCGTTGGAATGGAGCGGCGATAGCGTGCTTGTAATCGTGCTTCCTGGCAGTCAGGTTGCGTGGATTTGGGCCGCCCGTTCAACTCCAGCGTTAGGCCGCTTCGCAAACCCTATGGGTGAGACAGTTGCCGCACACTTCTGGTCCGACAACTTTAAGGAGGGAGAAATGAAATCCAAACCAAGCATCCTCGTTCTTGTGGCTGCTCTGGCTTTGATGCTAACAGCTCAAATCCAGGCACAGACGAACCCGCCATATTTGGCCCAGTTCCCGTCGCCCGATCGAATCAAAGCGGATGTTCGAGGCGTCGATGCCATGGATACTGCCGCAAAGCAGGCCGGAATATTCTGGCAGCTGCGGCAGCTAATCTCTCTGTTGGCCTATTCACAAAAGAGAATTGAGAGCCAGTTTACGCCCGACGAGCAGCGAATGGAGCCGGAATATCGCAGTGCAAACTATTTTGCGATGCAGCCCTTTGAGGGAAAGGTCACGGGCGCTGACAAGACGCGGTGGTTCGAGCTGCACACAAAGTATGAGGGCGACCTATGGCTGCGCGATGAGGTCTTCAAGAAATATTTCACCCCGGAACTCAGGCGGACCGTCTACAGCATGCTGAAAGTCCCGGTACCGACGGGATCGGCACCGCCCGGTTCTACCCTGCAACCGTCGGCGGCGCCCGCGTCGTCAAACGGATCGTCGACCGATTCGTCTATCGCCAGTGCAAATGAAGTGAGGGATAGGACTGTTGCCGGTATGGAGCTCGGCAAACGCTTGTTGTTGCCGGATTGCAATAACATTCTGTGGCCCGGAGCAGCGACGTGCAACCTGAAAGGATTTAATCTGGGCATCGATCGTGAAACGGGTCAAGAGAAGAGACTCGGCGGAACGCTGGTGCGGACCGTTCGACTTGCGGAGGACAACTGTCCGTCCTGGGTTCGCAACTGCGACGCATATGTGATGATGCAAGACGGCACGCTCATGGGAGTCTTCTTTCTTACCCCCGGGAGAAACGTAGAAAAGGCGGTCGGCGAAGAGCTGCGCGCCAAGTACGGCACGCTGTTACTTGCCAGGGCCGGCACTTTCACCCCTGATGTAGGCAACCCATTCAAGTTCACCGATCTTGAATGGTTCTTGCCAGGCCTTCATGTGGAATACAATGTACTCCGAAAACTCGAGGACGAAGAGAGGGCCAACGGTGACGAGGGTATCGTCTGGATCGAGCTCGAATCGGTGTATCAGCGACGCATGGCCGATAAGAAAAAGCCAGCGAAGCGGAAACTGTAGGTTTCGGAGATTCGCATCAGAACACCCTTGATACGGATTCGTCCGCCTTTTCGAGGGAGTGGTCATTTGCGCCGGGGGCTGCCTAACAACGCCGTTCAGCCGACCGCGAATACCGATGCCTTCAGGTGCGAGACCACAATTCCGCGTGCGTGCCCGGCGGCTGCGGGCCAAGCGTTGGCTTTCTTTTCTTGAGGAGAAACAAAACGTGAGAGCTGTTCTGCCATCACTGTTTATCGCGCTGGTGTCGGTTGTCAGCTCGCAATCTGTATTCGCCTGCGTCTGTGGCGGTGAGCCGGGCAAGAGGAGTGAGAAGCAGATCAAATTGGCTATTGCCAGGGAGTTTAATGAAGCGGCCAGTGTCTTCTCCGGTGAGGTAGTCGCGCTCGATACCTTCGCAGTTAAATTCAAGCTAATAACCATGTGGAAGGGTGATGCTTTTGAAGAGTTCAGCATATCCACCGGAACTAAGAAGATCAGCGAAGATTCTTACCGTAGCTCAAGTTGCGACTACAACTTCAAAGTGGGCGAGAAGTATTTGGTCTATGCACGTGCCACTGATGATCATCAATTGGTCGCCCAGTCCTGCACAAGGACGAAGGTGCTGTCTAGTGGAGAGGCAGATATTCCAGAACTAGATATCCTGAATCCTGGTGCATATCATGCACCACCAGTTCCGCCTGTAAGCCGAGTTGAGAGTTTTTCTGTTCTGCTGAAATCCAACAAGCGATTGTGCCGGGGACCGGGCTACGATGAAGTTTCGGCGCCGCGAAATACTTGAGACACGAGGTACTGTTCTCATCCAGTACTTCTATCGTCATTGAGTTTGAAAAGTTTTCATATTCAAAAGAAGCTTGTAAGGGAAGCCGTTACCTGTGACCGCATCTAACAAACCAGGTTTTGGCTAGCAAATGATGACCAAAGCAGTCCCGGAAGGTTGGCATACTGTGACGCCTCGGCTCGTCATTCATGACGCAGCCTTGCAGGTCGACTTTCTCAAGAGAGCGTTCGACGCGTCTGGGGACCTCCGCACGGATCGCCCATCGGTGATCAAAATTGGTGACTCGCTTGTCATGGTAAGCAATGTTGGCGTCCGCGAGGTGATGCCGACATTTCTCTACATCTACGTGGAGAATGTCGACGAAACTTATCACCGTGCGCTGGAGGCGGGCGCGACTTCACTTGAGGTTCCCTGGGATACGCCCTACGGTGATCGGCGTGGGATGGTTACAGATCCATGTGGCAACATCTGGCAAATCGCCACTCCTAAACCGTTGCCATGAAGTACGCCGAACAGCAATTCCCAAAGGAGATACACATGCCGATGAAAACTTTTCTTCCACTCCTTACAATTAGCTGTCTTTGCTTTTTGTTGACTCCTGACGTGAAGGCCCAGCAGAGCGGGACCCAGAGAGTCGTTCAACCTAAAGCAGATCAGGATCGCCCGCAAAAATCACCAGGCCACCCGCCTGTGGAGTATCTTTCGGAAAGTCCACGACCTTTGCCTTTCTCCGCTGCCGTACGTGTCGGGCACATGCTCTATTTATCGGGGCAGATAGGCGTCGATGCAGATCAGAAGCTCGCCCGAGGCATCAAGCCGGAAACCACGGAGATTATGGAGAGAATCCGTCGCCTATTAGAGAAGAATGGATCCTCGCTCAACCAGGTGGTGAAGTGTACGGTGATGATGGCCGACATGAGTGAATGGGCGGCGATGAACGAAGTCTATATCACATACTTTCCGAAAGGCCGCTTACCCGCGCGAAGTGCGTTTGGCACTAATGGTCTTGCCCTCGGTGCGCGCGTCGAGATCGAGTGTTTGGCTGTGGTTGACTGGGATCTCCGTGCGAATTGAAGTATTTCTGACTGAGACAGGAGGATTGCTTGATGCATCATCTAAAGTTTTTCTGCCTGTTGGTTTCCCTGACTGCAGTGTTGGAGAGTTCGAGCGTTTTTGCGCAAGACTTTCAGGCGCGCGCAGTGGCGCATTATCGACGGGGCACCATGTTCATGCTGGATAGGATGGCCGACCCTAAAGAGATTTCGGGCTGCAGCCGTCGTGTTTTGGCTGGAACAATTTCTGCCGTCGAGTACGATAATCAAAAACAGATTGTAAATTTCTCTCTGACCCTGCGAAACGACGGAACTCGAAAAGTTTATCTTCCGAAGCTGCTATATGAAAGACAATTGCCCAGCGAAGCGGAGGTGGGATTATCGAGATTAGTAGACAGAGGAAAAAGAATTCGCGTCGTCGCATATGCTTGTGCGAGTTCTGCCGGGGAGCTTGAGGCTGATCAAATAAGAGCCTGGTAAACGGCAATGCTAAATGAATAATCACCTCGTATTCGTTTATGGCACGCTGAGGCGCGGTTGTGCGCACGCGATGTCCATAAGATTTCCCAAATCACAATTCATTGCTGATGCGAGAGTAAGGGGCAGCCTCTATGATCTGGGTGCATATCCTGGCTTGATACTCGAGCAATCGAACTCCTGGGTTATAGGTGAAGTTTATGAAGTTGATGATCAGATTCTGAATGAGTTGGATGCATTTGAAGCATCCAGCAATTATCGGCGGAAGCAGGTTGAAATCTTAATTGGTACGCACAGCAGGATGTGTTGGACTTATGAACCTAATCCTGAATGCTATTCCTTTGGAACCGTTATTACATCAGGTGATTGGATTGAATATGCTAAGACGAAAAGAGACTGTTCTTGAGCCAGCTCGCCGGATCAAGATGAGTTAACTGAGGAGTGATTGATGTATCTCCAATGTGGCCCTGCCGCAGTTCGCTCGTGGCGTCATGGCGACGAGGAAACCATTCCTTTCCACGCCAACAATCGAAAGGTTTGGCTAAACCTGCGCGATCGCTTTCCACACCCTTACACGCGCTTAGATGCCGAACAGTGGATACAGTTCATCACGCAGGTAACGCCTGAGACTAACTTTGCCATCGACGTAGACGGCGAAGCGGTTGGCGGAATAGGTT
>DASZDU010000161.1:0-66821 GCA_035941655.1 Pyrinomonadaceae bacterium | reverse complement strand
GCCAAGGTCTGTGCGACGAAAAACGTAACCGGTGTCGGGCGGCGCCGGCATCAATCGAACGTGCACAGGCACCGCCGTGTGCAGTCCAATACCGTCTGTTTCAACCGCTGTTGCGAGCGTTGTTTGTTTGATCAAATTGTCGGGCCTCATTGCAGGACTATTAGTGGCTAAGTTGAATTGCGCAGAACGCAAATAAATGGAGCAAGGCCCATGCCGGGTAGCGCATGCAGTAATCGACGAAGTTCGGAGTAATGACGTGTTGCGCTCTTACCACAACTGATGAAATTCAAGGGAGAGTTTGCCACACTCGTTTGCCACACTCGTTCCAGCTGCGCAGAGAAAGAAGGTCATTTTGGACAGGATTTACAGGATTAACAGAAGCTTTGCGGGTGCTGCAAACTTAATCTTGGGAATCCTGTTAATCCTGTCGATGCCTGTAACAAACCGCTGATTGACACTCCCAAAACGCCTCTCTATGATCGAAACACATGCCGGCAAAGCAAGCTTCCGCTGATAACAATCAGCCATCCGAACGGGTTTTTCTGATCGATTCAATGTCGCACATCTTTCGCGCATTCTTTGCGCCGATGGCGAATCGCGTCGCGCCGCTCGCAACCTCGACCGGGCAGGTTACGCAAGCCATTTACATTTTTACCAACATGCTGCGCAAGCTGCTTCAGGACGAGAAACCGAATTACATCGCGGCGATATTCGAGTCGAAAGAAAGAACTTTTCGTCACGAAACTTTCGCCGATTACAAAGCCAACCGCCTCGCTATGCCGGAGGATCTGGCGTCACAACTTCCTTACATCATTCGACTGTGCGAGGCCTTGAATATTCCGGTTATCAATTCGCCGGGTTTTGAAGCTGACGATGTAATCGGCACGCTGGCCATGAAGATCGCGGAAAAAGGTTTGCAGGCCGTGATCGTCTCGAACGACAAAGACATGTGCCAGCTGGTGCGCGATCCGTTTATTGTTTGCATGCGCACAAATTCTCAGGTGGTTAAGCGGAAGGAGTATGTGCCGCCGATTGAATGGTGCGATGAAGCCTGGGTCGAAAAGAAGTTTGGTGTACCGGCAAGCAAGGTAGTGGATTTGCTCGGTTTGATGGGCGACTCGATCGACAACATACCGGGCGCGCCGGGAATCGGGGCCAAAGGCGCCGTCCAGGTGATTACCCAATTCGGATCTATCGAAGAGGCGTTGAAGCGTTGGGAGGAAGTTAAGCACAAAACGTATCGCGAATCGCTCCACAACAATGCGGATCTCATTCGCCAATCGCGAGAACTCGCGCGCATCCGGCTCGACCTGGACGTGGATTTGGATCTGGATGAGGTGAAGGCCCGGCCACCTGATCGCGCCGCGGCTTACGAACTGTTTAAGGAACTGGAATTTTCCGCACTGACCCGGGAGTTCGCAGACGCCGCATCTGCTGGGTCCACCCGCTCTGCTGACAAACTCGATTATCGAATTATTGATTCGCAAGCAGTTCTGGATAACTTCGTCCGCACTTTATGGGACGCCGAAAGTGTCGGTGTCGCAATCGGTGACTCGACGATCCGTCAAACCGAGAAAGGCGAAGACTCTGAGGAGCCGCAACTAGAGCAGCAGTGCGAGATTGATTACGAACTTGCGGAAGGAATCGCGTTCTCAACTGCGGAAGGCAGCGCCGCATTTGTAGACCTGAACAGGTTTGCTGAGGGACGCGAAGCCGCTGTGGCTTCGTTGCGCGAAGTTCTGTCAAACGGCTTACTGGAAAAGTCTGTTCACGATTTAAAACGCGCGGTCGGTTTACTTGACCGGCTCAATATCACGCTCGAAGGGGTCAAAGACGATACTCTGCTGGCCGCCTACCTGATTGATCCAAACCGCAGCAAGTATGAGTTGCACGACCTTGCTCGCGAAGCCATTGGCGTCGAGCGTCTTGAGAAACCGGTGAGTGCCTGGTCAGACATGCAGTGGGAGACTGCGGCGGCGGCTGATCTTACAGCGCGCACGGCCAAAGTCCTGCATCAACGCATTCTCGAGAAAAAGTTGGAAACCATCTATACCGAAATGGAGTTGCCGCTGGCGCCGCTGCTCTATCGCATGGAGCGCATCGGCTTGAAAGTCGATCGCGCAGTTTTGTCTGACCTGTCGAATTATCTTGGGTTGGAGCTAAAAAAACTGACGGTGAAGATTTATGAACTCGCCGGCAGGGAATTCAACATTGGCTCTCCCAAGCAAGTCGGAGAAGTGCTCTCCGATCTGGAGATGACCTCGGGCAGAAAAACTTCGACCGGCAGGATTTCTACCAGCAAGGCAGTGTTGGAAGAACTGGCGCAAACGTTTGAGTTGCCGCGATTGATTATTGATTATCGCGAGCTCGATAAACTCAAAAGCGTTTACACCGATGCGCTGCCACATCAAATAGCAGCCGACGGCAGGATTCACTGTCTATTGAATCAGACGGTCGCCGCTACCGGCCGTCTTTCGTCGAGCGATCCCAACCTGCAAAACATTCCCATTCGCACGGAACTCGGCCGCCGCATCAGGCGATCGTTCGTGGCGGAAAAAGGAAACAAGATTATCTCAGCAGATTATTCTCAACTCGAACTGCGCCTGCTGGCCCACATCACACAGGATCCGGTTATGCTCGAAGCGTTTCAAAACGGTGAAGACATTCACGCGCGCACGGCGCGACTGGTTTTCGGTGCCAGGACGGACGAAGAGCTAAAGGAAGCGCGGCGATTTGCAAAGATAGTAAACTTCGCCATTGCCTATGCGATCGAACCGTGGGGTTTGTCGCAGCGTGTCGGCATATCGCGGGCAGAAGCGAAGAAAGTAATCGAAGACTATTACAATACTTACAAGGGCGTGCGCCGTTACATGGAAGAAGTGCCGCTCAGAGCGCGCGAGCATGGCTACGTTCGTTCGATTTATGGCCGTATCCGGCCGTTGCCAGGCATTACGGATCGCAACGCGAACATTCGCAAAGCGGCCGAGCGCGAAGCTATTAACATGCCGATCCAGGGGACTGCCAGCGACATCGTAAAGATCGCGATGCTGAAGGTTGATGAGGAATTCAAACGTCAGGGTATTGAAGCACAATTATTGATGCAGGTTCATGATGAGCTGTTGGTCGAAACCGGAGCTGCGAACGCAGAAAAGGTGGCCAAAGTCTTGAAGGCCGAAATGGAAACCGCCGTTAGTTTGGATGTGCCGTTGATTGTCGATGTGGGTATTGCGGACAATTGGATGGACGCGAAACCTTAATTAAATCGACATTTGTTGTATTCTCAAAGCGCGGTGTCTCAAATTCGTTTTCTCCGTGCAACCTTTGTGTTCTCTGTGTCTCTGTGGTGTTTAAAGTTCTGAGGCTGACCACAGAGACACAGAGGGCTCAGAGGTCGCACAGAGAGAAGAGCTTCACGCCAAAACGATGGATGACGACAGACAAGATTCCGATCAGTCGCACCAAAGCGACGCCGCGCGCGTTGCTGCAGAGCCTGCATCTCCGACGGCCATTGAGGAAAGCCCTCCGGCCGTAACCATCTATCGCCGAACCGATTCAACTGAGCCAACTCCCCGCCCCCTGGCGCCAACGTCTTTTGGTAAAAGCATATGGAGGAGTGAAATTTCGCCGGCAATCATCCCGCTGATTGTGGGCTTCGTGCTCTTGCTCATACTAATTGTCGTAGTCGGATGGTTAAGTATGAATCGTATGAACGACGTCGGCAGCAAGGTGCTGAACCTGGAACAGGAACACGCGGCCAAGTTAAGTGTGCTGCTCAAGCTGCGGCTGGCTATCACTCAGCTCGATAATGAAGCGCGCGCGCGCGCTGAGTCAGACTCTCGCCGGGAATTGCGACCGCCATTCGAATTTCGCTTAAGCAGAGCACGCGGTGACCTCAACACACTCCTGGGCGAGCTGCAACACACGTCGGATCCGTCGTGGAACAACTTTCGCAGCGATCTCGCGGCGTATCTTGAAGCAACTGAAGATCTCCGTCGTTATTCATTAGAAGGATTTAAAAAGTTCAACGTCGTCGATGCAGAGCTAAAGACCCTGCAAACGCAAGCTGACCAGCAGCAGATCAAAATTTTTCAAGATAGTGCAGCTATTCAGCAGGAAGCCGCGCGCGCCGTTCGTGACTGGAGTTTGATAGCGCTTATTTTCGGTGCGCTCGTGGCGGCCGGAACGATCTGGGAAATACAGCGTCGCTTCAGCGAGATGCGCCGCAGTGTAGAAGAGGCCCGGCGTGAACGTATGTTCACCAGTCAATTGCTCGAAGGAATGGTGAGCGCGGTTGCGGCGATCGATGATCACGATCGCATTCGCAGTGCCAACGCCGCCTTCTTCCGGATTTTTCCAAAGGCGACGATTGGTGCTTCCGTTTATGAAAAATTTGCGAGTGACGATGCCATGAAGATGCTCGAAGCGGCGACGGCTTCTCGTGTAGACATAGCTTCATATCGTGGACGCTGGGTTTGTCCTGCCAATGGGGACGGCGGACACCAGCAAACCTTCGACGTTTATTCCTCTCCGCTGGCGATTGATGATGCCCATGGGCAAATCCTGACAATGGTGGACGTAACGGAGGCCGCGGAAGCAGAGCGTGGTTTGCGACGGCAAGAGTCGCTGGCGGCGGTGGGCCAGGCGACGGCCCAGGTTGCGCATGAGATCAGAAATCCACTTGGCAGCATACGGCTGGGTGTGTCGATGTTGCGCGACAGTGTGAGCGACGCTGAAGGGTTGAATACGATCGAGCTGGTTGAGCGGGGTATTAAACACTTAAGCAAACTGGTAGTAGACGTGGCTCAATTTTCACGGCGAAAAACACTCGAGCAGGCTAAGGTTGATCTTAACGAGCTGGTGGATCACAGCCTCGACCTGGTGGCGGATAAGGTAAATGAAAAAGGAACTCCTATCGAAAAGAAATTTACGGATGAGCGGGCGATCGGTCACTGGGATTTCGATCAGTTGAGTCAGGTCTTCGTGAACGTGATCGCAAACGCCATCGACGCCAGTCCGAAAGCAACCCCCGTGACAATCTCAACGCAGCTAATCAGTGTGGCGAAAACTGATCATGATCGGGATGGCGTTTCGAGAGCAGCAGCCCGAGTAACGATTGCGGATCAGGGAAGTGGAATGGATAAGGCCACAATCGATCGGATCTTCGAGCCATTTTTTTCGACTAAGAAGCGTGGCACAGGTTTAGGGCTCGCAATTGTTAAGCAGATAGTCGAACAGCATGAGGGCACGATCAACGTTGAAAGCGAACCAGGGAAGGGAACGCGCTTTGTGATCGACCTGCCGCTCTAAGGTATAAGCGACAACTTGCGGAGCGCTCAGTCAGGAAGGCGGGCTTGCCCCCGCTTTTCTAACGTACCAAGCCGATCTCCTGCGAGTGAGCGGGGGCAAGCCGCCCTTCCCAACCCAGAGACTATCAACTAGCTTATTGGCTCGATGCTTTAACGGCTTTCCTGCAACTCAGATTATTCACTTAGGGGTCTATACTTAGTTGCTTGGAAGGCTTTTTGCGCAGCAAGGATTGTTTGATCGATTATCAATTCCGTGTGCGCGATGCTGACGAAGCCGGCTTCGAACTGCGACGGCGCGAGATAAACGCCTTCATTGAGCATGGCGTGAAAGAACCGGCCATAAACTTCGCGGTTGCTTTTATTAGCTGTGACCCAGTTTGTAACCTGCTCTTCGGTAAAGAAACTTGTCCACATTGAACCTACGCGGTTAGTAACCGTTTTGAGTCCCGCCTCGATTGCTGCCTGCGACAATCCTTCACATAGTTTCGCCGAGCGTTGCTCAAGAGTTTCGTAAACCCTGGGGTCGTGGAGACGGCGCAAAGTGAGTAGTCCTGCAGTCATAGCCAGCGGGTTTCCCGAGAGTGTGCCGGCTTGATAAATCGATCCGGCGGGCGCGATGTGACGCATCAGATCTCGGCTGCCGCCATAGGCCCCCACGGGCAAGCCGCCGCCAATGATTTTACCGAGACAGGTTATATCAGGTGTAATGCCATAAAGTTCCTGCGCACCACCGCGCGCCACGCGAAATCCGGTCATCACTTCATCGAAAATCAACAGAGCGCCGTGTTTGAAAGTTACGTCGCGAACGAATTTCAAAAATCCTGGTTGTGGCGGAACACAACCCATGTTGCCGACTACGGGTTCAATGATCACGGCCGCGATGTCCGGGTGTTGTTTGAAAACATCCTCAAGCGCGGCCGGGTCGTTGAAGGGAACAGTAAGCGTGTGTTGCGCGAGGGTCGCCGGAACGCCTGGGCTGTCAGGCAAGCCAAGGGTTGCCACTCCCGAACCGGCCTTCACTAACAAACTATCAGCGTGACCGTGGTAACAACCTTCAAACTTCACCAGCTTATCGCGACCAGTCGCTCCGCGCGCCAGGCGGATGGCCGACATGGCCGATTCCGTGCCGCTATTAACCATACGCACCATCTCGATTGAAGGAACCGCGGCGACGATTTCTTCCGCGAGCTCGATCTCCAGCTCGTTCGGTGCGCCGAAGCTGGTGCCATTTGCGGCGACGGCCGCAAGCGCGTTGACAATCTCCGCGTCGGCGTGTCCCAAAATCATCGGGCCCCAGGAGCCGACGTAATCAATGTAGACGCGGCCTTCGACATCAGTGACGGTTGGACCGACGGCACTGCGGATGAATAGCGGCGTGCCGCCGACGCCGCGAAATGCGCGCACCGGTGAGTTGACACCACCAGGCATTAACGCCAGGGCACGTACGAAGAGTTCGTCTGATCGATTTGAGTCAACTTTTGGAGAAGTCATGCGTTGAAATTAAAGATTAATTTGGAGTGCGCTGACGTGAGCACCCCAGCGCGGCTGCCGCGCCGGGGACCCCGCCTGTCAGCGCTTTTAGTCGGTTGCGACCTGTCGCAACCTTTGTATACTGAATTCAATGCCCGAGGCCGGCGTCAGGCCGCCGGCGAACCAAAGCGCTGACAGGTCAGCGCACTCCAAATATTTAACAGCTCGCTTAAGGTCACGTTGGTATGATCACACGAATGAGACACGCCGCCAAGAAAGACTCGCCTCGTTAAGCGATGCCGAGTCTTGCGCGTACGCAGTCGTCTGATAAGATGGCGCTGTTTTCCAGACGTTTCCGAATTGCCAGTTTCTTCTTCTGACTACGAACGTCAGAGCAAGTCCAAAAACTTTCAGGAGATTATCCGTTTATGCGTCCCTTTGTGCCCGCTCATCCTCTCGCTGCCGTCCTGTCGCCAGTCGCCAGACTGTCTTTCGGACTGTTCATAATCGCGCTATTTACTATGCAGCCGTTGCCGGCATCGGCACAGGAAGAAAGAGCTGCCGAAAAGGCGGAGGTGCAGAAGGCACGACGCGAGGCGGCGGCCAAACAGCAAGCATCACCTGAACCGGCAAAAACAGACGAAGCGAAATCGGACGAGGAGAAGGCAGAAGAAGAAAAGAAACCGGCCGACCCGATGTCGACAGCGACATTCAATGGTTTGAAGTTTCGCTCGATTGGCCCGGCGTTCACCTCAGGTCGCGTGGTCGGTTTCGCGGTCGATCCAAACAATGCCGCGCGTTATTTCGTCATTGCAGCTTCAGGTGGAGTCTGGAAGACCATAAACAACGGCACGACCTGGACGCCGGTGTTCGACAAGGAAGGCTCTTATTCGATCGGCGCCATCGCACTCGATCCAAAAAACCCGCTAACGGTTTGGGTAGGCACCGGCGAAAACAATAGTCAGCGCAGCGTTTCATATGGCAACGGCGTCTATCGTTCGGATGATGGTGGTAAAACCTGGAAAAATGTCGGGCTAAAAACTTCAGAGCACATCGGACGCATCGTCATCGATCCTAAAGACTCCGACACCGTTTACGCTGCGGCGCAGGGCCCGCTCTGGGGCCCCGGCGGTGATCGTGGCCTCTACAAAACCACCGATGCCGGCAAGAGCTGGAAAAAAATCCTTTCCATCAGCGAGAACACCGGCGTGACAGACGTCGTTGTCGATCCACAAAATCCAGAGACTGTCTACGCCGCGTCGTATCAGCGCCGTCGTCACATGTGGACTCTGATTAACGGCGGACCGGAAAGCGCGCTCTACAAATCAACTGACGCGGGCGCGACCTGGAACAAGCTAAAGAACGGTTTGCCAACAGTCGAACTCGGTCGCATTGGACTCGCGATCTCGCCAGTGGATTCCAACGTCATCTACGCCACCGTCGAAGCCGCAGACAAGAAGGGCGGCATCTTTCGCTCCAGCGATCGCGGCGGCAGTTGGGAAAGACGTAATGAATTTGATGTGGGGGCGCAGTACTACGCGCGCATCGTCGCCGATCCAAAGAATGTCGATCGAGTTTACGTGATGAACGTGTTCCTGATGGTCTCCGATGACGGCGGCAAGACATTGCGGCGACTCGGTGAGAAGTCGAAGCACGTGGACAATCATGACATCTGGATCGATCCGAATAATACCGACCACTATCTCGTCGGCTGTGACGGCGGCGTTTATGAAAGTCATGACCGTGGTGCGAATTGGGAATTCAAACGCAACCTTCCTATCACGCAGTTGTATGACATCACTACCGATAACTCTTCTCCGTTCTATTTTGTTTATGGCGGAACGCAGGACAACTTCAGCTTTGGCGGCCCTTCACGTACGCGTAGTGCTTCGGGTATCACAAACCCGGATTGGTTCGTTACCGTGGGCGGTGATGGTTTCCGGAGTCAGGTCGATCCGGAAGATCCGAATATAATCTATGGAGAATCGCAGAACGGAGGACTGGCCCGCTTCGACAAACGTACAGGCGAACGGATGGGCATTCAACCGCAAGTTGGCCGCGGCGAAGAGCCGCTTAGATGGAACTGGGATTCGCCTTTCATCATTAGTCCTCACTCGCACACTAGACTTTACTTTGCCGCCGACAAACTGTTTCGCAGTGACGATCGCGGCGATAGCTGGCAAGTCATCAGCGGCCAACTCTCCCGCGGGCTGGATCGCGACAAGTTGCCCGTCATGGGCAAGATTTGGAGTATGGATGCGGTCGCAAAAAATGTTTCGACGGCATTCTTCGGCAATGCCTCGGCGCTTGCGGAATCGCCAAAGCAAGACGGCTTGATCTATGTCGGCACCGACGACGGTTTGATTCAAGTGACCGAAGATGGCGGCAAAAACTGGCGAAAGATACAAACATTTCCCAGTGTGGCCGACATGTCATACGTGAGCCGCATCATCGCTTCGAATCACGAATCGAATACGGTGTACGCTGCGTTTGAAAATCACCAGAACGCGGACTTCAAGCCCTATCTTCTGAAGAGCACAAACGCCGGCCGCACCTGGGTTTCAATTGCCGGCAACCTGCCGAAGAACCAACCCGTTTGGGCCATCGCTGAGGACCATGTGAACCCGAACCTGCTTTTTGTCGGCACTGAATTCGGTCTCTTCTTTTCCATAGATGGCGGCGGGAAGTGGATACAACTTAAGGGCGGACTGCCGACGATTCAGGTCCGCGATCTCAATATTCAAAAACGCGAAAATGATCTGATTGCGGGCACTTTCGGGCGCGGCATTTATATCCTCGACAATTACACAACGCTGCGTTTGCTCAGGCCGGAAATGCTTAAACAGGATTCCCAGCTGTTTCCGGTTAAGAACGCGTTGATGTATATCCAGTCCCAGCCCCTGGGTTTGCGCGGCAAAAGTTTTCAGGGCGAATCATATTACGCAGCTGAGAACCCGCCGTTTGGCGTCACCTTCACTTATTACCTGAAGGAAGAACTGAAAACGAAAAAGGCAAAGAGACAGGAAGCAGAAAAAGAGGCAGCCAAAAAGAATGCGCTTGTTACCCTGCCACGTTTGTCCGATCTGAGCGCGGAAGAGGAAGAGGAAGCGCCGGCTGTTATCTTCACGATCACCGACTCGAGCGGCCGCATCGTCAGGCGTTTGACAGGACCAGTGACTGCCGGCATGCAGCGCGTGAGTTGGGACCTGAGGTATCCGCCCACTTCGCTGCCGCCGCCGCAAAACCCCGAAAACGAGAATCCCTTTGACGAGGGACCGGGCGGGCCGTTGGTGATGCCCGGTGCTTACAGAGTTTCGGCCGCCCGGCGCGTTGACGGTGTGTTCACGCCGTTGGGGTCGCCGCAGGATTTCGAGATAGTGGTTGAAGGGCAGTCGAGCATGTCGGGCCCGGTTCGAGTTGCGCTGGTCGAGTTTCAACAGAAAGTTGCACGGCTCCAGCGAGCTGTTCAGGGCGCCCTGGAAGCGGCAAACGCTTTGAAGCCCAGACTGGTTTTAATTCGTCGTGCTCTGCTGGACACTCCTGCGGTGGGCGACAAGTTGCTTGACGACGCGGCCTCGCTGGATAAACGCACCAACGATATTCTGCGTGCGCTGCGCGGCGACAGTGCACTGCGCGCGCGAAATATCAACTTGCCTCCGTCTATTTCTGAACGCGTTGGCGACATTGTCGGTTCGCAACGTTTATCGACCGCTCGTCCGACGCAGACGCAAATCAACCAATACAACGCGGCCGCACAGGAGTTCGAGTTAACTCTGGCGCAGTTACGACAACTGATCGAGGGCGATTTGGCGAGGCTCGAGAAACAGATGGAAGCGGCGGGCGCGCCCTGGACGCCGGGACGGATTCCGGAATGGAAGGATCAATAAAAAGACTGTCGAAAGTCGAATGTCCAATGTCCAATGTCAACAAGGCAGGCAGTCTTGAAGATACGCGCAAATAGAAAGGTCACAGGATCAAATTCAAGTTGCATAAATTTGCAGGTTAGGAAGGGTGGCTTGCCCCCGCTGCGTTGAATGCCACAGCTGAAAGAGCGGGGCGAGCACACCCTAATCATGAGATTCTCTTTCTTGAATTATTTACCTGGAACGGGGGAAGCTGTTCGATGATCAAACGACTAGCCGCAAGTGTTTGTGCCAGTCTAATTTTTTGTCTCACTATTTCGTTCGCCGCTTTTGGCACCCATGCGACGCTCGATGCCGGCCGTCATGCGCCCACCGTTGATGAGCTGTTGACGCTCAAGACGATTAGCGCTGCGCAAATTTCCCCGGATGGGAAATGGGTCGCCTACACCGTGACTTCAGCCGACTTCAAGCAGGACGCGTTCGTCACGCAAATCTGGCTGGCTGAAACTGACAATGCCAAGGGAAGCACCATTCAACTGACTCGCGGTGACAAGTCGTCGGGTAATCCGCGTTGGTCGCCCGATGGATCGTGGCTCGCGTTTACAAGCAATCGCATCGAAGACAAGAACCAGATCTTCGTAATCAATCCCGCCGGCGGCGAAGCCATCCAACTAACAAAGTCAGAGACTGCCATCAACAATTTTTCCTGGTCCGAAGATGGGCGCAGCATTGCTTATACCGCCACTGAACCCGTGCCTCAAATCTCAAAGGATCGCAAGGAATATCTGGGCGATTACGAAGTGGTGCGCAAGGACTATACGCACGCACATCTGTGGACGCTCGATGTTAAGGAAGCACTCAACGGGCCGGTCATAGGCAAACAGCGCACGAAAAATAAAGACTTCAGTGTGGATTCCTTTTCGTGGTCTCGTGACGGCGGCAGGATCGCATTCAGCGCCACCCTCAATCCGGATCTGATCCAGGGTGTGACCTCAGACATATATCTGCTCAGCCTTGCGAATGATGTGGTGAGCAAGCTGGTGTCGCAGCCCGGTCCCGACAACAACCCGCGCTGGTCTCCCGATGGCAAGGAGATTGTCTTTTCGTCGGCGATGGGAAACACGACTTACTTTGCCAGCAACTCACGGCTCGCGGTGGTATCAGCGGCAGGTGGCGTAGCGCGTTCGATCACCGATAACTTCGATGAGAACCCGGGTCTGGTTGAATGGCGGTCTGACGGCGTTTATTTTACCGGTCAGCAGAAAACGGCATCGCATCTGTTTCGCGTCGATCCCGTGACCGGCAGGGTTACGCGCGTATCGCGGCCCGACAGTTTAATAGCCGGCTCATTTTCTTTTACTCGAGATGGAAAGCAGTTGGCATTCGCCGCAGCCTCACCAACGTCCTTGAATGAAATTTTTATCTCAAATGCCTCGACGTTCGCTCCCAAAGTCCTGACAAATATGACTGAGCAGACCAGACCGCTGATTTTAGGGACGCGTGAAGTGATCTCATGGAAGAGCACGGACGGGGCCATGATCGAAGGCGTGTTGATTAAGCCGGCGGATTTTGATCCGGTCCGAAAGTATCCGCTGCTTTGCGTAATCCATGGCGGGCCGACCGGAGTCGATCGTCCAGCGTTGTTGAGTGGAGATTCACGCTACTATCCGTCCGACATCTGGGCCGCGCGCGGAGCCCTCGTGTTGAAGGTGAATTATCGCGGCAGTGCCGGCTACGGCGAGAAGTTTCGCAAACTCAACCTAAGAAACCTGGGTGTGGGCGATGCGTGGGATGTTTTATCGGGAGTCGATTATCTGATCAGCAAAGGTTGGGTTGATAAAACCAAAGTCGCCTGCATGGGTTGGAGCCAGGGCGGGTACATTTCTGCATTTCTGACTGCGTCTTCCGATCGCTTCCAGGCGATCTCGGTTGGCGCGGGCATCTCCGACTGGGCGACTTACTATTACAACACCGACATCACGCCGTTCACCATAAACTACCTCGGCAAGAATCCGGTTGAAGATCCGGAAATCTATCAGAAGACGTCGCCGATTTCTTACGTCAAGAACGCAAGAACGCCAACGCTCATTCAACACGGCGAACTCGATCGTCGGGTGCCTATTGCCAACGCCTATGAGTTGAGACAAGCACTGGAGGACAAGGGGGTCCGCGTCGAGATGATCGTATACAAAGGCTTTGGTCATGGCATTACAAAACCAAAAGCGATGCGTGCGGTGATGAGTCATAATCTCACCTGGTTTAATCATTACCTTTGGAACGATCCGCTTCCCGACTTCTCCAGTCCGGTTGTGCCGAAGAAGGAAAGCAAGGACGGAGAAAAGAAAACCGCGGAGAAATGAGATTACGCTGGTCGCGGGCACACACCTTTGCGATGAGAGCTAAATGACGCGCACGCTCTTGCCCAGGATTCGAGACGTAGTGGTTCTGCTAGCTCCGCTATGTTTGATGTTGGCAGCTTGTAAGAATCCCTCAGGTAGAATTATCGTGAACGCTGATCCTGAGGGGAACGTCAAATCAATGTCGGCCAGTTCGCCGAACAATTTGCCAATGATATCCGGGCCGATCGTCTACGTGGCCCTCGGTGACTCAACCGGCTCCGGCGTCGGCGCGAGGGAAGGTGGTTATGTCGCTCGTCTATTCAAACGCATCCTTACGCACCGACCTGGTTCCAGGTTAATAAATCAGTGTTTTAGCGGTGCGACTACAGCCGACGTGTTGCGTGAGCAGCTGGACTCCGGTCTGCGCGCAACTCCCCACCTCGTAACGCTCGGAATTGGAATCAACGACATCGGCCATGGTGTCAGCCTTGAACAGTTTTCAAAAAACTATGCAGAGATTGTCGCGCGGCTCAGGAACAACACTAAAGCAAAGATTATTGTTACCAACCTTCCCGATATTTCCAGTGCACCGCGGATTCCGGCGGCAGTGCGAAGCGAATACCATCAGCTGATTGTTGAATTCAACCGCAGGATCGCCGAGACGGCCGCGGCCCATGGCGTCACCGTCTTTGACGTTTACACCGTTACCCATAAAGAACTTCCGTCGCATCCGGAGTATTTCTCCGCTGATGGTTTCCACCCTTCCGATCAGGGGTATGAATTGTGGGCGAAACAGATGTGGCCAACGATTGCGAGTGCAATGGCCGTAGAGGCAGAACCGACGGGCATTCTACGATGAGTGTGCCAACTATGATTAGAGATCTAAACTGGTTCAGGAACCCCAGACACGTTATAGGCAGCCTGACCGGCGATCGGAACCACTTTGTCGCCGCCGCCGACGGTCAGCGATTTCTAATCAACAACGTCGTTGATGATGACAACAAGCAGCCGATCACGCTCGTTCTGAACTGGGCCGGCGGTTTAAAGCAATGAGTTTCGACGCAGGCGCAAAACTCGGTCGTTATGAAATTCTGTCGCAGCTCGGGAAGGGCGGCATGGGCGAGGTCTATCTCGCAAAGGACCCTAAACTCGATCGCCGCGTGGCTCTGAAAGTTTTGCCTGCCGAACTCGCCGTAAGTCGTGAGCGCATGCTTCGTTTCGTCCAGGAGGCACGCGCAGCCGCAGCGCTGAATCATCCGAATGTCGCCCACATCTACGAAATCGGTGAACACGATGGAGTGAATTTCATCGCCATGGAGTATGTGGAAGGGAAGACGCTGCGCGAAAAAATTCATTATGAACGCAGCGATCTAAGAAGACTGATCAAATATTTACAGCAAGTGGCCGGCGGACTAGCCAAGGCCCACTCAGCCGGGATAGTTCACCGTGATCTAAAACCAGATAACATCATGATCACTCGTGATGGCTATGCAAAGATTCTGGATTTTGGTCTGGCAAAACTGATTGAGATACCCATACCCGGACCCGACGGCGGCACCATTAGCGATGCTGCCACTGTAGCCCTCGAGCCGCATTCAATTCCCGGCAGACTTATGGGGACAGTGGGTTACATGTCGCCTGAACAGGCCCAGGGAAAGAGCGAGATTGATCATCGTTCCGATATCTTTTCGTTTGGCTGCATGCTTTTTGAGGCCGTCACCAAACAGCGGCCGTTTCAGGGCGAGTCAAACGTGCAATCGCTTTACAAGATCTGCTATGAGCCGGCGCCGCTGGTAAGAGAGTTTGCTCCTTCCGCTCCGGCTGACCTGCAAAGAATTGTTCGACGTTGTCTGGCGAAGGATCCCGAAGAGCGTTATCAGTCGATCCAGGATGTCGGCCTGGAGTTAAAAGAACTTCGCCGCGAGATGGAAGGCGACACGCAGTTGGATGCGGGCGCGCCATCTTCCACAATGAACACGGAAGGCGCGAGATCTCAGTTTAGCTACCAATCCGAAGTCTCGCAGACTCTTACGGGTCCGAGCACGACCGCTGACATCCAGGGCGTTCGTACGACGTCGAGCGCGGGAGTCATCTTCGGTGAAATCAAACACCACAAACTCGGATTTGCCTTGACGCTGGCCGCGGTTTTGATAGTTGGCGTGGTTCTTGTTTTGGCATGGGTGAAGCTACGTTCGCCCGTCTCAGCGCCGTTTAGCAATCTGAAAATCACACGGCTCACTACTGGCGGTAAGATCGGCAACGCTGCCATAAAGGGCTACACGTCAATCTCTCCGGATGGGAAGTACGTTGTCTTCAGAACGACGGAATCCGGCCGCGACAGCCTGTGGGTGCGACAAGTTTCGACCGGCAGTCTGGTGAGAATAGTTTCGGACCTGGAAAGCAAGATCGGGCCCACAGCCTTCTCAAGGGATGGAGAATTCGTTTATTACTCCATGTTCGACAATCCGCTGGGCACGCTTTTCCAGGTACCGGTCCTGGGTGGAACACCGCGACGCGTAATGGCTGGCGTGACGAGTCCGGTGACGCTGTCGCCTGATGGCAGACAGATCGCCTTTGTTAGACCGTCGTCTTCTGAATTTAACCTGATCGTTGCCAACATCGACGGAACAGGAGAACGAAAGATAGCGACGCGAAGACTGCCTGCGTATTTTTCTTTCGTGGGCGGGCCTACCTGGTCACCTGACGGGAAAACAATAGCGTGCGGCGCCGGCGCATACAGCGGCAGTCTTTCCGCGACGATCGTATCAGTACCCGCTGAAGGGGGCGCAGAAAAGCCGATCACATCTCAAAATTGGGTATCGGTGTCTCGCGTTCTCTGGCTTGGCGATGGTAGCGGCTTGATAGTCGCGGCGGTTCCGGAACTGATTTCTACCGGCACCCAGTTGTGGTACGTCTCATATCCGGGCGGTGAAGTGCGCAGAGTTACTAACGATCTGAACGCTTACGGCACCAGCAGTCTGGGATTGACTACGGATTCGAAAACACTTGTTACCGTGCAAGCAGACCGGTCGGCCCAGCTTTGGGTGGTGTCGCCGGGCGACGACCTGAGTAAAGCGAAACAGATTACGAGTGGCAAGTATGACGGCGACAGTCTCGCCTGGACCAGCGATGGAAGAATTCTTTACACCGCGCCCTCAGGCGAGCAATCAGACGTGTGGAGCATCGGCGCTGACGGGACTGCAAACAAGCAATTGACGACCGACTCGTATACCGAAGGGTTGGGATGCGTTTCTGCAGACGGACGTTTCGTCATTTTCAGTTCAAACCGTTCCGGCAATTTCAATATTTGGAGACTGGAGGTGGCGACCGGCGAGCAGAGTCAGTTAACGCAGGGGGCTGAGCTCGACTCGCAGCCGAGCTGTTCGCCGAATGGTCAGTGGGTTTTGTTCAAGTCGTTGAGAGAAGGGAACTCCACTTTTTGGCGCGTCCCAATCTCTGGCGGCACGCCTCAACAACTTTGGAACAAGTCTTCTAATTGGGCGGCGATTTCACCGGATGGAAAATTCGTGGCGGTGCGTTATTTTGATGATCAGGCCAACGCAAACAAAATTGCTGTAATACCGTTTGCCGGGGGTGAGCCGGTAAAGATTTTGGAGGTCTCGTCCAGCTTCCGCGATGTCGGACTTGGCTGGACCGCTGACAGCCGATCCATCACTTACGCGGACACGCGCGACAATGCCGATAACATTTGGAGCATACCTATCGATGGCGGGTCCGCCCGGCAAATAACCAGCTTTAATACGGGGCTTATCTTCGCTTTCCAGGGTTCACAAGACGGTAAACAGCTCGCGATATCGCGTGGCAGTCAAATCGATGATGTTATTTTGTTGAGAGATTCTCAATAACGTCAGCTTTCAATCCTCTCTCGCGCCTTGTTAGTTGGCCCTGAATAGTGCATAGTGACGCACGGTTAATCCTTCTCTCGCGCATCGACGGTGATGCGCCCCGCGCATAGAACAATCAGCGTGGGCGTTTTTGGATAGTTCGAGAGCAGGCTGATTTCAACTTCAGAAGCGCTCTCAGAGCATCCGAAAACCGGCCCTTCGCTCCTACCGTTCGACCGAAGCCAATCCGATTCGCAGCTTCTTTTATCCCCACAAGGGGAAAGGTATATCTTTATGTCTATGAAACTTTACGTAGGAAATCTGGCGTTTGCGACCTCAAGCCAGGATTTGCAGGAGCTGTTTGCAGCTGCAGGAACGGTCGAATCGGCGAGCGTCGTGGAAGACCGCGATACCGGTCGCTCACGCGGCTTTGGCTTTGTCGAAATGTCGAGCAAGGAAGAGGGCGAGGCCGCTATCGCTCAATTTAATGGCAAGGAAGTTAACGGTCGTGCGCTGAACGTCAACGAAGCCAAGCCCCGCGAAAATCGTGGCGGCGGTGGTGGTCGAGGCTTTGGCGGCGGCGGCGGTGGTGGTCGCGGCGGCGGCGGTGGTTACGGTGGTAATCGCAGCGGCGGCGGTGGCTACGGCGGCGGCGGTGGCGGCGGCAATCGCGAGCCACGCTGGTAAGTAACTTCCAACAATAATTCTCTGTGCAGTCTCTGTGAGCTCTGTGCCTCCGTGGTTAGGCTTTAAACCTAATACCACTGAGACACAGAGAACACAGAGACTGCCGGAGAGTAAACCAAAATTTAGCTATGAGCATTTGTTGCTCATGATTCAGTAAAAGAAATGCGACCACCAAAGAAATGGGAGACGTCGCACAAAGGAACCTAATGAATTTTTCTCAACTGGGACTGGCGCCCGCGCAAGTGCGGAGCTGCGAGTCTCTCGGATACACCGAACCAACACCGATTCAGGAGCAGGGCATCCCTGTCGTCCTTAGCGGCCAGGACCTGATCGGCTGTGCTGAAACCGGCACAGGCAAGACGGCCGCATTTCTGCTTCCAATAATTCAGAACATGACGGAGAAGCCACGCCCCGGCGTGCGCGTACTCGTGCTCGCGCCGACGCGCGAATTGGCAATGCAGATTCAAAAAAACTACGGCGAGTTTAATCGCGTCAAGGCCAATCGGGGCGTGACCGTGATTGGCGGCGCCAACATGCGCACGCAGATTTCTGACCTGCGACGCGGCGCGGCGATCGTCATTGCCACGCCCGGACGTTTGCTCGATTTAACTGAGCGCGGAGTGGTCAACCTTTCAGCAGTTGAAGTGCTCGTTCTTGACGAAGCGGATCGCATGCTGGACATGGGATTTCTGCCCGCTATTCGCCGCATCCTGGCGATGCTTCCGATAAAACGTCAGACACTTTTGTTTTCGGCCACCATGTCGTCAGACATTGAAAAGCTGGCCCGGACCACGATGAAAGAACCGAAACTCATCGAGGTGAGTCCGCGCGGCCAAGCTGCAACCATGGTTGAGCAAACTGCTTATCCAGTGGCCCAGGAGTCGAAGACGGCTTTGTTACTCGATCTGCTTGAACGTGAAAAGTTTGAGCGAGTACTGGTGTTTACACGCACGCGACGCGGCGCGGAACGGTTGTCACACATCCTTTCTGCCCGGGAACACAGCGTCAACCGGATTCACTCCGATCGCACACAACCACAGCGTGAGGCTGCCTTGCGCGGATTCCGCGACGGTCGTACGCGCGTGCTGGTGGCGACGGATATCGCAGCGCGCGGCCTGGACGTTGATTCCGTTTCGCACGTTATCAACTACGACGTGCCCTCGGCGCCTGAAGACTATGTGCATCGTATTGGCCGAACCGGAAGAGCCGGCAACACTGGGCGCGCGATCACAATCGTGACTCCGGTTGATGAAATTTCAATGCGGGCGATTGAGCGTTTGACCGGACAAACCGTAGCGCGAGTTGTGCTGCCGGCATTTGGTGGACGAAAGAGTGAAACGGCCAGTAAGCCGTTCATGCGTGCGGCCGCTCCGCGCGCGGTCTTCACCCGATCGTTCCGACCAAGACGCGCAAGCCGGTAAATAAGTTTCGAGTTTCAAGGTTCAGGTTTTAAGTTCGTTTTTCGGACTTGAGGGCTGAAACTGGGACTCGACGCTTAGGATTCCTGACTTGGAACTTGAAACTCGAAACTAAAGGAGCATCTATTGGCCAGAGACGATTTGATTCCCGCAGAGGGCACCATCATCGACAAGCAACCCAATGCATTTTTTAAAGTGCAACTCGACAATACGCAGCATGTCGTGCTCGCGGCTGTCTCAGGGAAAATGCGGAAGAACAGAATTCGCATCCTGGTTGGGGACCGCGTCAGTGTTGAGATGTCACCTTATGATTTGTCGAGGGGCAGAATTACGTACCGCTACAAGTGAGTAAGCGGTGAGCAGTGAGCAGTAAGCAGTAAGCAGTAAGCAGCGAGCAGTATAAAACCGATCTTGCTGATCACTGCCCACTGCCCACTGCTCACCGCTTACTTGATTCGTTCAATGTTTTCGCCTGGTTCCACAGTGATGCTCTTAAAGGTCGACAGGCGGACCAGCCCCGGCGCAGCACCCTTTGGTTTCGTGAGAAACTTTCTCCGGGTGTAGTGAATCATGACTTTCGAATCTTTGCTGGCCTGACTGAATTTAGCCGCCAACTGTGCAGCCTCGATGACCGTCCGGTGAGGGATTTCATTTCGACTTGAGTTACGAACGATGACATGCGATCCCGGATAGTCTGCGGCGTGTAGCCAAAGATCATTGGGACGCGCCACACGAAACGTCAGCTGATCGTTATCCCGCGCCGTCCTGCCGACCAGCACTTCATACCCATCAGAAGAATGATAGCGTCGCATTCCCGGCAAGGTAAGCGACGCTTTTTGCTTTTTTTGATCGCCTGAAGGACGCGCCTTCCGTTCTTCAAATTGAACCAAATTAGCCGGATCGCGGCTGGCGATGGCAGCCTCGAGTCTCTCGCTTTTCTGAGCCAGTGCCGCCAACTCCCGATCGAGCTGAATTAACCTGGCGCCAATCTCTTCAATAGCTCGTTTCGCTTTCGTATAGCGCGCGAAACTCTCGCTGGCCGCTTCCTGCAAGGTGGCGTTTTCGTCGATCTCAACTTCTATGGTTGGCGTGTTCTCGGCATAGAAGTCCGTGAGACTAACTCGACTGCCGACGCGTCTTGCGCTACCGATGTTGGCCAACAGCAGATCGCCAAGACGTTTGTGTTCGTCCGGCTCGCCGTGCGCAGCCAAATCGTTTTTAAGGTTCGCCCGCAGTTTGGTGCGCCTGGCTATTTCTTTTCGCAGGCTTGCGAGCAGATTCGCTGCCAGCCTGTCGAACTCATGCTCGACGTCGAGACTGCGATAGTGTTTGTCGAGGGCTTCAGAGAGTGTGGCTGAGTCTTGACGACTAATGCTGGAGGTTTGGTTCAGCGCCGGTGAACGCGTGGTTAAACTTTTTGCTTGCAACTTGGGAGGACGATACAGTTCGCCCAGCCGCTGTCCTTTGCCTTGCGGATTTCGCCAGGCGTGCGCGATCCGGCCTGCAGCATCAAGCAGAAAGAGGTTTGCTGAGCGGCCCGTTAATTGAGCAACCAGAACGTGAACTTCTGTGTCGCCCAGATCGTTTGAAACCGCAAAAGAGAGCCTTATCACTCGTTCGCTTTCATCTTTCTCGAGCGACATTAAGCTCCCGCCGCCGAGCGTCGCGCGCAGCGATTGGCCAAACAATGAAAGCGGAACCGCAGCCCTTTCCAATTCTTTAATCGCACGTTTAATCAGATAGAGACGCGGGCGAGCTGGTTCTATACTGATGAACAGATAGCCGGTTTCCTTTAGTCCAAAATCAATCGCGAGAGATAACGGCGATAGCTGAAAAATTTTTCCGACGAACCGCCCAGGCAGTTGCTCGTTTAGTTCGTCAACAATCTCTTTTAGGAGGTCCTGGTTCACCGCGTCACTTGGAATTGACAGTTGTTCAGTTGTACTGACATCAAGCAAAAAGCCCTGCTCCGAAGAACAGGGCCGATTCTAGTCGATTAGCAAGTGTTACGCTCGGATGACGACTGTACGCGTGAAACGATCATGGACCGTCTGTTTTTCGGTGTCGACGAACGCGTAGAGGAGCGTCACTCCGGCGCCAACCAACGACAGTATGTAGATGAAGGAGCGGCCTGCTGCTTGGCGGCCCGTCGGTATCAGGCCGTTTCGCGCATCGACAACTCGCAAAGATAAGAACTTCATGCCTATCGTCTGTCCGGTAAACGCCACGCTAAGTGTTAAGTATGAAAAGCCAACAACTAGCAGCGTACCTACGGCGAATCCGACCACGCGTGGATTTTCCCATTGAAGAGTTGTTAACTCAGTAAGCGCGAGCAAAGGCGCCGCCAGCAAACTGGCCACAGCCAAGTCAACCAAAGCTGCGAGCATGCGGCGGAACACAGAGGCGCATGCATAGTCGCATCTCTCAACGAGCGCTGACCTCGGAATGGCATCGAGGTAGTTGAGAGCCGGATCGTTTTGCTCGCCAATAACCCTCGTGGGCTTCTTCGGTTCCGGTCGCGCTGTTTCTTTCGGCAGCTCCGGATCCATCGATTCCAGCTTTGGTACGACGGCAAGCGTATGCACTCGCTCGGGCTTCGCAACGAGCTCGTCAATCGGCTCAGCCGCGGTCAGGTTGATTTCCTCGGCCGGATGTTGCTCGTAGGCAATCGCCGTCGCTGCACCGCCACCGCGTCCAACTTGCGCGCGTGCTCTCTCGATTCGCTGTAGCGCTGCCACAACCACCGGATTCATTGCCGGCATTTCTGCCGGCGGCAAGAGCTCAAGCAGCGGAGCTGTACGCGCGTCGAGTTCGCTGAACGAAGGACAGATTTCCGCAGCCTCCAGCAGCGCTTCCCGCGCACGTCGCTCCTGAACCTCGCGCACCCGTTCGCCTAACTCTTTCCGCCACTCTGGCATTGCGCTCCGATTCACACCCGGAAATTCGAGCAACGAACGAGGTGTCTTCTCCACAGGTTGTGATTTTGAACTAGAAGTAGCAACAGTCTTCTGTACAGGGGTCGGGACGGGTTCTCCCGCGGCCTCGATTGACACTGGTTCTTTCGGGGAAACTTCGATTGGACTTTCATCCTGAAGCGCGCCACATTCAGGGCACCTCGCCGAACGGTTGGTGTATCGGGCTCCGCAGGCGGGACATCTCATACCAAGCTGCCTCCGTAAAAGGGAACGGGTCTGAACTGGCCGGGGGCGTTGACTGAATATCGGTCAGTTCCCTCCGGCAGTCGGGGCGCATGGTATCAGGAACTACTTTAAGTGGTCAATCAGAAAATATAAGAGGCGTTGGAGTTGTGGTGGCGACCAGAAGCGGCTTGGAACGAAGGTGAGGGGGAAAATGTTAGAGCGGCGTGCGCCCGGCGAACCCGGCATCCATGTCATGCCACCATTCAACCTCTTCGCCTTCGCCCAGTTGCCAGCAAAGGAGCACGACACGTCCATCGCGAAGAGATGGGAAATCAACCAAACCACGATCAAAATCTTTTAGTTGAACGCCCAAAGCTTCCAACTCGGAGATCTCTTCGGTGAAGTTGGTTAGAACTATCGCGTACAGGGCGCCACCTTCAATACCGCCGCCGCCGAGTTCTGCATTCTCAGCCGCCAACTTGGCTTGGCGGCGAAAAGCGCCCAGACGCCGGCGACAGCGCTGGATCTTCTGCAAACTCTCCCGCACAGCCGGCAGCAGCGCATTCGCTTCGTCGATAGTGAACAGCTTCATGCTCAATTAAAAACGCGCCTTCGGTTAGTGCTCGTCAGTGATGCGGATAAAATCGGCAGCGGCGGTGAACTGCTCGGATTCCTCCTCCAGAGTTGTCTCGAGAACAACTCGTAAGGCGGTCTGGTATCCGTCTACAGCTTCCTCAAGCGGAAGTTGCTCATGCAGATATTGTGTCGGTTGCTGTTCGGGTATTCCTCGTTCGTCATAGCGGTGACCATGGATAACCTCTTTGCGCACTCGATCCGCAATTTCACCGAGGTCAATAAAATAATCCGCAACGTCGATTAGTTTAGGTGCAGTGTTGGAACGAAAGCCCGCAACCTCGACACGGCATCCCTTATAGGCAACCGCGTTTACGGCATAGACAAAATCTTCATCACCCGAGACGAGCACGGCAGTATCGTAGCGACCAGCGAGCGACAACATGTCAACGGCAATCTCCACATCGAGATTAGCTTTGCGGCTACCATCGTAGAATGTCTTCAACTCTTTTTGGATCACGCGAAATCCGTTTCGTCTCATCCATAGCAGGAAGCCCTGTTGTCTCTCCGCCCCCACGTCAACGCCGGTGTAGAAAAACGCTCTCAGTAATCGACCATCGCCAAGAAGCACCCGAAGAAGCTTGTTGTAGTCGATATCAATGTTATGGAAGCGGGCCGCGTGAAATAAGTTATTGCCGTCAATGAACACCGCCACTCTACCGCGGTGTCCAAGTTGCCATGAGATATTATTCGTAGGATCAAAATTATTCATCTGATAAACGAAGGCTCCAATAGGCTTTTAAAAACGGTTCTAGAATGCTTTTTTGTGGTTCATTGGTCAAGCAGGCAGTCGGCAAGCAGCGGACTTGTGCTTACTCGACGCCCACAATTTCGCCGTTCACGGCGTCGACATAGACCAACTTAACGGGAGCGTTGTTCAATTCCATTTCCCAGGCGAGATGAAACTCCAGGGCGTCAGTTCGTGTTTTTGCAGGTCGGACGTAGGTGGTTAGTCCTCTGGGGTTTATCTGACTGGAGGGCGGCAAGCTGAAGGTCCTGGTTCCGTTTGCATCGGAAAACGTCACACCCTTGTCGTGAAGTTGCTGTACGGCGTCCTCTGCTTTCGGCCGGAGATTGAGCGCGGAGAGAGCGTTTTGTATCCGCTCGGCGTCTGGTATGCAGGTGCTGGTAAGACTGATAACTCGGCGATCCGCACCGAAAATGATTTGCAGTTTGCCATAGCCTCCACGTATCGGATAACGAAATGGGCGCTGCTCGTAAATTGCGAGCTTCGAGCCGTCAGGTTGATCGATCCTATCGACCAGCGAAAGCTTTGCCGGATCGGAACCGATGAGCTGCTGCCACTCCCTGATAAATCGCCGCAGTGACTCTCTGGTTTCCTCCTCGCTCATTACAGCGCCAGCTCCAAGCTTTGGTAGATACAGACTAGATGCAGCCTTTGGCGGCAAAGTCAAAATGGTGCCCGTAATCGGTTGAAGCTGAGGCGGTGTTTCGCTCATGTTTTCAGACAACTGCGCGAGCCGATTCAAAGCAATGACGGTCGCTTCTTTCCTTTGGCTGTCTTCCATCAATAGAATTGGATAAAGCGATCCGGCTGCCGCCGGGCCGGTGGGGCCCGGTGGTTGTAGCGCTGCACAGCCATTCAAATAGAGCGTCGACAACAGCAGAGTGACAACTAATCTGCGCTTTTGCTGAGCTGAGGCGACCATGTTAGACAGGATAGGCATTACGGTAGACAGTTCGATAGATGTTTTATTGCGACGTATAATCCATAGTCCTGGAGGAACTATTGCCCAGAGATAACGAAAACGTTCCGCTTCCCATCTCGACAACTAATGAGTCGGCTGATGCCACTCAACCCTACCCGCACGATCAGTTGGTGCGCTGCAACGAATGCCTGCGAGCGAACCCGCCCACACGCGTCAACTGCCTTTATTGCGGCACAGTGCTGCCGCAAAGTGAAACGACTGCCAGTTTGCAAAGGCCTGCGCTCAGGCCCCTGGAAAAATGGGAACAAGGATATAACAACATCCTGTTGCCTCCCGTCGTAAATCTGACTACTGCAAGACTGACAGAAGCTTCTGACCTTTTACGTTTGCGAGCAGACGATCTCGAGCGAATTCTTTCCTCTTCACTCCCCTTGCCGTTGGCGCGTGCAGCCACGATTGACGAAGCACGATTGATTCGAAGCCGGCTCAGTACCCTGGAAATTAACTCCTGCATTATGCCAGACGCTGACTTGCACATCGATAGCGCCGGCATCCTTAAAATACGGGCCCTCGAAATCGATGAGCTCAGCGTTTATGCATATCAATCTCCGGAAACGCCCGCTATCCAAATTTCATGGTCCGACTTCACGTTATTGGTTTCTGGCAGACTGATTTTCAAGCGAGTCGAATTGATCGAGAAAACAGGCGCGCGCGCGGACATTTTGGATTCCAGCGAATTCTTTGCCGACGAAACTGTGTTTGACGTTTACACTCAACGTCAAGCCACGCCCTATCGCATCGCGGCAAATAGCTTTGACTTTTCCTGTCTCGGTTCCCACAAAGGATTGTTAGCCGGTGAAAACATTTTGAAGTTACTTCAGCTGTTCCGCCAACACGCTCCTCACGTTGAGTACGACGATTCGTTCAACTCCGTGCGAAAGAGTCTGGAAGCCGTTTGGCCTTCCGAGCAGCAAAACGAGTCGACCGGGTGGCGACGCGAACGGCCGGGCAAATACAGTCTCGGCAGCGTTGCCGGTGTGAATAACGAAACACAATTCTTACGGTATTCGAGACTTCGTCATCACTTTCAAAGCAACCCGCTCTCCGTGGAAGAAAACTGCCTCAGCGATGAAAAGAACGGAGAGAACAGATGACGCATCGAAAGCCGAATCGATCGCGGCTGAGCGAAGGCCCAATGGACACTTCGCGCAACGATGCAGACTCTACTTCTAACGAGCTACGGGACCACGCCGGTGAGTCAAACCAAATCTATGGCTTGATCCCGGTCGTCGAAGCTCTGCGGGCCAACAATAAGAAACTCGAGCAGATCACGATTGTCGAAGGCGCGCGGCATGAACGTTTGCGGGAACTGCTGGACCTTGCCAAACGTGCGCGCGTGCCCGTGCACCGCGCTCCGAAGTTCGCGCTTGATCGCGCTTTGCCCGGGGTGAACCATCAGGGAGTGATCGCGAGGGCTGCCGCCGCCGCATATCGCGACGCCGAAGAACTGCTCGATGAATTAAGCGCACGAGTAGGCACGGCTGAACCGCCGCTTGTGCTTGGGTTAGACGCAGTCGAAGATCCTCGAAACCTGGGCGCGATCCTGCGCACTGCTGAATGCGCCGGTGTTAACGGTGTCTTTATTCCCGAGCGTCGGGCGGTTGGGCTGACTGCGACGGTGGCTAAAACGGCAGCGGGTGCGCTGGAATACATTGCGGTTGCGCGCGTCACCAATCTGGTCCAATTGATAGAGCAATTGAAACAACGTAACATCTGGGTCATTGGCGCGGTCGCGGATGGCACGTCCGATTACACGCAGTGGGACTGGAGAGTACCTAGTGCGCTGTTCCTCGGAGGCGAAGGTAGCGGCTTGCATCGTCTTGTGCGGGAACGATGCGACGCATTAGTTCGTATTCCTTTGTTCGGACAGATAGAATCGCTCAACGTTTCAGTAGCAGCAGGCGTCATCCTTTACGAAGCATTGCGACAAAGAACCGCAGAGAACTCAAAACGATGAACTCGACGTCAGGTCAAACCAGGGCGACAGGCGCTCGGATGGGAGGCACTAATGTTTTGTCCTAAATGCGCAGCACAAAATGTCGAGGGCGCCAGCTTCTGCCGCGTGTGCGGAGCGAACATCAGTCTTTTGCCTCAGGCGCTTTCAGGAGAGCTGCCACACGCGCAGGAGGATTACGGCTCACGCAGGAGTCGGCGCCGAAAGCGAGAACGAGAGGTTGAACCCTCTCTGGAAAAGGGAATCGTAAACGTTTTCATGGGCCTGGGATTTATCGTGGCCGCAATAGCTATTATGTTGAAATTTCCCTCCGGGATGTTTTGGGGTTGGACCTTGTTCATCCCCGGCTTCTCTAACCTGGGCAGAGGCGTGGCATCGATAGTTGGTGCCCGTCGACAGGAAAGTGCCAGTCTGCCGGGTGCACGCAAGGCCGGCGCTTACCTCCCGAATGATCGCAGTAATGAAGCGTCTCCAATGTTGACCGGACCCAGCGCCCGTCGCACCGGAGAGTTGATGCCTCCCGTACCAAGCGTGACAGAAGGCACTACTCGACATCTTGGCGCCGAGGCGCCGACAAGACATTTCGACGAATGAACCTGCCTCGGGGAACGATGTGTTCCTCATCTCCTCAATGGATTCTGCGCAAAAGCCACGCATTTGCATTTCAGTTTGCGAGCCGACTATTGCCGCTCTCGAACGAGCCATAGCGTCAGCTGCTGAAGTTAGTGATCTGCTTGAGTTGAGGCTGGATTGTCTTGATGCCGTCAACCTTCAAAGCGCGACAGGTCTCATTACTAAACTTGTTCAGAAAGCTCCCGGTGAATTCATCCTAACCTTCCGTCCATTGCCGGAAGGAGGTCAGCGTGATTTAGACATCGAAACGCGCCACGCGTTTTGGTCAGACGCAATTTTTTCCGACAGCCTTTATGACGTTGAATTGGATCTCGCTGAGAAGTTCACTGCGAACGAAACAGCCACTGCTCTACCAATCGACTGGCGCCGGACAATCTGTTCTCACCATGATTTTAGCGGCGTTCCGGCGAAGCTGGATCAAATATACGACCGCATGGCTGCCACGCCCGCGCGCGTTTTGAAAATTGCGGTCCAGGCTCACGACGCGATCGATTGTCTTCCCGTTTTCAATGTACTTGAACGCGCGCGTGAAGAAGGTCGAGAGATGATTGCGATCGCTATGGGCACGGCCGGAATTGCCACGCGCATTTTGGGACCTTCGCGCGGAGGCTACCTCACTTACGCTTCGCTGGAAACTCAAAGCGCGACCGCGCCGGGGCAAACCTCAGCACGCGAGCTGCAGGAACTCTATCGAATCGGCAGCATCGACCGACAGACCGCAATTTTTGGCTTAATCGGAGCGACGATTTCGCATTCCGTTTCGCCACACATGCACAATGCGTCATTTGCCGCGGCCGCTGCGAACGCCGTTTATATTCCGTTCGAGATCCATGATGTAAACGCTTTCCTCAGGCGCATGATTCATCCGCACACGCGCGAGCTAGTGTGGAACCTGCGTGGCTTAAGTGTGACGGCACCACATAAGTTAGCTGTGATGGAGTGTCTTGATTGGATCGAGCCCGGCGCGGCACAAATTGGGGCCGTCAATACCATCGTCGTGCAGGACGACGCGCTACATGGTTACAACACTGATGCTGCGGGTTTCATCAAACCCTTGCTGGCTGTCGGTGGTGATTTGCGAGATGCACGTTGCGCCGTTATTGGGGCGGGAGGGTCAGCCAGTGCAGCGTTGTATAGCCTGATAGCGTCAGGTGCGGTGGCATCAGTTTTTTCGCGAGACATTACGAAAGCCAGGGCCTTGGGCCAACGTTTTGGCGTAGAGTCATTCAGTCTGGAAGATGCGCGCTTTGAAGGCTTTGACGTGGTTGTTAATGCCACCCCGCTGGGAACGCTGGGAGCCTTTGTAGACGAAACACCCGCGAAGGCAATGCAACTTCGCGGTGCGCGCCTGGCATACGACTTAGTTTACAATCCCACTGACACCAGATTTCTTCGCGAGGCGCGGGAAGCTGGCTCCGATACGCTCGGTGGGTTGGCAATGCTGGTCGCACAGGCAACAGAACAGTACAAGTTGTGGACCGGTGAGGCGCCGCAGGAAGACGTGATGTATGAAGCGGCGCGAAGGCGTTTGGCGGAATCGAAGTTTTGAGGCGGGATTGCTCAGCATCTGAAATTTGAGATTTCAAAAATGAACGAACGCTACAGCCGGCAAATTCTCTTCAACGGAATTGGCGAAGAAGGTCAACGCCGATTAGGAAGATCGCGCGCTTTGATCGTAGGGTGCGGTGCGCTCGGATCGGCCCATGCAGAAAGCCTCGCTCGAGCAGGCGTAGGCAAATTGCGAATCGTCGATCGTGATTTTGTGGAGGCTTCAAACCTGCAGCGTCAGACAATGTTTACTGAGCGCGACGCAGCTGAACGGATGCCGAAAGCCGTTGCTGCCGCGAATCATATCCGCCAGATAAATGCTGACATAGAAGTTGAGCCGGAAATCATTGATGTTAACTATTCCAACGTCGAGCGGCTGGTAAAGGACTGCAACGTCGTGCTGGACGGCACCGACAACTTCGCCACGCGCTATTTGATCAATGATGCCTGCGTCAAGCACGAGGTCAACTGGATCTATGGGGCGGCGGTTGGATCTTACGGCGTAACAATGACGATTCGCCCGCATCTAACGCCCTGCCTGCGCTGTTTATTTGAATCCGCGCCACCGGCGGCCAGTGCTCCAACTTGCGATACGGCCGGCGTAATCATGCCGATCATTAGCGTAGTATCTGCCGTTCAGGTTGCTGAGGCTCTGAAACTATTGACCGGACAAAATGAAAATCTGCACGGTTCCCTGATGCAGTTTGATGTTTGGAGGAACGAGTGGCGAAAAATCAATCCTGGTCCACCGTCGTCAAACTGCCCCACTTGCGCACAGCGGCGTTTCGAAACCCTAGAGGCCGCATCCGCAGATCTTGCTGCGGTATTATGTGGCCGTAACGCGGTACAAATTTCCCCGGCCCAGGCCACACGGTTGAACTTCGAAGAACTTGCGGCAAGGCTTAGAGTCACAGGCGACGTGAAATTCAACGACTATCTGTTGCGGTTTCGAACGGGAGAGTTTGAACTGACGGTCTTCCAGGACGCGCGTTCGATAATTCGCGGTACTGACGAGCTCAAAATCGCGCGATCGCTATACGCGAAATACATAGGAAACTAAAACTAAAACATGTTTCAAGTAACACTCCGAAAACAATCGACCAGACTCACTGCCGCTTTTCTGCTGATTGCTCTTGCGGCCTGCGTCAGCTATGCGGGCCAGCCCGTCATTTGGGAAACTACCGGTCGAGCCGATTTACTCAAGGGCGACGCGCGCGGTATCTCGATTAGCGACACCGGGGTGTTGATGCTCTCGCCACGGCTCAGCGAAATTTTTAACACCGAGCAGGCTTTTGTTTGGTCAAGCGCCGTAGATGCGCAGGGAAATGTTTACCTGGGTACGGGTCACGACGGAAAAATTTTTCGCGTCTCCGCAGATGGCCGCGGTTCTTTGTTTTATGACGCTACGGAGTTGGACGTCACCGCGTTGGCTGTTGGGCGTGACGGCGCTCTTTATGCCGGCACTTCTCCAGACGGCAAAGTATATCGGATAACTTCGGACGGTCGTGCTGAGCCGTATTTTGATCCCGCCGACAAATACATTTGGTCGCTCGCCGTCCTCAACGATGGATCGTTGGCTATTGGCACGGGTGACAATGGCAAGCTTTATCGCGTGCGTTCCGGCGGTGCGAAGCCCGAGTCGTCGTTGTTGATTGCTACAAACCAAACTCACGTCATCTCGCTTGCCGTCACTGCACAGGGCGATCTAATTGCCGGGACGGATCCCGGCGGTCTCGTGCTGCGCATTTCGCCGGAGGGAAAAGCCTTTGCTTTGTTTGACGCGAACCTGCGAGAAATACACGCTCTGGCTCCGGCGGCGGATGGTTCAATCTATGCGCTCGCGCTCAGTGAAGCTGCCTCAGCTACGCGCGGACAGACGGTTGTCGCACCGGCAGCCACGACGGATGGAACCACTGGCGCTACCAGCACAACAGTCACCATAACGGCCGTCGATGAAACTGGCACGCCGATTCAGGCGCAGCCGCCAACGGCGCGAAGTCGCAATGATCTTTCCACGGCCCGCAGCGCTGTATTCCACATCCTGCCCGACGGTGGTGCTGACGTAGTTTGGACTTCATCCTCAGTCACAGCTTTTTCTATCGCTCCAGGATTCAAACCTGGAAGCGTCCTGATCGGAACCGCCGATAAGGGACGCATCTACTCGGTCACAAATGATGGACGCGACACGCTGCTGTTGCAGTCGAGTGAAGCGCAGATTTCTTCATTCTTGCACCGAGGCGATCAGGTGTACGCCGCTTCGAGTAATCAGGGAAAACTCTTCCGCTTCGGATCGGAATTGGTGGCGGAAGGTTCTTATGAATCTCCCGTGCGAGACGCAAAGTTGACGGCCGCCTGGGGACGCATCTGGTGGCGTGGAAGCGGCAATGTTGAATTGCAGACGCGAAGCGGTAACGGAGAACGTCCTGACGCGACCTGGAGCGAGTGGAGCACTGCATATCGCAATCCTGAGGGAAGTCCAATCTCAAGTCCGCGAGCGCGGTTTGTCCAATGGCGCGCTACGCTGCGGTCGGCTGGCGGGTCAGGCCAGACCTGGATGGAAGATGTGAGCGTGGCCTATCTGCCACGCAACGTTGCGCCTGAAATTCTATCAATCAGCTCGTTGCCAATCGGCGTTGGGTTGCAGCAGCTGGCGCAACTCCAGGTTGATCCCAACGTGGAATCGTCAGGCCTTGATCCGGCAGTTTTTGGCGCGGTCGCACAGGCTGCGCCGAGGCGCCTGTTTCAGCGCGGCGCCCGCTCGTTTCAATGGCAAGCAGAAGATCGAAATGGCGATACACTCGAATACGCAATCTATTACCGCCCGCTGAATGAAACCACGTTTAGGTTATTAAAAGACAAACTGCGCGACAACTTTTATACGATCGACGGCGCCACACTCGCCGACGGTAGGTACATCATCAAGATAATTGCGTCCGACGCGCCTGATAACCCGAGTGGGCAATCGCTCTCGGGCGAACGCATCAGCGAGCCGGTAGACATCGACAACACGCCGCCGGTTTTGCGTGTGTTGACATCGCCGCAGGTAAGCGGCAGCGGTGGTCGAGTGGTCTTCGAGGTCGACGACCTAACGGGGAAGATAAGAAAGGGCGACTTTAGCATTGACGGCGCTCTCTGGACCCCGCTGTTCCCCGAAGACGGGATTGCCGATAGCGGACACGAGCGGTATTCTGTCGACCTGCCGGCGCTCGGTCCGGGTGAGCATACTGTTAGTCTGCGAGCGTTTGACGGTAGCGGAAATGTGGGCACGCTGAGCGTGACATTGAGGCGATAGCAGTTGGTAAGCCACTGCACGATACCGTGCGAAGAGGTTGCCAAAAGGGTTCGATGAGCGGCGTTTATAGGCTTGAATCGCCAGTTACAAAGGCGGATCGCTCGCTCGACCGGCTTTGGGATTACTGGCATCGATCTTGCTCGATTCGGTGCGGCGCATCTCTTAACTCTCCCTCCCATGCGCGCTGAAAAAGCATGAGGAGGACCGGAAATTCGATGTTGGACTTGAAACGAAAAATTATTGCGGTGGCCATCGGTGGTTTCGTCGCTACCGGTGTGTTTGCCCAAAAGAGAGGTGAACGTCCGCCAAAACCGCCGAATACGGTGGTGGTTGCCCCAAAAAACGAAAAGCCGCCACCCAGCAACAACAATCAGCGCGGCGACAAAAAGCCGAACGACAAAAAGGGAAAAAACTAAGACGACGTCTAGCTGAATTGGAAATTTTTCAAGGGGGTCACAATTTAAACCCACGCATTCGAGAGAGAGCGTGGGTTTTTTGCTGGTTTGACAGGTTACCGACGCATTCCTGACCCTTGGTCTCGCGCCTTCGCACCCAAAATGGGTAGTTATCCAATTTCAGATTTTCTCCGTGCCACCTTAGTGTCCGCTGTGTCTCAGTGGTGATTATTTCAACGAACACACCACAAAGGCACAGAGAGCACGGAGGACGCACAGAGATTTTCAAACCAGGTCACGGCCCAAAATGCGCATCGGTTGAAATGAGCTGGGGAAGTTGGTGCCCGCTAATGGATTCGAACCATTGACCCCTCGCGTGTGAAGCGAGTGCTCTACCACTGAGCCAAGCGGGCATGAAGATCGTAAAGATAGTGCACTCATTTAGATTTGTACAGTTGGCATCCCGAAAGAGTGCAATAGCACCACCAGCTCTCCATTTTGCTGCTGGATGAGCTTTCTGATATAGGATCGGTCTTCGCATCAGGTTCTAAGACTCCTGCCGACGATGAGGTTTGTCTGGAGGGCCACGGATGAAATCATTCCTCGCAACAGCCTTGGCTGCCATGCTTGCGGGATCAGTATTCGGACAGCCCGCCACCGCGCAATCTCAACAGAGCGGAAAGATCGTCCGCGAGGGAATAGTCATCGAATTTACCATCGCTCCTCTGAGACCAGAAAAAACTGGGGCGGCTGGACTCCTGGAAGGGACGGAAGCATCTGTTCGCTTCAAGATTGCGGACAGCACTACAGGTCAACCTGTCACGAACCTGCGCCCCGCGGGCTGGATTGATTTCAGGGAAGAAGCCGCTGTCCCCGATGGGCGGCAATGTCGCGAGAGAATCCAATCATTTCTGCAAGCAAGTTTGACTGAGCGCCCGGACATAGACCTCAACGCGTATTTGATTCTAGCCCTGAATCAAGAACCGAACATTTCGGTCATCGATCCCCTCTCAGGCTTTGGTGGCAGCAAGCTCTACACGCTGATTCCCTTGAAGAGCCCGGGCGAAGACTGGTTGATGAGCGGCGACAAGCAGAGACTCTTCGTGACAATGCCCCTGGCCGGAGAGATCGCCATCATCGATACCGCCACCTGGAAGGTGCTTACCAATCTTAATGCGGGGGCTAAACCTACCCGCCTCGTTTTGCAGCATGATGAGAAATATCTGTGGGTCGGAAATGATATGGACGATGAAGGCGGTGGAGTGACGGTAGTTGACTGGTCTACGACGAAAACGGTCGCTCGCTTTAAGACCGGCCCGGGTCATCACGACATTGCTTTGGCTGACGATGATCACTATGCCTTTGTAACCAACCAGAGGGCGGGTACGCTCTCCGTTATTGATGTGCCGAAGTTAGCTCTCGTCAAAGAGATCAAGATAGGCTCGTCGCCCTCCGGACTGGCCTTTTCTTCTTTGAGTAAAACGGTCTATGGCATCAATGAGAGCGATGGGACAATTGTCGCAGTTGGCGGCCCGCACCACGAAGTATTGACGCGCATCAAGGCGATGCCCGGCCTGTCTGCCCTTCGCTTCTTACCCGGAGGCCGCTATGGCTTCGTGCTTAATCGCCAGTTGAATCGGGTTCACATTTTCGATAGTTCCACCAATCGTTTGCTTCACAACGTAGAGGTGGGGCCAGACCCGGATCAAATAATCTTCACCAGGGACGTAGCTTATGTGCGTGCGCGTGGTAATGAGTTCGTTTCGTTGATTAATTTGTCGAGTATCGGTCGTCCAGAGATAGAAATTTCGGTTAATCGCTTTCCCGCGGGTCAGAAAGCCCCGCAAGCATCGCCCTCCACTTCGATGGCGGACGCCATGATTGTAACGCCGGATTCCGGGGCAGTGCTGGTGGCGAACCCCGCAGACCAGATGATCTACTACTACATGGAAGGCATGGCCGCACCGATGGGCACCTTTCAAAATTACCGTCGCGATCCGAGGGCATTGCTGGTGTGGAGTCGTAGTTTGCAGGAAACAAGTCCTGGAACCTACACCACAACCGTGAAACTGGGAAAGCAGGGAAACTACGATGTTCCGTTGCTTCTGGACTCACCACGCATAGTGCATTGCTTTAATTTCACGGTGAGCGTTAATCCCGCTTATGGTTCGCAGCGAGCAGTACCCATAAAGATCGAGCCCCTGATACAGGAACGTTCGGCCTACGCCGGCGAAAGATACCAACTGCGCTTCAAAGTGATTGACACACAAACCCATCAGCCGCGGTCCGACTTGAAAGACCTGGGGGTGTTGACTTTCCTTGCACCAGGTATCTGGCAGCAACGTGATCTGGCTAGGCCGCTGGGGAATGGCCTTTATGAAATTAACTTTGTTCCGCCGCAGGCTGGTGCTTACTATATATACTTTAACTGTCATTCGCTGGGAGTTGATTTCAACCAGCTACCCAATTTGACGATTCAAGCGACAAGGCGCGACCCAGCGACAGCAACACCGTCATCGCCTCAGCATCCCGCGGGAGCTCGACCATGAACGACAAACTGTTTTTATTACTAGGTGTTTTAATGATCTCCATCAGTTGCAGCGGCTTTGAGGCAGTAGCCCAGTCCGGTACAAGTAAGCCGGCTGCGCCATCGCCCGGCCAATCGAGTGAGGCAACCAACGGACAATCGGCGGCGCAAAAGTATTTTACGGATGTCGTGCTGTTGAATCAGGATAATGAAAAGATGCGTTTCTATAGCGACCTGCTGAAGGGAAAGGTGGTGATAATCAACGCCTTCTTCGCGACCTGTCAGGGTAGTTGCTTGCCGATGAGTCGTAATTTGGAAAAAGTGCAGGAAGCTCTTGGCGCGCGTCTCGGCAAAGAGGTCAACATCATTTCGATCAGCGTTGATCCTATCGTTGACACGCCCGCCAGTCTCAAACAGTATGCGAAGAAGCTTCATGCCAGAGCGGGCTGGTATTTTCTGACCGGCGACAAGGAAAATGTTGATCTTGCTCTGAAAAAACTAGGCCAGTTTGTGGAGGTCAAGGAGAATCATCTCAACATTTTTATCATCGGTAACGAACGAACTGGATTATGGAAAAAGGCTTTTGGATTAGCCCGCAGCGATGAGCTAATCAAGGTCGTCGAAAGCGTGCTCAACGATCAGCCGGCAGGCGACAAGTGATTTCTTCTTCCCACATCGTGGGCAAACAAGCATCCCCAAAGTGCCCGGCTCTTTTTGTCTTTCTGCTCATTTCTCTTTTTCTCAGCGCTGGGGCTTTTGCCAAGGCAACTCTGCAGGAGCCACTCTCGCCGCAAGAGAAACGAGGCAAGCAGATTTATGTGCAAGGCACGAGTGCGTCGCGTAACGAGATCCTGGCCTACCTCGGCGAAGCATCGTTGGAAGTTCCGGGCAGCACGATGGCCTGTGCCAACTGTCATGGACTGGATGGACAGGGCAAACCTGAAGGCAGTATCAACCCTTCGAATCTGACCTGGGATTCGCTGACCAAACCCTACGGCGTAACACTCAGCAGCGGCCGCAAGCATCCACCTTACACAGAGCGCGGGCTTGAACTGGCGATCACCCGCGGCGTCGATCCGGGGGGAAACAGATTACCCAACGTGATGCCTCGCTATCAGATGTCGGGTGTGGACATGAGCGACCTCATCGCCTATCTGAAACGCCTGGGCAAAGACCGTGATCCAGGCATCAGCGAAATCAACATCGTCATCGGAACAGTCGTGCCCACAAGCGACGCGCTGGCTGAAATGGGTAAGGCTATCAAGGCGGTCAGCATCGCCTTCTTTGAAGAATTGAACACCCAGGGTGGTATTTACAATCGCCGTTTTGAACTTAGGTTTGTCGAAACTGGCGACACGCCTGAGAACACGCGTGGCCGAGTTGAGCGCTTTCTTAAAGATGAACAGGTGTTCGCGATGACGGGCGCTTTCGTAGCTGGTGCTGACAAGGAAATCGTCGCCTTGATGGAAAAACGACAAGTGCCCTTAATTGGCCCATTGACGCTCTACCCGCAAATTGGCTTCCCCTTGAACCGCCAAGTCTTCTATCTTCTCTCAGGGCTTGACGGGCAAGCCCGCGCTCTAGTTGAATTTGCTGCCAATCAACAGCCGACGAAAATCTCCAGCCTGGCTATTGTCTCTCCTGAGAGTGAAGCGAACCGGAGTTTGATCGGAGCTGTCAAAGATCAGGCGAGCAAGCATGGAATGAACTCGGTGGAGAATTACGTGTATGTAACCGCACCGCTAGACGTTGATGAAATCGCCGCAAAAGTTCAGCAAAAGGGACAGGAGACGATTATCTTTTTAGGCACAGGTGAGGCAGCCCTCGCCTTTATGAAGAAGGCTGAGAGATTGCACTGGTCGCCTTCACTGTACCTATTTTCGGCCAATGCCGGGAGAGAAGTGTTCGACGCACCGCTCAGCTTCAATCACAAAATATTTGTCTCTTTTCCTACCTTGCCTGCCGATCAAACGGCGGAAGGCGTCAGAGAATTTCGCGCACTGGCCGAAAAGTACAAACTCCCTTCCAATCACATAGTCGCGCAACTTTCTGCTTATAGCGCAGCCAAGATATTGGTCGAGGGCTTGAAACGGGCAGGGAAGGACGTAAGCCGCGAAAAGTTGATTACGGCTCTTGAAAGTCTCAATCGCTTTGATACAGGTTTGACGCCCAGAATCAGTTATGGACCTAACCGTCGCATCGGCGCAACCGGTGCGTATGTGGTTTCAATTGACCTTGAAAAGAAGCAGTATGTTCCCACGAAGGAATGGGTCGATATCAACTGAGCCGGGTTCCAGGTCCGCAAACTTAATTAACGTGTGGCGAGGTGATGCCCCGATGAAACTAATCTTCACAATCCTGCTCGGCACGTTCATGTTGTGCGCGGGCGTTCCTCTTCGCGACTCGGGAAACGCAATGGCACAGGCACGACCGAAGGCCGGTAACAAGAGCGCCAGACGTTATACCTGCCCGATGCATCCCGAGGTCGTGTCCACTCGGGCCGGTAAATGTCCGAAATGTGGGATGACTCTCAGATTGGTGAAAGACACGTCCTTACCTTCCGCAGCCTCGAACAATGAGCCTGAATTAGCAACACAACAAACGGGTTCCACTCGATTAAATATTCCAGACACTCCGGTCTTGGATCAAAACGGCAAACGCCTGAACTTTTACACTGACCTGGTCAAGGGCAAGACAGTCGCTATCAATTTTATCTTTACTACTTGCACGGCAATCTGCCCACCGCTGACCGCGACTTTTCGCCGACTTCAGGTGGAACTGGGGGAACACGCCGGGCGCGATGTTGAGTTAATTTCAATAAGCGTTGATCCGACGATCGATGTGCCTGAAAGGCTGCAAGCGTTTGCGGTCAAATTTAAGGCCGGCCCGGGATGGACGTTTGTCACGGGCGATAAATCTGAGATTGATACGTTGCTCAAGGCCCTCGGCGCTGCCACCGCAGATAAGAACGATCACACTCCGCTCGTTCTCATCGGCAACGAGCGGGCGGGCTATTGGACGCGCGTTTACGGGCTCTCTCCGCCGGCAACACTTGCCAAAATCCTGGCCGAGACGGCGAACCAAAAGTAAAATTTATTTTAGATCAACTAAAGCAATTTCGTTGACATCAATTCTGACCGGGCATATGCTTAGCCCGCCTCAAGATCGGAACCTTTTCTTCTTTTAATCGAGGCCTTTCACACTCACTAATGAACAACCTGATGCACAGTTAGCATCGCTGGACAAGTGAGTGCAGCAGGGGACGGAAGTCTGCTTTGGTCACCTGCGGTGCTCCTGGTACCCGCCCACCTGGAGGAGGAAAAATGCTAAGTCATAGAAGGATGCTCGCCAGCCTTGCAAGCTTCGTCTTAGCGCTCGTCTTATTGTTGACTGCGGACCCGGCAATCGCACAAACCACGCCTGCCCTTTCGCCGGCACCGGACTCCGATGCAGCAGTCGTCTCGGCACAATCGCCTAATCCACTCGTCACTACAGACCGGGCGGTGTCGGCGACGGACTCTCAGTCAACAAGCAGTCCAATACCCAGCCAGAATGCCGAGACCAGCCTGGCACCCACGGCAGCGGCAACAACGACAGTTTCTGCGCCAGTAACTTCCTCGTCGTCTGGCCCAAACCTCGCCACGACGGTAATTCCAATTGCGTGCAAACGAAATATCAATGCCAGCGTGGTAGCTCTCTCTCAGCCTTACATGTTGAATCGCCTTGGGGCGGCGATGCCCAACGCGCAGATTTTTGCGCTTGAGAGCGATGTCGACATGACGCAACTTCAGCTCAAGGGCTATCGGCGACCGCGCCCGCTTGTCTTGCGCGCCAACGTCGGCGACTGCTTGCAGATCAAACTGAAAAACGCTGTCTATCAGTACCCGCCGCTGCAATCTCCTGGAAACAGTCCATTCCCAGTCCTCGGGACGCCTCAGGTGTCGATGCATGTGCAGGGCATGAATCTGGTCGATGCTATTACAAGTGACGGCTCTTTTGTTGGCACCAACAGTTCTGGCCTTGCCGACAGCCCGCAATGCAAAGACCCGGCGAACCCTGCCAAGTTGATTCCCTGTGTTAATACTCCGGGAAAGACACCGCCGACTCCTGCAAAAGCTGGAGAAGTTAAAACCTACGCGCTCTATGCGCAGGCAGAGGGTTCTTTCCTGCTCTACAGTCTGGGCGACGCGAACACGACGGGTCAATCGATCGACTATCTGATGATCAGTCAAATCGCGGCCGGTCTGATCGGCGCGGTTAATGTTCAACCGGAAGGAGCCGAATGGTATCGCAGTCAGGTGACGGCAAACGACTTGCAATTAGCAACCTACAATGCCAATCGATTGCCCCCTGGTGCGACGCTCGATTGTCCGGCAACAACGATCGTGCCGGCAGAATGCAAGTTGAAGAGAGTAGCTGGCGGTGTTACGACCACAGCGACAGTGAAGAAGATGGCGGATGGCTATCTTTATTCAGCCGACAGTCACCCAATCATCAATTATGACGCCGTCTATCCTGATGGCTCGGCACGATCAGACGGCACCACGATTTCTCCAAAGACTCCTATTCTGAAGATGCTCGATGCCAACAATAATCTGGTCTATAGCGACCTGACAGCCCTCATCACAGGTCCGGCACACGGGAGATTTCCCGGCACCACTGGCGTCGACAGACCCGAACCACCTTGCAGTCAGGCTGACAATCCGAACCCCAACGTCAAAGTCGATCCGCTCTTCTGCGCCAACCCGTCGTTGCCGGATCGCAAACAGCCTTACCGCGAGATCACTGTGATGTACCACGAGGTGAGCAACGCCTCTCAGGCATTTCCGGTCTTTACGGATCTTCAATGGGCCCCGACGACGGGAGCCGGGATGGACGCTTTTGCAATCAACTACGGCACCGGAGGCATTGGCGCAGAGATCTATGCCAATCGCATCGGCGTCGGACCGATGGCAAATTGCGTTGATTGTAAGTATGAAGAATTTTTTCTGAGTTCGTGGACGGTCGGCGACCCGGCGATGATTGTTGACGTGCCCGCCAACTTTACCCCGCCCGCGCCGCCTCAACCTTGCAACCCGCAAACTATCGCTAACGGGAGTTGTACCAATCCTTCAGTCACAAAAGATCCGCCAAAAGGCCCAAAGGCAGCAATGGTCTATTACCCGGATGACCCCTCAAACATCTACCACAGTTACATGAACGACCATGTCAAGTTCAGGATTCTGCATGGAGGTAACGGAGTAACACACGTTCATCATCAACACGCCTCGCAGTGGTTGCAATCGCCCGACAGCGATAAATCTACTTATTTGGACAGCCAAATAATCAGTCCGGGAGCCAGCTACAGCCTTGAGATGGTCTACAACGGCAGCGGTAATCTGAACAAGACTGCCGGCGATTCACTGTTCCACTGCCATTTCTATCCGCACTTCGCGGCCGGCATGTGGGGCGCCTGGCGTGTGCATGATGTCTTCGAGGCCGGAACCGTGTTGGAAAGCGGAAAGGTAAGCAAGTCTGGCTGGAATCGGGCGCTGCCTGACGCCGAGATTGCGAGCGGTGTGCCCATCCCCGCGCTTGTTCCGTTGCCGACCTTAGCGATGGCCCCAATTCCGGCCCGAGTAAAGATCTGTCAAGTCGATTCCTCCTACAACCCCGCCAAGATGGTCGGCAGCGATTGCCCGGCCCTCGGCAGCGGCGCAACCGCGATAGGTTATGCCGCCCTGGTAAATCAGGATGATCTGAATAAGGGAATGTATCCGGGCTATCCGTTCTTCATTCCAGCCGTCGCCGGAACGCGTGCGCCTCATCCCCCACTCGACTTCGCTCCTGAGTTAGACCAACAGGGCAATCCTGTGCCGAATAAGTATCTGGACGGGGGTTTGCCTCGCCATTTAGTTACCGGCGGCACGGTCATCAACGAAGTACACAGCAAATATGATTGGAGCAAAGACTTCTTCATCAACTGCAAGGAAAACCAGAATAATACTTTCATCGCGGCTTGCAAGAACCATCAGAACCAAATGCTGGGATACCTAAACGCAATTCAACTTCCCGAACAGGGCACGAAGGTGGAGCAGGCGGCGATGAAATTCAACTCGACGCGAAATCAACCCAGCTTTAAGCCGGACGGACTGCCCGGATTCTTTGTAACCAACGGACTGCCGCGCAAGCCTTCGGCCAATTATGCGGCCCAGAACCAGTTTGGTTCACAGTTGGGTGCGCCTTTCGCGGATCCGGGAATTGATCTAAAAGGTGATGTAGCGGGCGGCAAAGTGCCGCGTCGTTACAAGGCTGCGGTCTTCCAACTTGATGTGACCCTCAACCGTAATCCGGCAAACCCTGCCTCAACGAACCCTACGGGCTGGCACTTTCCGCAGCAGCGAATACTCTCTTTGTGGGAAGACGTCATCCCGACAAGCAACTATGTAACTGACCCGTCTAATGCGAATATTCCGCGGCGCGCACCTGAGCCTCTTTTCTTCCGCGCCAATTCAGGAGAGGTCGTAGAGGTGTGGCATACCAACCTCGTGCCCAATTACTACAAGGCAGATGATTTTCAAGTACGCACGCCGACGGACATTCTAGGTCAGCACGTCCACCTCGTGAAGTTTGACGTGCAAGGCTCCGACGGCGCCGCAAACGGGTACAACTACGAAGACGGCACATTCAGTCCGACAGAGGTCCAGGAAATTGTCCACGCGATAAACAACACGGGCGGGACGTGGAACGGACAGTCCAATCCTGGACTCAAACTCAAGGATCCACCTTCCGGCATCATTGATTGCTCGAAGAACGAGAATCAGGCGCGCTGCCACGTATGGGCCGGCGCGCAAACGACCGTACAGCGGTGGTACGCCGACCCGGTGCTGGACAATGGCGGCAAGGACCGCACCCTGGGAACCGTTTTCACTCACGACCACTATGGCCCGTCCACACACCAGCAGGCCGGTCTCTACGCTGGTCTACTGGTCGAACCGTCGACTGCGAGCTGGCGTAATTCCGAAACCGGTAAAATCATGGGTGGTGCGGGTGCTTCGCCTGTGCGCCCCGATGGAGGCCCCACCAGTTGGAAGGCCGACATTCTCTCAGGCACTAACGGGGCAGATAGCTTCCGCGAGTTCGCGCTGGAGTTTCAGGACTTTCAACTCGCTTACAGCAGGAATGTGGGCGGTACGGGCCCAGTCATTCCCAGTCCCGATCCAGCCATCGGGTACAGAAACATTGATCCGGCCAACCGCGTGGCCACTCCGAGTACACCGCAACTGATTAGCAGCGGCCAGACCGTCGGCACTTTTTCACTGAATTATCGCAACGAGCCAGTGCCGTGGCGCGTGGGCCAGTTCGCAGACCTGTCGTCTGCGTTCGACTCCACCTTGAAGCAGGCGCCGACACTTGCTCCCAATGGCGATCCCTTTACACCTCTGCTGCGTACTTATCAAAATGATCCGGTGCAAGTGCGTCTACTGGTGGGCGCTCACCAGTTGGCCCACTTCTTCAACATACGCGGAGTGAATTGGCTCGCTGAGTCGGCATGGAACAATTCAGGGTATCGAAGCAGCCAGGCGATGGGGCTGTCCGAGCACACTGAGATGCATTTCCGATCGCCGCTGTCTTCCACCCAGACAGTGAATCCATGTCCGGACGATACGAGCGCTCCGTGCAACTTTGCGGATCATCTATACGTTGCCAGCGCCGGGGACAATGGCATCACAAACGGGATGTGGGGACTGCTGCGCGCTTACAGCCCGACCGCGGAGGCTAAGAACTTGCAGCCGTTGCCGAACAATCCGGTTGCCGCGACGAACAAAACTGATTACTCGACCTGCCCGAAAGATCATCCGTCAACCAGGATTAAGAATTTCGATATTACGGCGATAGACGTCGAACACGGTCTTCCGGAAAAGGCACTCATCCTCAACAGTCGCGGACAGGGAACCGGCACGCCCAATACACAGCTCACAAATCCGCTCGGGTTGATGTATGTCTTCACTGCCGACCTCGCCAACGGTCAGCTTAAGAAAGGCGTGCCCAGGGAACCGCTCATTTTGCGCGCCGCCGCGGGCGATTGCATCAATGTCACTTTGAGAAACGGAATTAGTTCGTCGGCCCAGGTTCTTCAACAGAAATACACCCTTCAACCTCCTTTCGACCAACCTGCGGTGGTGAACCAACCGGCGACGGTGCTTCAGCTCAAGCCGTCTAAAATGGTCGGCCTGCAGCCGCAACTCCTCGCTTACGATGCGACCACCAGCAGCGGCATTAACGTCGGCTACGACACAAGTAAGAATCAGGTGGCAACAATCGGCGGCTCCCCGGCTCAATACCAGTGGTACGCCGGCAGTATCAAGAGAGATCAAAACGGAACCCTGAACTATACGCCAATTGAATTCGGCGCTCTCAACTTGATGCCCTCAGATCCGCTGCTGCAGCACATCAACGGTCTTTACGGCTCGATGGTGATCGAGCCGGAAGGGACAACTGAGGCTCAGATTACCTGCGAGGGATTGGATAAGAACGGGAAACCCGCACAACTTAGCTGCGGGCCACTCGAAGACCCAAACACCAAGCTCTTGACCCGTGCCGCTGCCAACATCAATCTGCGAAAAGGGTTCCGCGAGTTCGTCGTAATGATGACGGAGGACCTGAAGGTAGGTAATCCCAGTTCGCAGAGAACGATCAGTGCAGTTAACTATGGCACGGAGCCAACCTATTATCGGTTCGGCAATGCGAGCTCTAATACCTTTGCCGCAAATGGTGATAATCAATGTTCAGTGTCGAATGGGTTGGTCAAGGCCGAACCGCAAACCCCAATCTTCACTGCGCCGAAAGGAGCCAGGGTTCGCTTCCGGATGCTGCATCCTCCGGGCACAGGAATCGTGCAGGTCTTCAGCCTGCACGGCCACGTCTGGCAGAGAAACCCTTATGCCGCGGGCTCTACAAAGATAGGCGATAACAAACTCTCGCAATGGATGGGTTCTCTGGATAATCTTGGCTCGACGGCCCATTACGACATTGTGATAGACGAGGCTGGTGGGCCAGCGCAAATCGCCGGCGATTACCTGTATAGCGCTTTCGTTCCCGACAAGGCCCAATTTGGTTTGTGGGGCATTTTTAGGGTGACGGACGGAAGACCCGCGCCGGCCAGCCAAGCGGTCTGTGTTCCGGCAACGCCTGCGGCGCCGGCGCCCGCCCGGCCAGTTCCACCCCCAGGCAAAGATCGTCTCGATGACTTTAGGATCAAACCAGCGACCAAGGATAAGGCTACGAATCCGTAATCGAGCTCGGTTGGATGTCTTTGCCGGACAAGAAATCCCTCTTCTCCGGCATCGCACTGTAGGCGTGGGTCATTCGTCGAATATTTCGCTGATTTCCACTCGTCAAGGTTGATTGCCGGCGGCATTCCCTCGCAAACCGAAGACCAGCAGAATTCTATTTCGACTTGAAGGAGATGATAACGATGGGAGGCAAAAAAAAGAATGGTGGTAAAGGTTCAGATGTGGTTGCGATCATCCTGGAACGCTCATGCGCCCAACAACTAGCTATCGCGCTCGCTCTGGCGCTCGGCGGCGTTAGCCCACTTGGCCCGAAGAAAGGTAAAGGGGGCAAAGGGGGCAAAGGCGGGAAAGGCGGCAAAGGCGGCAAGAGCGTCAAAGGTCCTAAAGGCGTGGTTTCAGGCGGCGGTGGCGGTGGTAAAAAGGGTGGCAAGAAGTAGGGCGCGGATCAATTGAGGCTCCAGCGACAGACTTGAACTGCGCGCGACTTGATGCTCTATCAACAAGCGGCACATACCGAAGGGAGTTTTGACCCACTCTCTCTTTCGAGCAGCCGTGCTTTCAAACCTCACCGCGTGGCTCTCAGTCTTGCTCTCAACAAATCTGAGATCAAACTCAAAAGCGGGCGAGAGCCGACCAACGAGGCATGAAAACATTAGCAAGGCATTCCTCGACCCTTAAGCCGGAGCGCTTGTTCAATACCCTGGCAACTGAATTCGATGATCCGTTTCGGGCCTACGAACTCTTTAACTCATTCCTGCAGTGCCCATCATACAATCGGAGTTTGATGCTCAAGCTGCTTGCTGTCTCACAGGGAAATGAAGGTGACAGTTGGGAGATCAGGCGGCTTACCATCCTGATGCTGGAGCATCAGGTGTTAAAAATCCCTCCAGAGAATCTACAAGAATTCGATGTTCTCCTGACTCAACTCAGACTTAAACCAGACATCGGCCCACCTTTGAAAGTTAGTGATACCGTTTTACAGGAGGGCTTCTCGGCAATCGACCTTAGCGGTTTCACTTTTGAGTTGCGGCGCAAACTGGAAAGACTCGAGCGGGTCCACAATCAAATCAGGGGAAGTCGAACGACTAAAAGGGCGCTGATAAACTTTATTGCCCTCTCGCGCCGTGAGTGCAAGCTCTCACTGGCGCGTTACATCTTCCAACCCGACGAGGTGGTTGATCGAATCCTCAGGCACGTCAATACCTCCAGGGGTCTCATGGACCTCGATCCTGCTCAGCCCTCCTCCGTTGAAGTAGAAGACAAACATGCCTTAGCTCAAATGCCTGCCTACGAGGCTCGCATTCTCGAAAAACTCCGCCAAACATATGACGTCTATTGGGTGTCCGATTCAACCGGGTCTGAACTAAACGCGCTCGTCGAGTATCCCTTAACCGCTGTCGTGATAGTCATCAAACCTCCCGGAAGTGATCTGGAGTTTGAAATCAAGCGAGCCGGGCGGAGAGGACGCTATCCGCTTGGCGTCGTACACAAGCGTCAAGGCGAATTGGTTCCTCCGTCTCACCGTCTTGACGGCGGCTCGACTCAATGGCTCCTGCGATACGAGTCGAAGTCAGTTTCCAGGTTGTCAGGCATTTATCGCTCGATACATGCGACCGAAGCCCCCTTGCCTACCTTTCATTCGAGATCATCCATCTACAACGTTCAGGTAAACGGGACTGGCGAAAATATTCTTGACTATTTTACCGAGCCTGAGATTTTCGGACGTGAATTCGGTGAAATGCGCGTGGCCATGAGAGCGGTAATCGATTCATTTAATGATGAGCATGAATCGCCGTTGTTCGACATCCCCGGTGACGTTGGCCTAACCGTACAGTTTCTCGGACACGCTTCGCCGACGCAGGCGATCATCTCCGGCACCAGCTCTTTTAGACTGGACCGGTTGGCCGCTTATCTGTCTGACGACGGCGCCGAAACCTATTTCACGAACGGTCTGAAGACCGGACACTCCAGTCTGGATGATAGACGGTTGGCCGATGAGGTTTTGGATGAGGTCCTATGTCTTTACCAGCCGCCTGCTGGTAAGTATCGAAGCTACGGGCAATATGTGGACGACGCGTTCAAGGTTGCGGCGAACCGCGCCCAGGCGGACCATAACTTCTCAGCCGCGATGCAGCAGATGGGAAAGTTCTGGGGAACCTTACTGGCAGTCAGAGCCAGCACCAATGGCGAGTCGTTTGTCCCGCGAAATGTCGGATTGAGAAGCGTTTGGGCCAACGGACAATGGCAAATCAAGGTTATCTTCATGGATCATGACAATCTTAATCTCGCCGATGCTACGGTAGAAAATTTTCAATCATTGGGAGCGCATGCCGGGACGGCGCTTGATGAACTGTATATCTGGGGCATCTATGACGGGGTCAGGTATGTCGTTGGCGCTGTGGATTGTCTTGAAATAATTTACCGGGCCGGGAAAGACCTCTCTCAACAGGGCAGGGAATTGTTTTGCAAAGCCATGGCGAACGCTTACAAGCGGACTCACTACGAACTAGCGATAAATCCGAAGCTCAAGAAATTCTTTCATCCATCGTTCGTCGAAAGAATCCGCGATTGGGATATTATCGTCAGGGGTTATTTTGAAAATAGAGGTGACCCGAGTCGTGTTGAAGTCTGGAAAGAAGAAATGATGAAGACATTTATCCCAAGAGGCTATGATAAGAATGTGGTTTTAGAACATGTCATCGCCGCTGAAAGATACGAGAAGTTCCTCGAACGGTATGCGTTTCTCTATTGAGTCAAATGTTTTCTTTTGAGTTCTTCGTAGAGACAGTCCGGGTGAAACTTTTGGTCTTTATCCAGAGACGCGCGCCTCCACATTTCATTCCACAAATGCACAGCATGCGTGGTGCTATCAAATGATCGCACCGCACCGGGCTGCAATACGCTATCCCACTCGCAATAACTGATAGGGCAGAATACTTGAGACGGTTGCCTAAACTCTTCCAGCGAGAAAAGCCGCACCACCTGGTCCATTAATCCAGGACCGGTTTCTCCCCACACCAGATTCTCAATAGTCTTCTGTTGGCAGATTCGCCAGGCATACCCCATCGCGTCACTGCCGGCGGGGGCCTTGATAGCTCCGCAGTTAGTCACTTCCAGGCCCTCGCTCATTTCACTCGAGAAGACATAGGCGTCCGCGAAGTCGAAGGGTCGCAAACAAACCATGTCGGTATCCACCCACCATCCCCCTTTCTCCAATAGAAGTTTATAGCGAAAGAAGTTTGAGAACCCGGCATACGACTTGAACTCACGATATTGAAAGATCATGGACGAGGGCAATATCTCGTTCCCATCTTTGATTAGAGTTCCGTCAGGAAGGTGCTTGACGTCTTCATAAACATACAAGTGATACTCATGTCCCTGCGCCAGGAATGAAGCTATGCATAAACGCTCCATCAGGGACAGTTCTGAACCGATCCACAGGCTTTGAATTATCTTATTGGTGGGCCTCATTACTTTCACGAACGCTTTAAGCGGTAGTGTCGCAATTTGTCATCTCTGTGGTTAAGTACTTGGTTATCGAAATTCTCCACAGAGACGCAGAGGTCGCAGAGGTTGCACAGAGAAAAACTTTAAACTGCGCCACTACGCGTTAAGCATTACAACCCAACACCAGTTGCGACCACATGTTCATGATCTTCTCCATCCCGAAACGCTTCAACACCTGTGGTGCCATTGCAGCCAACCGCCGGCGTTCGGCTTCATCCTCCATCAGGCGTTCCAGCGTCGCCGCCAAAGCTGGCACATCCTGAGGCGGCACAAGCACTCCATCAATTCCATCTCGGATGATATGCCTGGGACCGCTGGGGCAGTCAAAACTCACTGCCGCCAGCCCGCAAGCCATCGCCTCAAGCAGAACATTCGGAAAACCTTCACAACGCGACGGCAGGACGAACAAGTCTGCCTGCCGCATGACCTCAAAGAGCAACTTCGTAAAGCTGCCGAATCGCACCCGCTGTGCCAGTCCCAGTGCGGCCGCGGATTGCTCCAACTGAGATCGCAGCTCTCCATCTCCCAAAATCTGCAAACACCAGGATGGCTGCCGCGGCGCGATTAGAGCGAACGCCTCCAGCAACATATCGAAGCCTTTCTCATGTGCCAACCTGCCCACAGCCAGCAGCGTCCGGCCTTCCTTGCGCCGTGCGCTGCTTTCGGCAACGACAGCGTGGGCACCGTTTGATATCGGGTAAGGTATCACTCGCACACGTCCATCCATGACGCTTGAAAAATAAGAGACGATCTCTTCGTTGGGAACTGTCAGACACTCCGCGCGAGTATAGCTACGCCTTCGCAAGCCCTCCCATCCTTCGCCAAGATAATTGTGGTTGGGATCACAATGCTCTGTGACAATGACCGGAAAACGCAGTCCGCGAGTGGCTAACAGCGTCCTTACGTTGGTGACATCGATGAATGAAATGACGACTTCGGGAGCAGTGCTGATGATGGCATCTCGTAAGGCGAGAATGAGATTAAAATCTAAGGTGAAGATGCTCCGCTCAGCAACAGAACTATTGTTGAGCATTTCAAGGAGCACTGCTAATGACCTCTGATCCGGCATGGAATGACCAGAGGGTCTGGCGCCAAGGTCATGACGAACTACCTTCGAATTCAGGTCATAAGCGGAGGCGTTGTTGCTTCCGCACATTGTGAGGATCGAGATCTCCCAACCGTTGTCCGTCCAGTAGTTCGCCATGTTAGACGCCACGCGCTCCGCGCCACCTCCGTAAAGCGAAGCAATCACCAGAGTAATTTTCATCCGGGCTATTCTCTCGGGCGGCGAGCGTCTATCAGCATTTGGACTTGTTCGTCAATTTTCAGCTTTGCTCCATGAAGCATGAGGAGCTTCCCCAGCAATTCAAGCTCAAGATATGAATTATGGCCCTTAATATTCCCCGATGGCTCCAGCCCCTGATGGTTCTTCATCGGATGCAGCTCGCTGACGCAATCTTCAAGAAAAAGGTGACCACCCTTGTGGTAGAAAGTCATCCCGGTAATTGTCAGCTGGCGAATGTCGTAAGCCAATAAATCCACGATGCCCAGGAATCCTGTTCTGCCGACATAGCCGTCCAGCAGTCTCCTGACGATTACGTTGGTGGAATACAACATCCTGAATTCGATGTCGATATCCTGCTGCTGAAGAAATAGTTTGAAGGCTCGATACTCAGCTCGGCACTTCGGCTCGGGCTCATCATGAGCCGGGAACGTGAAGTCATTATTCGTACTGACCAGATATTTGATCCCGGCCACGGCGCAGACCTGCTTGAAGGTTTCATGCGAGATGCCTTTTTGATGAAAGATTCCATTCATTAAAACTTCGTTGTTGCAATACAAGACGTCCGTTCGAGTCCCGATATCTCTTGCCAGATCACTCGGGAAGGGCAGGTATTGAATCGCCGTATTGAACCTCACCACCACGTCGTGCGAATCAATCATTTCTCCCTGGCGCGTGCCCAGCATGGTTTCGGCCGGCCCGACGATCATCACATTCTTGTCCTTCAGCATGCGCCCAAACTTCGGATCCAGATCTATGAGTGCCAGCTCTCGCCGCAGCTCATTGATGTCAAAAAAGCCCTGCCTTGTCGCAGCATTCATCGACTTGATCAACCTCGAATTATTAGCTAAAGGGTTCCCTGAGCTTTGCCCGAAAAGTTGGCCGGAGCCCTGTTTTCTCTGTGCAGGCTCCGCGTTCGCTGTGCCTCTGTGGTGAATGAATTGCGCGAAAAACAACCATCGAGACACAGAGAACACTGAGGTTGCACAGAGAAAGCGGCGCGTCGGACAGTTTCGGGAAAGCTGGGCTCCCTGCTTACCTTGGATTAAACTGGGTTTGAGACAAACGCAGCGCCCGGTTAGGTGATTCAAAAACCGAAAGCATGCGCCTCACTCTTCGTGATTGAGTCTCATCTTTTGTAGCCTCATTCGCGTCTGTCCAGCCTCCGATCCTCTGGAGGCCTTTTCGAGTAAAAATGCATGAGCCACTGCAAATGTCACTTCGTTCACGTCGTCCATACGCGCTGAGGTCGATCTCTTTGCCCTCGATCAACCTCCTGGTGTCTTCCTCCGACAAATCAATCAGATGTCTGAAGGAGCTGACAAAATCATATCGCAGACACAACTCCAAATTAGCGACGATATTCTCGCGGTCCAAATGAATATCACTCTCGGAAAAAACAAAAAACTCCTTCCTCGACTCAAACAGTTCGAATCCCAATTGAAAGCAGCGCGCCGGATTGAAACCACTGCCGTCCTGCAAAAATTCATATTGAACACCCTCGCGCAAGGTCTGGGGATCAAGGCTGGGACGCTGGTCGTGCTCCACGACCAGGAGTGAAACGTGAGGATACCACTTTGAATAATAGTCGAGTTTGAAATGCAAATTTCGAGTTTGGCTGCGGTCGGGAGTGCAGTCCCGGTGGGCAAGAATCACGACGCTTTGCTTTTGTATCCGCTCCAGTTCAGGACTGGCAATAACTAGTCCTTCCTTCAAATACCAGGGATATAAAAACTTGTTCTGGGTGTCGGAATAATTCTCAGCCACCCAGGCCAGAGGCGGCGCGAAACAGTAACAGTTGAAGTTCTGTTGTAGGACGACATTATTTAGATCCACCGGCATGAGCGACCTCGAGTTTATCTCGATAAAGGAATCGTAAACCGTCTGCCTCAACGCATAAGCAAAGGTGGAGAAGGAATGAGCTAACCTGGAGATGTTGTCTGAAATTCTCTGCGGACGGACAAAGAGATGCAGACCGCCGAAAAACAACATATCCCAATCGGATGGCACTTGTTCGGCATAGCGCGAGAATTTGTCATTGAAATCAGAATCCAAAACGACATCATCTTCAAGTATCCAAATTCGAGCTAGTCCATTGTCTCGCGCCTCCCGAACGACCGCCAGGTGGCTCTGCAGACACCCGTATGCCCCTGGTGAGCCTTCCCAACCGGGTGGAACTTCCAACGTAACTCCATCCAAAGCCGGAAAGCGCCTTACAGATTTGAGATCATGAAGGGCAAACTGGAACTGGACCTTTTTCCAGCGCTCAGGTCTTCGATCCAGGTTGATACAAACCTTATCCGGAAGGAAATCGTTGATGTTCATTTGTCGATTATCGCCACGCCAGCGGGCTTGTCTGTGATTGCTCAGCTCCTACTTCCACCGGTCTTGCACCAGGTTTCAACTCGAAGGAGTTAACCTGACGCAACGCCCAAGTTCAAAAATAATTACTGCTAAGATAAACTTCGCGCTACGATGCGCTGTGACTGAACCTCAGAAAATCTGCTCATCATCAACGATTAGGTAAAGGTAGATGGATTACGCCAGATCTACGGGCCACGCCTGTGAATCGCGACCGATTCATGTATTGACGCTTACACCGTTTTATCCCTCAGAGAGTGATGAAATCGACGGAAGCTTTGTGGCTGAGCCGCTCGAATACTTTTCAGATTTCAACGTCATCTCGACAGTCATTGCGGCCAAGCCAATCTCCTGGGGAACTTTCAAGTCCAGCGAGCGAGGGCCTAAGGCGATCCGGGTTCGTTATCCGCAACTGCCAGGCAGGCTAGCTTACGGAAGTTGGGGCTTGCTACTCTACGCACGCCTGGCCCATTTCGTGAGTCTCTTGCACCGGAATCACCCGATTGACCTGATCCATGCTCAGTCAGCTTTGCCGTGTGGACACGCCGCTGCGCTGCTTTCTCGCCAACTGCGGATCCCTTTTCTCGTGACCATTCACGGACTCGATGTATTTTCCACCCGGAGAGAAAAAGGACTCCTGCGTCGGTGGGTTAACCGCTCTTCGCGCTTCGTCTATCGAAACGCCGCCAGAAGTATTTGTGTCAGCGAGGCGGTGCGCCGGGTGCTGGTTGATACGATGGGCAGTTTAACCAAGCCAACTGTTATCTACAACGGCGTCAATACATCTCGGTTCAGTCCGCCGCGCAACGACGCCGAGGACTCGATTCCGACAATCCTCAGCGTGGGACGATTGGTTCCAGATAAAGGACATGAGTTAGTCATTCGGGCGGTCGCAGAACTGGCTCCGAACTATCCCTGTCTTCGCTACCAGATTATTGATGACGGGCCGGAACGCTCGCGCCTGGTGGCGCTCTCTCACGAATTGAAGATTGCCGAGCGGGTCGAAGTTGTCGGTCGTCAAAGCCGCCGAGCTGTTGCCGAGGCGATGCAACGGTGCAGTGTCTTTGCCCTGCCCAGCCAGGATGAAGCGATGGGTTGCGTCTACCTCGAAGCGATGGCCACCGGAAAGCCAATTATCGGCTGCCGCCATCAGGGAATTGAAGAGATTGTTCGTCACGGAGAAAACGGCTGGCTCATCCAACCCGGCAATGTCCAGGAGCTGGCACAAGCCATCGCCGTCCTTTTGAGAAACAAGGCGCTGCGAAAAGAAATAGGTCTGGAAGCGCGAAGGACGATTATTGGAGGATTAACACTCAAGCATCAGGCAGCGCGTCTGAATCGCCTCTATCGTGAGTGTCTGAGCTCAGCCGATCGCGACCAGGCGGCAAACTATCAGATCGCGCGGCGAATTTAGAAACTGATTGCACGGCGCAAGGAGCGGGCAGGTTTGGCGTAATGTTCCATTACCTCGAGAATGGCTGGTCCCATGGCCCAAACGTTCCGGTGCGTGCGTGCCCATTCTGATGCCGCCCGGCCCATTTCACGCGCCTCGTCTTTGTGCCCGGCAACCCAACGCAGTCGCTCCGCAACATCTTCGACTCCCGGCACCGCTTGCACACCAGCCGGTCCCCAGTAAGGATCGTTGTAAGGGACCCAGGCACTGGGGTCAACCGGCAACAAACAATCACCAGCCTCAGCGCAGATATCAGCCTGCCCCTCGGAATTCAGAGCGATGACCGGTAATCCGGTCGCCATGCCTTCCACGAGGGGAAGTCCGAAGCCTTCATTTCCCAGCGCCAGGAGCACATCGGCTTCACGATACCAGTGGGCAATTCCCCTCGTCGCCTCGTCCTGTTTGAAAAAGCTAATGCGCGGGTCGTCAAAGGCATAGTTTCCTTTTTGAAACCGGGATTTGATAACGAGCCGAGCTTGCGGGTCACTCTCGAAGGCGAGTTTCCAGGCAGCGATCCCCTCATCGATGTGTTTGCGATCATCGACCGTACCGACCATCAGCGTCGTCAAGCCAGCTCGTTCCGGTCTGTGCTCGTAGCGATACACGTCGGGATCCACTCCCTGGGCCACGACCTCAACGGGAACATTGACGCCGCTGCGGCGGCAAACCTCTACCAGAAATCGCGAGGGCACGATCACGGCACGTGCCAGATTGAGCCGTTCCGACCAGACTGCGGGAAGTTGGTCCGCTTCCCACATGGTGTTGATAAACAAATCCTCAACTACGCGAAATGGGTCCAACCAGTCGCTTGGCCCACAAAAATATAAAACTGGACCAACTATCCCAGGCCGGGAAGCGCAGAAGATTTGCTTGAACTCGTCCAAAGTCCCGTTCAGGTCAATCAAAAGTGGAATCACATTCACGACCGCCCCAGCCCGGGCCATGCCCAGTACAATGTATTCGCCCATGCTGCCATATCCATCGTAGACCCGGAACGTCGCGGCCACACTAAGCGTGTGACCAATCGTTTCGGTGCTCGTCGTCAAATTTTCTCCGTCAGTTTTCTGCAATTCGGTGCAAGGTGAAGCGGTGGGCAATCGATCTTGCCTAACCTCAGGCCAAGCGGCCAGTAGGATCTACGTGGTCTCGCCGTCGGACCTTCTCAACAAAAAGCCATAGAGTAAAGCTCCGAGTAATAGTAAAAACGACGCCGCCACCACGATTGGTGGATACCCAAAGCGTGCCAGGCCGGCACCCGCCACCGGCGCGGCCAGTGCGCCAGACGCAAAAATCACCATGTACATCATCGCCGACGCACCACTTCGCTCATGTGGCTCGACCCTGGTCATCAAGAGGCTTTCCATGGCCGGCTCGTCCATCCATTGAAAAGACATGTAGCCCGCAAAAGCCAGAGTAGCAAGCAGCACTGGTGGCCCGGTAGCCAGAGTTGCGAGAGAAAATGCGGCAGCCAATTCCATGCTCACAACGCCCCAGATCATACCAAACTTCCTAAGGATCAACGGTGAGAGCACAATTGCGATTACCTGGGCCAGCTGGCTGCCGGAAAAGACGTAGCCGATATGCTGAGTCGGCATTTTCAGGTAGTTCGCAAAATATGTATTGGCAAAGGGATTGAAAGAGGCGGTAGCGATGTTCAAGACAGCCACCGCGATGAGGAAGCGCAGGACGAACGAGCTGCGCGGATAAGATGCTCGTGCATCCTTCGCGGGCTGCGGCAGCCCCAGATAAATAGTGGGCCAGACCGCCAACGAAACAATGGCAGCGCTCAGCAACAAAGCCCACTGCTTGCTTTGGGCTGCACCGGTTGGCCCAAACAGGTAGTTCAGCCACAGCGGCAAATGTCCCCCTGTGGGTTCTGCGATGATGCCGATGCCGATTACCGTTGAGAGATAAACGCTGAAGGCCAGTGGACGCATTTCAGCCGTCGTCGCCTGGGCCACGATGACCGTAATCGAGATAGCCCAGACGGCAAAGAACAGGCCCGCGGCAAAGGCCAGGGCAAGCAAGGCCCCCCGTCCAACTACCAATGAGCGCATTGCCGCGATGGTGGCCGTGGCAGCAAAACAGACGATGACAGATCTTTGTAATCCGATCCGCCGACTTAAAATGACGGCGAACACCGTCCCTATCATGTTGCCCGCCGTCGTGGCGCTCGACATCCATCCGATGAAGTCTTCCTTGTACCCGATATCCAGAAGATAGAGGTTGTAGAGCAGGACAAACATGAACATGCCGAAATTGAAGAGGCATGACGCGGACAGAAAAACGAAAAAGGAGCGCCCCAGGTTTTTGGCTCTCCGCCAACCCGAAATGCTCCTCGAGTCTTGAGAAAATTCTTCTTCTCCCAACGCTGCGCCCGTCCTGTTTCCGGTCTGTTCTGCTTCTCCACCGGCCGCGGCCTGCTAAAAGTCAAATCTCAAAGCAAATTGAATCCGGCGCGGCTCTCCAACTGCCACGACTTTTCCGAAGAATGGGCCAAAGTCGGCGAAGGGAAGCGGAATACCATAGTTGGGATGATTGAAGAGATTGAAAGACTCCGCCCGAAACTCAATAGCTTGCCCCTCACGAATCTCAAACCGTCGATGTAGAGCGAAATCGAACAGGAGGTTCCCAGGTCCTGGGATAATGTTGCGTCCCGCGTTGCCGAAGCTGAACGGTGCTGGTGACTGGAAAGCTGCGGTGTTGAACCAATGGTCTGCTGAACGTTGGTTGCGCGGCAACGAGATGCTCTGTCCCGCCACCACATCGGGCCGGTTTGGTGTGCCGCTGTTGGCGAAGTCGGAGAAAAAATAAACGGGGTTGAGCGGTGTGCCATCCTGCATCGTCAGGATACCGCTGGCCTGCCAGTGGGCCAACAGGGGTCGCAGAAAATTCGGCTTCGGCAGATTGTAAATAAACCCGACACTCAAGCGCCTACGCACGTCGAAGAAGGAAAGGCCGCGCTCCAGTTGCAAATTCCTCTCATCCTGCGCGGTCACACTGTCAAAGAGTCCATTCAACACAGTATCGCCGTTATCAATTGACTTGGCCCAAACGAAGCTTGCCAGAAACGCCAGGTCACCGGAAAAGCGTCGCTCGGCCTTGATCTGCATCGAATGAAAAGAGGAGTTGGAGATATGCTGTCTTTGGATGAGCCTGCCGAGCTGGGGCCACGTGCGCAACGACTGAAGGTCGCCTGGACGCGGAGGCAAGTTCTCGCCAGTCTCGATGTGTGCGGGCGTATTAAAAATCCGCGATTTGCCCAGCTTGGTTCCTTTTGAACCGACATAAGCAACGTCCAGCAGAATCTTAGTCGGAAGCTCTTGTTGAAGGCCCAAACTCCAGTGTTGCATGTAAGGAGTTCGCGCTCGCGGGTCGAGTCCGAAGTAGCTGCGTAGACCAGTGCTCGCCGTTTGCGGGAAGCCGTTGCTCAAGGTGAGCAGAGGAGTGCCGTCACCAGCGGTTTGGTTCGTCTCGTTTATGATCCCGTTGCGGACCAGATCATAGACTTCGGTGGCGATCTCGGGGGTGTAATAGATTCCGTATCCGGCACGCAGCACTGTATTCCGACGCTCCAGGAAGGAGAGCGGCGGCCGCCAGGCCAGACCGACGCGGGGTGCGAAGTTATTTCGGTCCGGCTCAGTTGCTTCACTGGATCGAACCAATTGCGGGGGGGCCGGGATGGTCGAGTAATCCAGGTTCAGCAGATTGTTACGCGTCTCATGGTAAGGAGAGAAGTATTCATAGCGGACACCGAAACTAAGGTTTAGCCGGCCGTTCACTTGCCAGTCGTCGTGTAGGTAACCGGCATAATTGGTTTGCCGCAAATACGCCTGCGCCTGACCGACGCTGCGGTCGGTGCTCTGCGGGAACCCGAGCAGGAAGTCTGCGAATGGATCACCCGAAGGAGAAGGGGATTGGGGATTGCTGGTGAAGGCTCCAGTGAAGGTATAGCGGCCACGCGAAAGCTGGCTCTGTAAATAATTTAGCTGGAAGTAGATCAACTGCAAGCCCGTTTTCAGGGTATGCGCGCCCTTGTTGAAGGTGATTCCTTCCGACAGATTCCACAGATTATCTCGCTGTGTCTGGGGCCGGTTAGGCGTATCCAGCACCAGGTTGAAGTTACTCACGAGAAAGAAAGGCAACCCGAAGTTGAAGGGGTCACTGGGAAAACTTGTGATGCCGAGGTCCCTCGTCGCATCACTTTGAAAGGCGCTCTCAGGTAACTCAAGAACCTTCAGTCGAGTGAAAGAGAGTCGGGCTTCATTGAGCCATGACTGGCCGCTGGTGCTGTGTCCGATTACTGCCTGTTGCGCACGTACTCTCTCTTGTGTAGGCCGTTCCGGAAACGCAGTCGCCAGTCGGTTGCGATCATCATTGAGCGTGAAGCGACCGAACACTCGACCGTGATCGCGAAACTCATGATCAAGACGCGCTGAGAGACTATCTCTGGTGTTCTTGTTCGGCGTGGAATCGAGATAGTTTACCGCGCCGCTGAGGGGGCGATTGGGCAGCGGCTGATATGTGTCCAGAAACTTTCGCGCTATAGGATCAATCCGGCCAGCCGGAATTATGTTGTTTGCAAATGGCTGCCTTGCGCCCGTTACCGGGTCTACGTTGAAGGGATCATAAATCGTGTTGCGGCCGCGAAAATCTCCGCTGCGCAAGGCCGCGTCTGGGACGAGACTCTGGGAGGTCCTGGCTGCCTTCCCACGCAAGCCTTCGTAGGTGGCGAAGAAGAAAGTTGAAGAAGCCGGCAATCGGCCACCCAAAGATCCCCCGAACTGGCTTTGCCGAAAGACAGGTCGCGGCAAGTTCGGATCCGCAAAGAGACTTAGCGCGTCCAGCGAATCATGTCGAAAAAATTCAAAAAGATTGCCATGAAATACTTGCCCTCCGGACTTTGTTACCACATCGGCAACACCCCCGCCTGACTGCGCAAATTCCGCCGAGGGTAAAGATGACAGAATACGAAACTCCTGCACCGATTCGATCGGCGGATTGACGGCAATGGCGCGCGTGTTGAGGTCGGTGTTCATCCCTCCGTCGAGCAGAAAAGTGTTCATTGTCGAGCGCGCGCCATTGATCGTAGGATTCATCGCCACCGAGCCACGATTTTCCTGCACATCATTAATGATGTCATGGCCGAACCCGCCAAGTTGTCTGGGGATTGCTCCGGGTCCAAGGGTGACGAGCGAGATGATATTGCGACCATCGAGCGGTAAAGCGCCAATCGTCCTGGTGTCCAGCCGATACCCGACCGTCGCGTCATGAGTTTGCACGAGGGACACATCCGCCGTGATGGTCACAGTTTCTTGCGGTTCTCCCACTTGCAACTCAAGGTCGAGCTTTCCTTTCTGGTTTACCTCCAGCACAATCGCCTCAACCGTCAAGGTGCGAAAACCCTGCTTCTCAGCCGAGACGACGTAGCGCCCTGGCAAGAGGTCGTCAAGCCGATAACTGCCTTCATTGCCGGTGAGCACGCTTCGGGAAAAGCCCATCGCCTCATGACGTGCCGTCACCTTGACTCCGGGTATCTGAGCCGCGAGTTGGTCTCTGACCTCGCCGAGCAAGCTGGCTGAGGCCACTTGTCCGCGCGCCGGAACGACAACGACAAAGATTAACAAGAAGCCAATCACAATCGTTCTCATACGACTCCTTTTTAGAAAAAGTGCGATGTCGTGACAGTTGCCTATTGTGGGTGTGCTGGCGCAAGTTTTGTGAGCGTCAAGTAGAACTACACCCTTCACATCGCGAGGTTCCAGTTCCAGGTTTGGTGAAGCTGCTGCGCTTGATTTCGATTAAGTCTTTAACCTTCAGAGAACTCGTCCTCATCCCTTACTTTCAAGGGCAAGGAAAGTCGATAAGGAGCGAGGCAATCGCGCGATGACCACCTAATGATGCTGGCGACTATAATATTAAAAGGATTATGAAGCAATAAAAGACTCCGTTCTGTATGGGACAATGATGCTTGCCGGTTCGCAGAAATAGGAGTGGTCAAGTCTCCCCCTGTCGTTCTCAATCCATTCGGGTTGCATGCGCATGGCACAGCGCATGCGACAGGGAGTTTCGCCTCCCGCTTGTGTAATGAAAGAAGTCAGAGCTAGCTGAAAAAGCTGCGCTTAAATTCCCCCTCGATAATCGCAAAAGACTGACTGTTCAGGCATACAAGGATCGGGTACATGCTAAGACAGATTAATTGTTTGCTAAGGATTATTTCCTTTTGCGCGCTAATCTGCTTTGTTCCAAATGCCGCCCCGGGTCAAAACTCCGTTTCAGAGTTCCACAAAATCCTCGTCGCGAACGCGACCTTTAACGAGACCGATTTCGCTGCACTGCGTCAGGGCCAGACCGTTGTCCGACTCCTGCCCGCAACTGACAAGCGAGAAGTGGCGGTCTGCGGATTGGTCAGCCTGGGAGTGACTGCGGATATTTTTCTGCAGTCTTTTCGGGAAAGCATGACCAAAAAGAGCGACCCGGCCATCCTTGAGATTGGCAGGTTCAGCGAAACGCCCACGCTCGCCGACTTACAAACACTCTCCTTTGAAGAACGTGATATCGAAGACCTGAAACGATGCGTCGTCGGAGATTGCAAGCTGAAGCTGTCGCGCCTGATGATCGAGCGGCTTCAGGCAGAAGTAAATTGGCAAGCGCCTGACTACCGCATTCAAGCAACTCAACTTCTCAAACGAATGCTCAGCGATTACGTCAGTGATTATCTGGCGCGCGGAGATGCAGCCCTCATTGAATACAATGATAAGTCGACGGCCATCCGCCTCGCTGATGAGCAGCGGGCCCTGATGGCCGGCTCAAATTACATTGGCAATGAACTTCCTGATCTGCGGCCGCACCTGAAGCGTTTTGCGCAACCGGAAATGTTGCTGGTGGAGAATGCGATTGTTTGGTCAAAGATTAAGTTTGGTCTCAAACCGGTCATAGCTTTCAACCACATCAGAATATACAAACGTGAGCGGGGAAGTGGCCCGCAAATCTTAATCGCCGCAAAGCAGATTTACGCTAACCATTACTTTGACTCGTCACTCGCGCTGACGGCATTCGTCAATTTCCCTGGTGGAGGCTCGACAGCGTATCTGGTTTATGAAAACCGCTCCCGCGCTGACGGTCTGCAAGGCGCGTTCGGCAAAATCAAGCGTGGGATTGTGGAAGGAAAAGCCGTAGACAGTTTGAAGACTATCCTGGAGAGTTCAAGAGCGAGCCTCAACGCGCGCGCGTTGAATGCAGCTGAGTCGGCTAATCAACCTGAAGGCCGTAGTTGGAGAGAATGGAAAGTCGGTAAGCGGCTGCTCTTCTCTCTACTACTAATCACTGCCTGCTTTGCGTTGTTCGCGCTGCGAAATTACCGTTGGTACCTGGGACCGCCGGCCTCCCGCCCGCACTGAGAGCGCAGCGCAACCGGTTTTGTTAAGCCAAAAATTCCTGAGGCTCGGAGCGCAGGCATCTTGCCTGCTGCTCGGTGGCCACGAACGTTGAGGCAGGCAAGATGCCTGCGCTCCCAGCTTTACACAAGTTCTTGCGGGCTAAAGTCGGTACGGACCCCAAAGTTAAAAATCTATCGCGCTTTCGCACTCCATGCGGGGGGACACCTGCGATCCCAGCAAAATGTCTGCGTTCCCAGCAATGTGTTGCTTCCTTGACGCTCCCGAAGCTTCCGGCCTACTGTTGAGGACACGCAATCATCAGGAGAAGGTCGAAAAGAAAATGGCATCGCGAACGATCGTCGTTGGAGACATTCATGGCTGCTACGACGAATTGCAAGACCTGCTGACGGAGGTTAGTTTTGGCGACGACGATCGCCTTGTCTCGGTTGGTGACCTGATTACCAAGGGACCAAAGAACAGGCAAGTGCTCGAGCGATTCATGACTGACGCGCAGTTTTCGGCGGTCATCGGCAATCACGATTTGGCGTTGCGTCGGCGTTGGAATGGCGAGAAGTTCAAATTGAAGGAGTCGCAGAAGCCCACGCACAAGGAGTTGAAGAAGGACAAGGATCAATACCTTCCCTACCTCAACTCGCTTCCTTTCGTGATTGATTTACAAACGCATCTGGTGGTGCATGCAGGTATCCGCCCCGGCGTGGCATTGCACTCTCAAACTACCGATGACCTGACGGAGTTACGCAGTTTAGGCAAGGATCGCGCTGCCCGCGATGGTACGCCCTGGTATCAGGAATACGACGGAGAAAAGGTGGTGCTGTTTGGCCATTGGCCGGCGCCGGAGCCGCGCCGCGGGAGAAAAGCCATCGGTCTCGACACCGGCTGCGTTTATGGTAATAAACTTACTGCGTACATCATCGAAACCGGGGAATTCAAAACGGTCCGGGCGCGGCGCACTTATGATCCGTCTTAAAGAATTTGGTTAGTTGAGACTTTCGATGAGCGAATTGCGCGTTAGAATGTGAAGTAAGCAGACCGTCAGTTTGCGCTGAGCCGGCAGACAGCTTACCAACCAGATCGCAAACTAACAGTTTGCGTTACATTACACTCGCAAACAGCGTTATGGACGATCCAAAGCAAACTGCGCCCGATCAAGTGGCCCCTGCCATAGCCGACGTCTCGGACTACGGTGAACTGTCGCCGGGCGTTGCCACCAGGCCAAAAGCCAGGACTGCCAAAGAGGAACACTTTCTGGCGTGGTCGGTCTTCAATCGTGATCTAAGCCAGCTCGAGTTTTTTAAACGCGTACTCGAGGAAGCTGCAGACGAATCGGTGCCCGCGCTCGAGCGCTTAAAATTCCTCGCTGTCTTCGTTAGTAATCTCGACGAGTTTTTTATGGTGAGAGTGTCGGGACTGAAAGAGATGCTCGAGATTAAGGACATTCAGCCCATGCCCGGGGAGTTAAGCCCGCCAGAACAGCTCAAAGTCATTCGCAAGCGCGTACTGCCAATGGTTAAAGAGCAAGTGAAGATTCTTCATGATTCCGTCTTGCCGGAGCTCGCAAAAAATGGCGTCGAGATAGTTGGATACGATTCGCTATCGCCTGGCGAAAAGAAAACTCTCAACCAGTATTTCATGAAGAATATTTTTCGCGTGTTGACTCCGTTGGCTGTCGATCCTGCGCACCCGTTTCCGTTCATAGCCAATCAGAGTCTGAATATCGCGCTGACCGTCGAGGTCGACTCAAATTCCGACGAGCCAGTGACGATAGGAAGTCTCCCTCGTTTTGTGCGGATTAAAGTGCCGCCCGTGGTGCCGCGCCTGGTCCCAGTCGGCGACACTGACGGCAACGACGATGAGCGACGACGGTTTATCCTGCTCGAGGAGTTGATCGACGCCAATTTACATTCGCTGTTCCCGAGCATGCGGCTAAGCAGGAGTCATCTGTTTCGAGTCACGCGCGACGCCGATGTCGAGATCAGGGACGACAAAGCATCGGATTTGCTCGGGCGAATAAAGGAATCGCTGCGCGAGCGCCGCTTTGGCAACGCCGTGCGTCTGGAAGTCTCATCGACAATGCCGGATCAGATGGTTTGGTATTTGGCTAAGGCGCTCGAGATCGAACCTGACGATGTTTACGTGACCGGAGGGATCCTCGGCGTGGGCGACTTGATGCAGCTCTATAACCTGGACAAACCGGAACTGCGCGACAAGCCGATTCGGATGACGGTTCCCGCTCCACTGAGTAAGAAGCGGCACTTCTTCGATGCTATTAAGCAACAGGACATCCTGCTTCACCATCCTTACTCCGCCTATACGACCGTCACTGAATTCATACAAGCCGCGGCTAATGATCCGAAAGTATTGGCGATTAAGATCTGTCTCTATCGCACCGGCAAGAATTCTCCGATACCGGAGGCGTTGATTGAAGCCAGCGCCCAGGGCAAACAGGTTACGGCCGTAGTTGAGATCAAGGCCCGCTTTGATGAAGAGAACAATATAGAGTGGGCCAATCGGTTGGTAGAAGCCGGAGTGCACGTGGTCTATGGTCTGGTGAAACTAAAAACGCACAGCAAGGTGGCGTTGGTAATTCGCGAGGAGGATCAAGGGCTACAGACTTATGTTCACATTGCGACCGGCAACTATAACCCGACGACTTCCAAAGTCTACACCGACTTCGGATTGTTAACCGCGAATGCGGAGGTAGGCGACGATGCTACGGACTTATTCAACTTCATGACCGGGTTTTCGCGGCCGCGCGAATATACGCATCTGATGGTTGCTCCCGTAAATCTGCGCGAACGTATGCTGGCATTGATTGAGCGTGAGATTGGTCACGCACAGGCGGGCCGCGAGGCGCGCATTGCCGCGAAAATAAATCGCCTCACAGATTTGGAAATCATTGATGCGCTCTACCGCGCGTCGCGGGCGGGAGTGAAAATTGACCTCATCGTTCGCGGCTCATGCATGCTGCGTCCCGGTGTGCCTGGACTTTCTGAGACGGTTCACGTCAGAAGCATTGTGGGACAGTTTCTGGAACACAGCAGGGTCTTTTATTTTCGAAACGGCGGAGATGAAGACGTGTATATCGGCTCCGCGGATTGGATGACGCGCAACCTCGACCGGCGAGTGGAAGTCGTGACTCCGATCCTTGATGCCAACTTAAAACGCTATCTGAAAGAGGTCGTACTCGGCACCTACCTGAAAGACAACGTTAAAGCGCGAATTTTAAACTCGAACGGCATTTATGAACGGGTGCCGAGGGCGCCGGGAGAGGCGCCTTTTAACAGTCAACTTCATTTTGAAGGCAGCGTTAGTTTGACGTCGTCAAACTAATTGGTCGCGATCCATTCTGTGTGATTTTCGTAGCTGCTTCGTCTAGTTTCGTAGTCGGTTTTGCTGCTAAGAAAAAAGGACCACCAAACAACAGGAAACCGAACGAAGCAGCACGAACTAGATCGTGATCAACCGATCAATGGGTCGACAAATGAGTGCGGTCGGCTTAAGATTCCAATCACCCCTTGCTAAAAACTATTACCCGGCGTCTCAATGTGTTTTGAGCCGATAATCCGTGCCATGAGGGAAGGTCATTCAATGTCCAGTAAACCGTTTGCCGTCATTTCGTTGTTACTGTTTATTAGCCTGCCAACTTTTGCGCAAAAAAACTGTTTCACAGCTGAGGCTCGCGCGGAAGCAGAGCGAACCGCCAAAGTTTTTCAGACACCTGATCCGGACTACGATCCCGTTCTCGGTCACAGCCGCGCGAAGGGCCCTCGCACGGGCGCGCCCGTTGTTGATGCCGCCGGACGCGCAGCGGCAATTAGCTGCGTCGCCAATAAAAAAGTAAACGAAGGCACCGGAACCACTCCCAAGTTCTACTGTTCTGTAGCCGGTGTGTTAGATGAAAATGGTGAGCCTGTTCGTTACAAGGTTAAACCACACTTCAAGGGACAGTCTCCGGACAAAAGAAACGGTGAGATCTATGGCGAGTTTCTCTCTTCACGATTCTCGAAGGCGTTGGGGTTCTTTGCCGACGACGAGTGGGTCGCGGATGTTACTTGCCCCGACTGCGAGAAGAGCCTGAACAAGCCATTTCAGGGGGCGAGCTTCACCCCGTTTCAACCTGCGGCGGGAATCGAGCTGGCGTTGGGCAGTGGCATAGATGTGAAGTGTTCCAACAAAGATTCTGCGCCACTTGCCGGTTCGCTGGCGAAGTTACTCGAATCCGGGGCGCCACGCGCGGAGATTGATGCCTACAAGCTGTGGCTGGGTTTCATCGATCACGGCGATACCAAAACTGACAACCACAAGTTCACCTGTCTCGAGACGGTGAAAGATGCAGACGGTTCGCTGAAGTGCAAGCCAGGAATGGCTGTGTTCTACGTAAGCGACATGGGTTCAACATTTGGTTATTCCAGCTCAAGCGAAAAGAAAGCGAAGTTGTCGACCTGGAAAGGCAAAGATCCGATCAAAGTGAGCGGTGGCCGTTGCGAGACCACGGCGAAAGGCGTTGGCGATACTACCATCAGCGAAGCTGGCCGCCAGCTTTTGGCGACTGGACTTCAGCGTCTGCTTGACGCGGAGAAAACTGACGGATTGATTACCAAAGTATTTCGCGCTTCACGCAACGAGGAGCGCGATGAGCCGCCGCAGGCCTGGACCGCTGAATTTCAACGCAAGGCGAAAACGATCATTGATGCGCGTTGCTCGAACTAAGTTCAGGTTTGATTGCTTGTTGCTGTAAGGGTGCGTCAGGTAGTTTAGAGTTCGAGCTTTAGCTTGCGTTGTTGGTTCCCCGGGGAAAAACGCAGCCTAAAGGCTGAACTCTGAACTGCATTCTGCTGACCGAAAAGGAGTAGTTTGGCATGAACAAACCGCTGGTCCGCATTCTGGTGATTTTTGTCGCAGTGCTAATCGGCAGCGGGCTCCTTGTGTATCTTGTCCTCGAGCGCAGCACGCCCGGAAGAGACGCACTTAGCGACCGGCCGGTTACCGAGGCGCAGCCTACAGAAACGCGATCCCCTGCTTCGTCAACACCAACGCCAGAGAGACGCAACGGCTCGCCGATCACGGAGATTTTTGGAATTGATCATACGCCCAACGCGGCGCCTCAGGAAAGCGACCGCGCAGTCGTAGCCCTGCGAATGCTCGTACGGTTTCTACTTGCCGCATTCCTGGCGATGCTGCTTGCCTATCGTTGGCGCCGCGGCATTTCCGTATCTCAGCGCAATCCCTACGTCGCTCAAACTCAAATATTGCTGGCAGTGGTTGCAGCAGCGATGATGATGATTGTTGGCGACAGCGCAGCGCGGGCATTCGGCATCTTTGCTGCCGCGTCGCTGGTTCGTTTTCGCACCAATATCCGCGATCCGAAAGAAACCACGGTGCTGTTGATATGTCTCGGCGTGGGCCTGGCCTGCGGCGTCGGACGCCTCGACATGGCGTTCATACTCACAATCTTTGTTCTGGTGGCACTCGCGATTCTGGAGTCTTTCGAATCAGCGCAGGTCTTTCGTGCCATGGAAGTCAGCGTGGAAACGCGAAACCTCGATCAGACTCGTCGAGTGCTCAAGAGAGTTTTTGAAAGACATCGATTTACCTCTGAACTGCGTCACCTCGAGCGCGAAGCGGGGGAAGGTGAAAACGGCAAGATAGTCTACGAATTGACTCTCAGCTCAGAAGCCCGAACCGATGAACTGAGCGAGGAGATACTTTCGGAGGATTCGGAGAATATCGCAGGCCTGGAATGGGAACAGAAGAAGAGCTCGACCTATATTTACAACTAACACGTAAAGCAAACTGTTAGTTTGCGTCCGCATTGCTGACGCGCAGCTTGAAAGGAACCCCGGCCGCCGCAAACTGACAGTTTGCGTTACCAGTTACTGCGCGTGAAACATACCCGCCGGTGTCGTGGGATGCGATGACGACTTCAAGACGCGAATCTTTTCAAAGTAGTTCTGAACAAATTCCTTAAAGGCGCCATGTCCCCACGTGGTGTAGAAGTCGTACTTCTTCATCTCGGTGTAAACCTGGTCAAAATTCCAGTTGTAGAACTCGAAGCGGTAAGCCGCACCCATTGCGCCTGTGCGATGCCTGCCGCCGGCGCAGTGAACAAAGAACTTGCCGGTAGCCGGATCACCGGCAAACCTCAAAAACATCTTCGTCGCTTCTTCGGTGGGATACCTCTTATCGGCCATCGGAATATTGATGTACTTCATCCCCAGCGACTCAACCAGCGATTGTTCGTAAGGCTTTGGTTGAGCCGTCAGGTCGATAACAGTTTTGATTCCTAAGGCAGCGAGATCTTTGTAGTCAGTCTCCTTCGGTTGGGCGCCGCGGTAGAAGCGGTCATCCATCTGGCCGAAGTTTTTTATTTTGATTGAAGAAAGTTTTTCCGTTTTGACGTCCTGCGCCTGAGAGACGAGGATGACGGCGAGCATGGTGAGAATCACACCCGCGTAATTGCGTAAAGACTTTTGCGTTAATAGCATTGAACTGGTTCTCCTCTGTCATACGCCCCGGTTTTACTGCTGAGACAAAAGTCTGTGTGAAGCCCCGCAACTGCCAGAGGTTAACATTAACGAGCCGACACCTCAACCAATTCGCGCAAACTTTGAGGAGCACAACGTCCGAACGGCGGCAAGGATAAGCAAACTTGGGTAGTGGGTCAGTTTGGTTGAATTTGTCCGATAGACTTTAGTTTGTCGAAACGCAGCGACAAGCTGAAGCTTATCGGACATCAAACTGACCCATTACCCAAACTTGAGTC
>DASZDU010000160.1:0-11422 GCA_035941655.1 Pyrinomonadaceae bacterium | reverse complement strand
ATTTAGATGGTACCCTTGGGGCAATTCGACTTGCGCGACGATCGCGGCGTCGCTCCCAGCTCGCAATGACTGTGAAGCAACCCTTATCTCCTCTGCATTTGGACCAGTCTCAGCGGCAGCTTGATCTGCACCGGCGCTGGTTGCAGGTGGTTCCAACCCCTTGATGTTGAGCGTGGATGTCGCTTTTGTTTTGAGGTCCACGACTCGAATTGCATGGTTATTGGTATCGGCAACGTAAAGTTTGCTATTCGCAACGCTCAAACCGCCGGGCTCGTAGAACGAAGGCAAACCGCCGTCAGCCTGTCCGGGCTTGCCTGTGCCAAGGAAACTTTTGACGGTCCTTGCCTTCGGATCGAGTTGTTTGATCTTGTGATTGTAAGTGTCGGCAATAAATATCCTGTCATCCAGCGCTACTACGCCGAGGGGGTGCTGCAATCGAACGCGATCACCGCTGCCGTCCACGTCGCCGAAATCAAACAGATCTCCACCGGCGATCGTTTTTACGTCGCCATTATCCAAGGCAATCGCGCGAATGATGTTTGACTCGCTGTCAGCGATATAAAGTTTGTGGCCGTCGGATGCGATGCCGGAAGGTTGTGCGAATCCCGCTTCGAGCAAGTCCCCATCTAAACGAGCTTCGCGACCTGAGCCCGCAAATGTCGAGACTTCCTGTTTGTCTAAATCCAATTTCCAAATCTGATGCGTTCCGGCCATGGTCATGTAAAGCACCGGCCCGACCAGCTGCAAGTCCCATGGCGAACTTAATGCGATGGTGCGCGCTGGGCCGTGCCGGAAATAATCGCGGGCCTGTTCGCCGGTGCCGGCAACGGTTTGCACGGTCTTCGCTTTGAGATCAACTTTGCGAATTAAGTGATTTTCAGTGTCGGCAACGTACAACTCTTCGCCATTGAGGGCCATTCCCTGCGGGCGGTAGAAGCTAGCCTTATCAAAACCGCCATCCGTCGACCCGCGCGCGCCCGTCCCTATGGTTTCCAGCAGCGTGCCGTCGAGTTTGGTTATGACGAGCCGATTGTGATTTGAATCCGCAATAAAGAGCCGATCGCTTTTAGCATCAACTAAAACTTTGCCGGGGAACGCAAGCGGCAAGTCACCAACCTTCGCGCGCTCGAGTGTGAGCTTCAAAGGTTCTTCATTTAGTTCGCCGCGCTTGCGAAACTCATTGACTGCCCTGGCAACAACCTGATCGATTAGGTCGTAATTTCCTTCACCTGATATCGCACCGATGACATAACCGGCAGGATCGATCAGCACCTGCGTAGGCCAGGCGCGCACGCCATAGCTCTGCCAGACCTTATAGTCGGCGTCGTTGTAAACCGGGTGCTCCAATTCATAACGCAGGATGATGCGGCGAATGTTTTCCGTGTCCTTCTCATTTTCAAATTTCGCCGAGTGAACACCAATGACCACCAGCTGGTTTGCATATTTATGCTCCAGCCGCTTCAGGTCGGGAATAATGTGGATACAGTTGATGCAGCCGTACGTCCAGAAATCGAGGAGCACGACTTTTCCCTTGAGCGCCGCTATCGTGAGTGGCCTGTCCGTGTTAAGCCAACCGCGACCGCCGGTGATTTCCGGCGCGCGCACGCGAGGCGTTTGCTGAGCAGACATGGTGAAACCCTTTATCGAACTGGAATTGAATGAATGTGAAATGGTCGCGAAGACCACAACAAAGGCTACTGCTAGAGCTCTCAGCGCCAAAGGCGCGAAATGTGACAGCCTGGGGCAACGCCCCAGGTGAAAGTGCCGGGATTTGAAAGCGCTGAAAGCGCGAAATAGAACGAGTCGATCGAAAGTAGCTAACATCATTTCGCGCTTTCAGCGCTTAAGGATTGCAACTGGTTCTACCTGGGCCGCTGGCCCAGGCTGTCACATTTCGCGCCTTCGGCGCTGAGCCCAAGTGCTTTCACGTCTTGTCCTCACACAAAGATAGATCTATTCGTGCAAATGTGGCATCGCTTCATTAGTCTCTCCGCCCAAAACTTGATCCAGACGATCAACGGCACGACGCAGATGAGGAATTGTTATTGAGCCACCTACGACCAACGCCACATTAAACGCATCGAGAAATTCCGGTCGCGTCACTCCGGCGATGACGCTTTGCTTGATGTGATAGGTAATGCAGTCGTCACAGCGCAGCACTATCGAGGCTACCAAACCAAGCAGTTCTTTCGTTCGCTTATCGAGCGCGCCATCTTCGTAAGCCTGGGTGTCAAGCGCGAAAAAACGCTTGATACCAAGATGATTGCCGCCAAGCAACTTTTCGTTCATGTCCGCGCGGTACTGATCAAATTCATCCATTGACGAACCTCCCTAACGCGCTCTACGAACGTGAGCAGCCGATGATTGATTGGGATGGCAAACTATTCTATCCCGAGCAAACAGAAACTCGCCACACAGTAAGAGGTGTCTTAAGGTTAAGTTTTCTCTGTGCACCTCTGTGTCCTCTGTGTCTTTGTGGTAAACCTCGACAAAAAAATCACCACAAAGACACAGAGGACCCTGAGGGCGCACAGAGATTGTGTATTGAATCGCGCGCTTCCGCTAGAATGGCGGCGGTCACTCCATCAAGCATGAACGAAGAAAACGACAACCGGCAAACATATTTCGACGACGTAACGGCTGAAGGATCAGTGCGGCGGTTGCAAATAGTGCGCGCGGGTTCGCGTTACTTCGGTATTCCACCTGAGAACATTTCCACAATTGTTGGTTGGCAGGAACCCACTCCGCTGCCTGACGCTCCTCGGTCGGTGTTGGGTGTTGTGAGTATCGAAGGCCGAATGTTGACCGTTCTAAGTCTCACGACGCTAACGGCCGGGAAAGCTGACGGGAATGATGCGGCGCGCGAGGAACACATTGTTGCTCTACGCGGAGACGAACAGCTCGCGCTGGCTGTCAGCGAAAAGAGCGAGGTGATCGAGCTTGGTTTGGCAGAATCGAGTCCGCAAAGGCAAATGCAAACGCCGCTTGTTTCCGAAGTCTTTCATCACGAGAACAGAGAAATTGAAATACTCAGTCTGAAAGAATTATTTCCAGCCGCGATTCAGGGACGCGAGCGCCGGCGGCGTCGGTTCTAGCAACTTTTGGAGTGCGGTGACCTGTCACCGCTTTGGTCGGCCGCGACTGGTCGCGGCCACCGTTCGCTTGAAACTACTGACAACTTGGGCGTCAAGCCGCCCAAGACCAAAGCGCTGACAGGTCAGCGCACTCCAAAAGTTGCCGCAACCACGAATGTGAAAATCCTGCCTGAGTGCTAAAATCCAAACGAATAGAATAACTAGTGAGTTTTGCATCAGCGAGCTGCAGATTGATTTATTTAACTGGCTCGTTTGTCGTCCCCATTAAATCCAACATGCACGATCAGGCTTTCGAAATTTTGGAATACAACGATCTGCGGGCGTTGATTCGGCGCGGCGCGCAAACTCCCATGGGCCAGGCGCGTGTGAGTGAACTGAAGCCCTTGGACAATATCGCGACCCTTCAGAGTGAGCTGCAAGCCGTTGAAGAGACTGTTCATTTACGTAACCGCGGGGGTGCCTGGAGTTTTACTGATCTCGGAGATCCGGCCGAAAAACTCGCGCTGTTACGAGTCGAGAACGCGATCCTGGAACCAGCCGCGATGCTCGAACTCAAGTTGTTGTGCGATCAAGCAATGTCAGCCCGCGCCTCGATTCTCGCGGAGCGCGATGCCACTCCAGTGCTATGGAGTCTGGTGGGGATGCTGCCGGTCGAGTTGAGCCGGCTCAGCGCTCGTATTGCAAACAAGATTCTACCAACCGGTGAAATCGACGATCGTGCCAGTCCCGAACTTGCACGCATACGTCACGATATCACTCTGCTTCGCTCGCGCATTACGCGCACGCTCGAAAGCCTCATGCGCAAGTCGGGCGAAGCCATTCAGGATGAGCTGGTCACGATCCGCAACGATCGATTTGTGATTCCGGTTAAATCCGATCATCGCGCGCGCGTGAATGGCGTAGCGCACGGCTACTCTTCATCGGGTGCAACGGCGTTCATTGAACCGCTCGAAACCATTGACGCGAATAACGAATTGCAGGCGTTACACGAAGCAGAATCGCGCGAGATTTACAAGATCCTGTTCGGTCTTACTCAGGAAGTGCGCCAGCAGTTACCGTCGATTGAGTTGGCAGCTGACGCAATCGCTGAGCTTGACTTCATCAATGCCAAAGCTATCTTTCATCAAAAGTTCAACTGCGTCATCCCAAAAATTGATGCAGCCCGTGTATCGCGCCACGCCAATACCGGAACCGCGGGCGCACGCGCACTTCCGTACCCAACCAGCACCCTTGAATTAACCGAGGCTCGTCACCCGCTCCTGGAAGAGAACCTGCGAGCGTCGGGCGCTTCGATCGTGCCCGTGTCGTTTGCGCTTGATGAGCAAAACGACTCGATGGTGATCTCCGGCGCTAATGCGGGCGGCAAAACTGTCGTGCTGAAAACCGCCGGACTCCTGGCGCTGATGGCGCTTTCCGGCGTTAGTGTTCCAGCTCGCGAAGCCAGGATTCCATTCTATGCTTCAGTGCTGGCAGACATTGGCGACCACCAATCGCTGGCCGCAAATCTCTCAACCTTCACTTCGCATGTCCGGAACATTTCGCGCATGATCGAGCTCTGCCAGGCGCCGGCGCTTGTGTTACTCGATGAAGTTGGAACCGGTACTGATCCCGAAGAAGGATCGGCATTGGGCGTTGCAGTAGTCGATCACTTCCGCAAACTCTGTCGGGCGCAGGTGATGGCAACCACGCACTACAGTGGCTTAAAAATGTATGCGGCTAACGAAGCCGGCGTGCTTAATGCGAGCGTCGAGTTTGACGAAAAGACGTTGCAACCAACTTACCGGTTATTTGTCGGTGTGGCCGGTTCGTCATCGGGTCTCGAGATCGCCCGGCGGTTTGGAATCCCGAGCGCAGTTATTGATGTGGCTTTGGAATCCGTTAAGGATTCTTCGCGACAGGCGTCGGAATATTTGCGGCGAATCAAGCGCGAAGCAGAAGAGGCTGAAGCCTTGCGCGCAGCGCTTGAAGAAGAGCGCACGGCGGTGGCGGAGAAGTTTGCTGCACTCGATAAAAATGCCGAACGGCAGGAACGCGAGCGACAGGTATTATTTCAGCGAGCACTCGAGAAGGTGGTCTCCGACTTTGAGAAGCGCTCGCGCGAGCTGGTGGCCACTATTCAGGATCGTTCGGAACGCTTGAAGGTTGAGCGTGAATCTCAGCGGCGAGTAGCAGAACTAAAACGCGAAGCGCAACGCGCCACCAGTGCTGGAGGAAACAGGGAATCCGTATCCGCGAGCGTTGCCAACACCAGTGGACGCGGCGTGCGCGTCATGCGCGATGGCAAGGTGGTTAAGAAAGAGAAGGAAATCGAGGAAGACAAGCTTAAACACGATGAATATGCGGCGGTTGAGGTTCGGGAACTGGTCGTAGGCGATACGGTAAAGCTTCGTTCGTTTGGCTCGATCGGAATTGTGGATAGTCTTAAAGGCGACGAAGCAGAAGTGCGTGTGAAGTCACTACGATTCAGAGAGAAACTCGAGAACCTGGAACTAGTTGAGCGAGTCGCTGCGGCGAAATCGACTACTGCGAAAGCCGACAAGCTAGCCGCCCTGCGCAAGGCTTCTGCAAATGAAGTTCAGTTAAAAGCCGGGCAGGGGAACGGCCGTTCTGAGTTAAATGTAATCGGTCAAACGACAGATGAAGCGGTTGATACGGTTGATAAATTTCTCGATGAAGCATCGCTTGCGAGCTTGAGCCAGGTGCGAATCATTCACGGCCACGGGACAGGCGCGCTGCGCAAAGCGATCGCGGAATTCTTGAAAGATCATCCGCACGTCGCGCGCTTCACCGCCGCGCCGCAGGATCAAGGCGGCTCAGGAGCTACGCTTGTAGAATTGCGGCAGTAGAGATGCGTTACCCACAAACATTTCTCGACGATCTCAAGCGTCAGGCAGACATCGTCCGCGTGGTGCAGGACTACGTGCAGCTCAAAAAGAAGGGCGCCAACTGGATGGCCTGCTGCCCATTCCACAAAGAGAAAACTGCGTCGTTTTCCGTGAGTCCAGCTAAGGAAATTTTTTATTGTTTCGGTTGTCACAAGGGCGGATCCGTTTTTAACTTTGTGATGGAAATGGAGCGCGTCTCTTTTCCCGAAGCCATCAAGCTGGTCGCTGAAAAGTCAGGCGTGCCGCTGCCGAAGTTAATCGACGACAGTCGTTTTGAAGCGAAGCGGCAACAGGCGGACGAGGTTATCGAGCTCAACAAATGGGCGCTCGAATGGTGGGAGCAGCAACTTGAATCGAGCGGGGAAGCGCGCATCGCGCGTGATTATCTAAACCAGCGCGAGATTACAGACGAAACGCGCAAGACATTCCGTCTGGGTTATGCACCCGATAGTTGGGATGCGCTTTCAATCTATCTCCGGCAGAAGGGCGCCACTCAGGAGCAAATCGATCGCAGCGGCTTGGTGGCCAAAAAAGAAGAAACCGGTCGCAGCTACGATCGGTTTAGGGGGCGTTTGATCTTTCCGGTGCTGGACATCCAGGGCAAGCCCATCGCTTTCGGCGGACGCACGCTCAAGAATGAAGACGCAAAATATATCAACTCACCGGAGACTGCTGCTTACATAAAAGGGCGTAATCTCTTCGGTCTCAATCTGACTCGCGACGAAATCCGTCGCGCGGGCTTCATGATATTAGTTGAAGGGTTTTTGGATCTTATTGTTCCTTATCAGTTCGGCATACGTAATGTAGCGGCGAGTCTGGGAACGGCGCTGACGCCTGATCAAGCGCGGCTTGTAAGCCGGTTTGCCCGCAAAGTGGTGGTCAATTATGATGGCGACAATGCCGGCGTGCTGGCTGCACAAAAAGCGATTGAGATACTGCTGGCGGAAGACCTGGAAGTGAAAATTCTGGTACTGCCGGATAACTCCGATCCGGATGAGTTCATCAGAAAATTTGGCGTTAGTGAATACCAACGGCAACGTGGCGAGGCGCAACCCCACATACAATTTGTGATCGATCAGGCTGTACGTGATCGCAAACTCAGCAATCCGGCGGACAAGGAAGCTGCGATTGATGAAGTGCTTCCGTATATTCGCGCGGTCCGCAGCCGGTTGCAAAAGCGCGAGTACTTTGACATCGCAATGGACTCGCTGCGCGTCGGCGATGTTGGGATGCGGCGAGAGTTATGGCAATCAATCCGGCAGGGAATCGGTGCGAACACGCGTCGCGGTGAAGCACCGAGGCCAATAATTCAGCGCACGCTCCGGAAACCGACAGTCGCGGAAGAGCGCTTGCTGGAGTTGCTGCTTGGCGACACAGAGGTCCGCGAAGTTGTATTGCCGAAACTCCAACCGGGCGATTACGACGACTTGCCCACCGCTCCCATTTTTCGCGCGCTCGTCGACGCAGGCCGTGATGGTACGCCGATTGACTTTGATTTTTTGAGTGAGAAAACTGCAGGCGATCCCGTCTCTGAGTTGCTGCCGAGTCTGTTGATGTCTGAGTTTGAAAAGTCGACTGGTGAAGCAGCCGACGCACGATTCTTGGCCGCTGACAGGTGTTTGAACGCTCTGCGATTGATGCACATCGATCGCCGCATAAGCGACCTGCGGTCAGAGATCGCCGCTGCTGAACGAAATGGAGAGATGGAACGCTGCGACAAACTTGCAACTGAACAAATTGAACTAACCCGGCGCCGTGAGGGGTTGCTGCCCAAACCAGAAGCAATGGAGATGGGAAATTAACGCGAGTGACGCTTGCCTCTTTGTCGGGACCTCAGTCTTTAGCATGCCTTCGTCGCAAAAGTTAAAATGTTCTCACCGTTGTACAGTTAGATTCTGAAATTTTTCTTGGAGCTGAAAGATTTGGCTATCGAAGACAAAGATCGCGACGATGTAATGGAACGACTGCTCGAATTGGGCGGCGATAAGAAATACCTTACGTTTGACGATCTCAATCGCGAACTACCTGACAATGTCGTTTCTCCGGACGATATCGAAGATGTGCTGCAAAAGCTCGAGGGCTCAAACATTCCTGTTGGCGATTCCGACGAACGGCTGCTCGAGCAGGCGACCGCGGTTGCGGTTGATGAAGAAGAAACGGACGAGGATGTTGAACTCGATCTCTCGGCGGGCGCGCTTGATAAGACGAATGACCCGGTGCGTCTGTACCTTCGCGAGATGGGAGTAGTGCCACTGCTCACGCGCGAGGGTGAGGTAGCAATTGCCAAGCGAATCGAGCGCGGTCAGCTTAAGACTCAGAAGGCGATTTCGCGTTCGCCTATCGCTGTTAAGGAACTGCTCAAATTAGGAGAAGAGCTCGAAGCCGGCGCCGCAAGTATTCGCGAAACCGTTGTTTTTGCGGAACAGGCGGAATTGACGGGAGATGAAGATAAAGACAAGGCAGAAGAATACAAAGCGTGGACGATTGAGGGTATTGAGAATATCCGCAAGCTTTTCAAGCAGGGACTGAAAGAGTGGGAGAAGCTTCGCGACGAGCATAAGACAGCGCGGGGGAAAAAGAATATCAGGCTGTTACGATTGCGCCGGAAAGTAGCGCGGCTCCGTCTGGAAATTGCCCAGGAAATTGGCCGGTTAAATGTAACCGAACGCGCTCGCCAACGTTTGATTAGTTCGATCAGAGCGGTGCAAAAGGAAGTGCGCGATGCGGAACGAGAAATCGATAGTTTCACAGAGAAGCTCAGCCGCAAGCGCGCCCGGGTTGACGACCAAAAAGACTTTAAGCGGCGAATTTTGGCAGCCAAGAAACGGCTGCTGCAGATCGAGGACGACCACTACATTACCCCAGTCGAAATCAAGCGATCATTACAGGCAATCATAGTTGGAGAACAGCAGACGGGTCAGGCTAAGCGTGAACTGGTTGAGGCAAACCTGCGCTTGGTGGTTTCCATAGCGAAGAAGTATACGAACCGCGGCCTTCAATTTCTGGACCTGATTCAGGAAGGCAATATTGGATTGATGAAGGCCGTTGATAAATTTGAATGGCGGCGCGGTTACAAATTTTCTACTTACGCTACCTGGTGGATTCGTCAGGCGATTACGCGTGCAATTGCCGATCAAGCGCGCACCATTCGCATCCCGGTGCACATGATTGAAACAATTAATAAACTCATCCGCACTTCTCGTTCGCTGGTGCAGGAGCTGGGCCGCGAACCGACCAGCGAAGAGATCGCGCGCAAGATGGATATTCCGGTTTCAAAGGTGCGCAAGGTACTGAAGATTGCGCAGGAACCAATCTCGCTGGAAACTCCCATTGGTGAAGAGGAAGATTCGCACCTCGGCGATTTCATCGAAGACAAGTCTATTCTAAATCCTGCCGACGCAGTGGTCGCTTCCAATTTGCGTGAAATCACCGATGAAGTGCTCGCGACTCTAACGCCGCGCGAAGAGAAAGTGATAAAGATGAGGTTTGGCTTGGGACTTACCGGCTCTGAACACACGCTCGAAGAAGTTGGACAGCATTTCGCCGTCACTCGCGAACGCATTCGGCAAATCGAAGCAAAAGCGCTGCGCAAGCTGCGGCATCCTTCCCGCTCTCGCAAATTAAAAGCTTTCCTTGAGAATAATCAACACTGACTTCACCTGAAGTGATGTCGGGCTGTTCTGCGGCGTGAAGCTACCGGATAGTAATAAACGTTGAACTCTTCGCGGTGTGATCGAATTCGTAATTGTAAACGTAGCCGGGAAACTCGACCGGCAACGAATACTGCACCCTCACTTGTATGCGATTATCCTGTTGGCTGGGCGTGATAACTGCATTCCCGGGAATTCCGTAATCAGCGGCACTCTTAACCAGTTGTTCGCCAATCCAGTCGGGAGATTTGCCCAGTGCGACGGCAGTATCCACATCGTGCTGCATTAGATCTTTGATTTGATATGCTTGATAAAAGATAGGAATGAACTGGTAGCCCGCATAACCAACCGCAATTATTATCGCCGCAACTATCAGAAACTTCAGCCGCGCGCCCCCTTGTTCAGATTTTCTTGCAATCGTATTCATCATCACCCTTCGAAGCAATTAAGGTTGTGCTTGAAACACCTGGCGCAGCGATTTGCGTAACAACGTTGGACTTATTTCTCTGCCATCAACAATGCGCGGCCGGCCGATCCGTTCGAGCATTACCCACTGTATGTAGCCTGCGCTTCGCTTCTTGTCCTGTGCGATGGCGTTGATCACCGAGCGTTCGTCCAGGTCTCTCACAGACGGCAATGGGCCACAGAGACGCACCGTCGTCGTCAGCAATTCTAACTCTGTTTCGTCAAGCAGGCCCAGATTTTTTGAGATCTCGCCGGCTGCCAATATTCCATGACCGACAGCTTCGCCATGGCGGAAGCGTTTGAAGTTAGTAACCAACTCCAAGGCATGAGCAACCGTATGACCGAAGTTGAGAATCCGCCGTGAGCGGCGATCAAAGCGACCAGTTTCTTCCCGCTCGTCCTGTCCGACAATGGAAGCCTTGAAAGCACAGTGAGCCGCGATGATTTCTTCCAGGTGCTTCGAGACTACAAGTCCGCTGTGAACAGTTGCACGCAGAAAATCAGCCGTGTCGTTGAAGAGTTTACGACTACTAACAGCACCCTGCTTCACGCATTCGCACCAACCTGCGACACGTTCGCGGGACGGCAAGGTGGTCAGCGTCTCGACATCAATAATCACCGCTGCGGGCTGGTGAAAACTGCCTACCAGGTTCTTGCCGGAGAAATTCACCCCTGTTTTACCGCCGACGGAGGAATCGACTTGCGCGAGTAGAGTCGTGGGCACTTGGACATAACGCACGCCGCGAAGGTGGACGGCTGCAGCGAAGCCGGCAATATCGCCTACAACGCCGCCGCCTAATGAAACCACCGCGTCACCACGCTCAAGTTGGGCTTCGTGGAAAGACTGAAGCACGCTTTCCACGGTACTGATTGATTTGTAGCGCTCGCCGTCGCCGATTAGGAATGGTGCAACGTAAAACCCGCTCGCCCTAAGACTGTTAACCACGGCCGACCCGTAAAGTGAGAAGACTTTTCGGTTTGAGACTATGACGATCCGATGTGCCTGGTTGCCCAGACTAATGCGCGCGACTTGCCCTGTTTTTGACAGAAGCTTCGCGCCAATGCGAATTTCATATTCTTGTTGTCGCGATTTGGCGCGAACTCGCAGACGCGGCAATTGGGCAGCTCCTCCGACAGCAGAATGACTCGAGTGAAGATGCGTGCAGACTATGGCAGTTCAATCTTTGATGCAACCACGAAGGCACAAAAATCTTCGCTCCTAACGTAGCGAAAAGCATTTGATTTGTGTTTCGGAAGAATCCTGGCTGGAGGTCAAATAAAAAAGCGAATGGGCGCGACAAACGTGGGAGTACGTCGCGCCCATCCA
>DASZDU010000159.1:0-5139 GCA_035941655.1 Pyrinomonadaceae bacterium | reverse complement strand
CCGCGCCATGCGACTCGCGAAGGGTGGGTTACGTTTGAACAGGACCCTCGGGCATCTCAACTTAAAGCGCGGGTACTCGGCTATCAAAAGCCTTGAAGCCTGGGTTCTCTACCATGCGGAACAGAATCTCACGTCTGCTTCTCCTTTGCATTCGAATCTCCAGACACTTACTCCTTCATCTTGCGATCCTCGCTCTTAGCCTCGGCCATGGCCTCCGGCTCTAACTCCTCGGCGCTCTTGTTCAATTTGATGAATACTCCCCAAGCAGCCAGCAGCACCCCTGCCACGACCCCGATAGCAGCGGCATGCGGTAGTCGGGATGGATCATCATGAGCGAGCTCGAAGACAGCCACTAAACATTCTATTGAAAGCGCCACGACGACAACTACCATAAACCGTGACAAGAATCGCCGGACGCGCGTGGGCGCGCTTACCTGCACTTTCCGCTGCACTTCCTCTTCCAGGATCGTTTGCCCGAGTTCCAGAGCGACCACCGCGATGGTCAATAACCCGATACCTTCAAGCACAAAGTTGAAACGGCTCCTAAGCGGCAACGCTGCGCCGGGGTTGAGTCCATGCCAAAGCTCCAGTGCTGCAAAGAAGATCAAAGCGAGGCCGCAGCAGATGAACAGGACAATAATTGCTGAATAACTGACGGCAAATAGTTTTCTAATAATCTGCAACGCAGGACCTCTCTTTACATAATTGGCAACCCGTAGACGGGTAGGCCGAAAACCTCTTCCCGCGGGTCGACCCTCAGTTCACAACCTAACGTTTTGAAAACGAGCGGATAATAGATCAGGCGTTCGCGGGCCGCGACGAGTTTATCACCTTGCTTGCCCGGAGTGATCCTGCCTCCTCACCACAACTTGTTCCGATCGGGTCCAATCGCCCTGTAACCAGATAAGCGACACCGGTAGCTCATGCTTGCTAACTCTAGCGAAGCGGCTGTTGTCTAAACCGGATAGACGACTGTGCGGAACAGTGGTAAGTTGTAGCCACCATGAACACCACTACGCTAATAATCATTATCGTCGTGTTAGTCCTACTCTTCGGCGGCGGCGGCTACTTCTACCGCCGTGGTCGATAAGGACTACCGCGCAAGAGTCGAACTAATTACTCTGGTGGAGGCGATTGGCTTCTATGATGGCCTCTCCTTCGGCCCGTCAGTAGTTCGTCGATTCTTTAAACTCAACAACTTTCCCAAGAACTTGATTTGGGCAGAAGTCTATCTGACACCCCGGTCATCAAGTACAAGCCGCGGACTTTAGATCCTCATCACAAATTGCCGCCAGTGTGATGGCACAAACTGAGCGCGAACGTTGATTTGCTATTGTCCGTGAAAACATCCTGCCTAACGGAAGCCGGAGATCCACCTGCAATTTTCAACCGGATGATCATGTTGAGACCACTTAAAGGAACGATGTCCGCAGGGTGTCTGATCGTAACCCGGAACAGCACTTACTCCCTCAAGAAGATCAGTCCAGTACGAACGCTGCCGGTCTTCGTCACAGCCCAGTGGTTACAGATCAACCGCCGTCACGTAACGGCTTCGCATGCTGAGTCCGACTGTCCAACCGTCCCCGTCATCCGCCCCGTTGCCGATCCGCTGACTCCTGCGGAAATGCGAGAGGGTAGATTGCTCCTTCACCCCTTCCCACCCAGATCGCGGTAACGCATCATGGCCCAGGTGAATAAGCCGTGGGCAATCAAACCAGCGGCGGTGGCGCCGAGCAGCCACGGGCCGAAAAGTTGTTCCATGAGAGTCGCAAGCGCCTTTGCTATGCCGCCCGCGTTATCGGGATCGGAATTTACGGCCGCTTGCACGAGAAACAGACCGACAAGTGCGATCAGCAAAGCCCGCGCGCAAAAGCCCATGCGGCCGAGAGTGATCATCGTAATCTTCTCCCAAGCATGCATGTTGCGCAGCGCGAGTTTCTCGCGGAACTTCGCCCGGTAGGCCACCAGGAGCTGACTGATGCTGATCCCAAAGGCTACCACGCCCAGTGCCCCAACCAGCCAGCGTCCGAACCACTGCGACATCAGCCAGCTCGTCCCCGACTGCGCGGATTGATCCCCACTCTCTCCGCCGCCCATCACGCCGAGTCCCGAGAGGACTATTCTCGCCGCCATGTATGCGAGATAGATATGGAGGAAACCGCTGGCACCGTACAACACCCGGAGGCCTTTGCCGACGTTTTCGGGGTCCTTGAACGCCTCCACGAACTTCCACGCCGAATAGTGAAGCAACCCGACCGCAAGGATTACCAGAAGCGTTCCCCCGAATGGGCGCCGGCCGATTTCCTGGAGAGCTCCTTTCGTATCATCCGCTTCGCCTCCGAAACCAACCGCGACCTGCAGGGCCAGCAACCCAACGGCGAGATACACCGCGCCCTCGGCGAGAAACCCAGAACGAATGATGAATTTTAGAAAGCCGCTTTGGGACTTCATGCCGGATAATCCTTGGTGAGAGGAAATAACCCAACCGCAGCGTGTCGATGCTCAATGCCGGCCATTGTTGGACGCGAGAAGGTAGGCGAAATCTCCGGTTTGTCCATCGGAGCCGAGAGAATTCAGATATCGAGGACGTAAATCAAAAGCACGCAGCGCCCTTGTCGGGTAGTACCGTTGTGGCAAGCCACATCATTCAAGTGGCAAATTAATGCGCTCCGGTAAATGTTGGTGATGATAAGTCGCAGGGACAATGTCTCGACAAGGAGAAAGTTGTGCTTGAGGTCAATCTTCTGGTTCAGTTCATCTCGCGAGATTGTTTTCACCATCGTAGCCCTATTCGTCCCCATCCGGTTCCTGGGCCCAAAAGATCCAGGCTGCCCCATTCTTATGTTTCTGCCGCGGGGAGAGCACTCCGCGCTCCTCAAGCAGAGTTCGTGCGCCGCGCTGCATGTTCGCGTACAAACACTGCGTGATGTCTGAGAACTCCCAACCTTGATTGGCAAGGGGAGTCTTAGCGAAGGCGCGCTCCATTTTCGCGCGTTTCTTTTCAAACAGGCTGACCACCTGTTCGGCCATTTCCTCGCACAATATCCTAAACTCCGCACATTCCTCGGCCTTGAATACTGGAAAGTTCGGCTCGTAGTAGCGTTCGGTCGGGTATTTTTTCTCCCACTCTTCGGATTCACGCAGAAGCTCGCTCTTCATCATGTCGTTAATGTGGGTGTGAACGCTCGGTGCTGACAGGTCGAGCGCTTCGGCTAGTTGCGAAATGGTCCTCGGTTCACGAGCTACGAGGTTCACAATCTCTTCTTTCGTGCCGTTCGGCAGTAGTTTCTTTTTGGTAATGTCGGCCCAAGGATCGCTGTAACCGCCAGATCCAGCTGATACGCACTCACAGGGAAAACGCAGGCCTTTTGAGTCATCAGAATGAGCCATTCTTGCCCTCTCTAAGCTAAGTTTTAATATTAGGACGCACCCTAAATCTGGCCTTTACATTCTCAATATTAGGGCGTAGCCTAAAGCTCGACCCCTATAACAATCAACCCCGGCTTTACCGAGGGCAGCACAAATGTTGACGCGCGTTTGTTCGATGAGGAACGTAACACCGACGTCATTATTGTGCAAAGCCAGAGATGCGTAACCGCTGGTGTTCCTTCCGCGCTTCTTACAAAACACGTGATCGCGGAATCCAAACACCTGTCGAGATCGCTGCGTAATAGCGGAGGATGTTGGCGGCGGATACACAAAAGGAAAACAGGAGGAAATACAATCATGAAAACACAAATTTCAATCATTAAATCACTCGCGATAGCAATGACTCTAGCTGCCCTACACGTCGCGACTTCCGCGCAAGCTCAGCAGACCGAGAAGAGTCTGTATGAACGGCTCGGCGGCGTCTTCGCCATTGCCGCGGTAGTTGACCACTTTAGCGACGCGATTGTGAAGAACCCGATCGTGGGAAAGAATTCGAAGAACCCAGCTCTCAGGAAATGGCATACGCAGAACTTGGGCAGGTTGCCCGGACTCAAGTTCATGCGAACCCTTTGGGTCTGCGAGGTCACAGGCGGGCCGTTCAAATTCTCGCCGACCAAGCCGGGTAAAACTCCTTTGGGCCTTGAGGAGGCGCATCGTGACCTGAAGATTTCGCCAGCTGAATTCGACGAGGTCGCGGCCGAGCTAGGGCGCTCGCTTGACTTCGCCAAAGTGCCTGCCCGTGAAAAGGGAGAAGTTCTCGCTGCGTTCGCAGCGCATAAGGACGAGGTAACGGCTGGCTACAACGCGAAGTGATTGCCCGGCGGCGCGTTTCACTCTGCCACAACTCGCGCCGCTTTCTTAGGTGGGATTGTCGGAGTAATTCGGGGTGAGTTTTCTTCATTCGCAGCGCAGAGGTCGCGGGTTCGAGTCCCATCTGCTCCACCAAAGTCTCCGTCTCTAATGATTTACCGATGGCGGTTGCTATCTGGCACCCGCATAGTCCCCAAGCTGTCTCCTTATAATATATAGGCATCTGCCGAGCGCTCCACGAACGACAAGATGCTAACCGGGTGTCGCGCTCGCTACGCGAAGGTCGGGGCTTCGAATCCCCCGGCTACGAAACCAGGTTGATATGCGCTGTTTGTGGCAACTCCGAGTGGTCGGCTATGAATCTCAGAGTCATCTCGAGTCCGTCAAAAGATCTCCCCGTGATTGTCAGCTCCTTGAAAGACATCCTATCGTCACTGAGCAATAGCTTGCCGGTTCCAGACAAACTGCCGTTGAGTTCGCCGCCCGTGACTTTCAGTTGTATTTCCTCAGGAGAGGAGCTGGTCGGTGACCATGTTCCCTGCGCTTGTAGCTGGAGATCCGAATAGATCGTGATCAGCGCTTGGCCGTCCTGACGGAGCACGACTAAGACCGCGTAAACCTTTCGTTCTTCGACTGCAGAAACGATTGAACCGTGTCCTCTGGCGAATGCCCGGATCGGTTCGGACTGCTGCGATTGCGCGGACAGGGGAAGGCAAACTTGTGCGAACAGCAGTATCAGTAACAGGTAATGCCGCTGCCGCGTTCGTTTGAATCCCACAATGAGCAGCAAGATCAATCCGGTGGCAACAAAAGGCAGCATCGCCATCGCAACGAGCGACTTTTTGATGGGTAAATTGCCAGCTCCGAAGTTGCCTAGTGCCACTTCAGTCACCCGCTTCG
>DASZDU010000158.1:0-47188 GCA_035941655.1 Pyrinomonadaceae bacterium | reverse complement strand
GGCCACATAAATCAATGCCTGCGACGTGGGCACCGTAGGTGCTAATTCTTTTGCTGAATTACTGGTCATATGCTTCTTCCAGCCAGAATCGATTCGAACAGTTGCAAGTAGCTGTCGGATGCCGTGTCCCAATTTAAGTATCGAGCGGCAAAGTTTCTACCCACTTCGCTTAATTTCGCAGAACGATTGCGATCCGAAAGTATTGCTTCAATCGTCCGTTGCAGTTGCGAGTTCGTCAGCTCGGATACGGCGACGCAGTCCTTTAGGCCTGCTAAAGCCAAAGCTGTTTCGGGTCCAATCAAAACTGGAGTGCCGCATCCCATCGCTTCCGCTACTACCAGCGGGAATCCTTCTCTTGCAGACGGAAGAACGAGCAAATCTGCTGACCGATAGAGTGCTCCCAGCTCCGATTGTGCGCACGCCGGAAGCACCCTTACGTTATCCAGACACCAGGCGTCCGGATCTATTTCTCCGGGTGGTCCAACGAGCGTCCAGGCCCACTCTGGCCTCGCCGCGGCGACTTCTCGAATCAGAGGTAGCCCTTTGTTTTGCGTAAACCTGCCAACAAAGAGCAGTGAAGGTGTCACTCTGTCGCCCCGGATTTCTGCTCTTTTCTCATCGCGGAATATGTCAAGATCTACGCCGTTCGGTATGACCTCCGGCTCAGCGCGAAAATCAACGAACGTCTGAAACCACCATTTTACGGTGTCGCTAACAAACACTACCTGATCACTCTTACGAAGAATCGCCTTACCGATGGAATGGTAAGCAACTTTCTGAAGAAGACCCTTGTAACGCTGCGGATAGAGAGCTATCCCGATATGCTGGGTAAGAATCACTGGCTTTCGGCGACGTTTCGCCTGCCAAAATAAGTACTGATTATGCAGGTACAAACAGTCGTGAATATGGATGACGTCGGCCCAGTCGACGTGTTCCCTGGTCGCGGTCAGACCTGCGGGGTGCGGTATAGGGTAAGGAAATCCCAAACGTGTCTCTGTGAAGTTCCAGGCTTTGATGGGATAGTCACCGGGGCGCGGAACCCGTTTGCGATCGCGAACGTCCGCCGCTAGCCAACGCACTTCATGGCCTGCTCTTCGGAAACGCGAAACCAGGTTCTCAGCAACGATTTCAATGCCACCCACTTTTTCGGGGTAATAATTTGCGGTGACAAGTATCTTCATTTAGGAATATCAAGAGAATCGCCACTCCTCGCCTCCATGAGCAGCGTCAGACACGTCGTGTCTTAGTTGTTTCAGATTAACATTACCGCGCAGAAGGTAATATGAACCGAAGGCCAGCGCTGGAACAAAACCGATCAGATGAGCCGTGATTGAAATTGCTGCGGCTCGTTCGATCGTTAGTCCGAGAAAAATGAGCCCGCTACTGAGGGCCGCATGAAACGCTCCTGCCGCGCCACCCGGTGTCGGAACCAATGATCCCACCAGTCCGCAACACACCACCAGGAGCGTTTCTTTAACACCGAAGTTAATGCCAAATGCTTTCATGATCAGCCAAGTGCCCAGAAGATTCGCAAGCCATTGGCCCGCGCTCCAAAGCGCTACGACAATTAATTCGCGCTTATTTGAAAGCAAGTCCAAAGCAGTTATCAATTTGCGAAGAAGGCCCGAAGAAACACGGCGCAGACCGCCCGGAGCGATGTGCCAATGCGCCAGGCTGGCGCTAAACCAGTCTGGCATATTCAGAAAACCGCTCTTGAATAAAAGCAGAGTTCCCAGTCCGAGCGCTGGTAAGACCAACAAGATCGCTCCCAACTCCCGGGCGTGCGCAGACTGTTCCGGAAAGTTGAGCATTGGAAGCCACAAGAGGCTCATGCCAAAGAACACAGAAACAATCGTCAGATCGCAAACCCGCTCAACCACAATGGTCAGAAAGGACGTTGCAGGTCGCACCTTGCGGTTTAGCAAAGTCAGAGTCATTGGCCGAATAATTTCGCCAAGCGCCGCTCCAAAGAGAAAACTCGCACCGATGCCAATGTTAGTAGCGGCAAACACGTCGTGGAGGGATACTCGCGTTAACGGGGAGAGCAATGTACGCCAGCGGCAACTGCGCAGAAAATTTGTGCCGGCTGAAACAACCGTAGCGACGGCTAGCAGAAACGGGTCCGCCTGGCTGAGGCTGTGACGCACTTCAATCCAATTTATGCCGCGCCAAAGTCTCCACAAAACGAGCCCAGTGAGTAGTAGGAGAAATGCGGTCTTCAGATGCTTACGCAAATTGGCTCACTCCCCGATCGAGAGGTCAAACGCAACTTCCATACTCCCAGCCGCAACGTGAGTCAATTGTCCACCTCGGCCAGGACTGTAAGCACATCTCCCTTGCCGTTCACGTTCAATCTATAGAGTTGGTAGAGGAAAGCGGCGGCCAGTTTGCTACCACGGCCCATCGGTCCATCAGGTGGTCCACCGGGCAGCCACTCCGCCGCAGTTCTATAAAGTGGCGAGTAGAAGGGAAAGCCCCATCCCTCGACGCGAATTGGTTTCAGCCCTACGCTCTGCAACTTCTCTGTCAATTCATCGCTGGAGTAGTTGCGCAGGTGGCCGATCCGGCTTTCTGAGGGACGCATCTTCCCCTCCATCGTCGCGATAATCACATATCGCTTACTCATAAGTCGTATGTTGCGAAGTAAGGCCACGTCATCGGGTACATGTTCGACAACCTGGAGACTCATTACCAGATCAAATTGCGCCTCAAGTCTCTGAAGCTGAACATCCATACAATAGAAGTCGGCATCGGGAACCGCAGCGCGCGCCTGTTCGAGCGCTTTGTCGGAAACATCGATGCCGGCGAGACGATAAGTGTGCGAGGCTGCCAGGGCGCGCAGGTTTTGTCCGGAACCACAGCCAACATCCAGCACGGTGCGTACGCGCAATGCCGCAACCATGATTACCAGTCGCTCGAGCGAATGCCGATGCACTGGTCCAAAGGCTTGCATGTCGCCCCAGGCGCCAGACCATAACTCGTCGTACTGTGCTCTGACCGTTTTCATCGGAGCTATCGGCGTCTTAGGCCGAGGACGCTGAGGAAAAAGCTGGAGAAAACAACCTGCACGCCAATGATCAATGCCGTGATGGCAGGGATAATGATTCTCAGTGTGCGAGTTGGATCAAGGATGCCGAAGTGAACCCGTTTCCAGGTCAGTACGGAATAAACAGAACAGACCAAGCCGGTCAATATTAGTGCGGCACCGACTATCAGTCCTCTTTCCAGATTTACCTTGATCCCGTCGAAGGTTAGTTTTGGATCCTCTGGCAGCAGACCCTCGCTAATCGCAAAGACCTTAGTAAACACGCTGAATGCCACAGCCTGAAATCCCAGTATGACAGCGGCGGCGGCATACAGAAGAGTTTGAGCATCAAAGCCGATGCTACCCACGATAACCGGCCCCTGAAGCAACAACGCTCCGGCAATCAAGCCGAGAGCGATCAGGACGATACCGGGATACAAGAACAACCACCGGGGGCTGTAGAGCATAAGGAAGCGAAGATGCTTCCAGCCGTCGTGCCAACTCCGTAGATGCGGTGGACGGCTTCTCCCGTCAGGTTGAAGCGTGGTCGGCACTTCGGTAATACGCAAATTGTGCAGCGTAGACTTGACGACCATCTCGCTCGCGAACTCCATCCCCGTAGTCCTCAAATCCAGCGCAAGCATTGCGTCCCGCTTGAAACCGCGCAAGCCACAATGGAAATCGCCGGAGGGACTCTTGAAGAAAAGTCTGCCAATAGCAGTGAGCACTGGATTGCCGAGATAACGGTGTAAGGGGGGCATCGCGCCGGGCTGAATTCCTCCCAGGAACCTGTTACCCATCACGAGGTCATAGCCGGCGCGGAGTTTTTCCACGAAGGGCCCAAGCATTGTGAAGTCATAGCTGTCATCTGAGTCACCCATGATCACGTATTTACCGCGAGCGGAGGCGATACCTCGCATGAGTGCATTGCCGTATCCCCTGCGCTCGACCTGGACCACGCGCGCTCCCAATCTCGTGGCAATCTCCTGAGATCCGTCGGTGCTGCCGTTATCGGCGATCAAAACCTCGCCGGTGATAGCCAGATTTTCCAGTGAGGCCATGGCCTTGCTGATACATGTTTCGAGTGTCTCTGCTTCATTCAAGCAAGGCATCAAGATTGTGAGTTCGCACTCGGACCCATTGTCCTGGCGTCCGCGAGCGGGGAATGTATCCATTCGTGTTCTCTTCGGCTCCTTCGTGAAGATCCGTTGCCAATATAACGCGTTTATCTTCCGCCAGAGTAAAGTTTTTGGCGTGCACACGCTTTGTCGGTCGCGACCTGCCGCGGCCATGGTTCCCTTGAATTCAAGTTGAGAGTGCGTCGTCAAGCCGTCGTAGACTAAAGCGCTGAAGATCAGCGCACTCCAAAATATTTGCGGACGCTGCTTAGTTTATTTTTGAAAGATGCGATTGAAGTGGGAACGTAACGAAATTGAGGGGCTGCCCGTTTGCGAACTACTTGAACTTGAATCCTGTGACTTCCATCTTGATGTTGGCGCGATCGTCTTTGTCAGTCATTCCGTCCAGCATAACTCCGACCACCATGCTGCGATTGTTTTCCAGTTCGGCCTGTCTGCTCGAGGGGATGACTACGGCAGTGCCCTGCTTTACTGGCTTCCCTTGATGGTCCACAACTATTCCTTTGATTTCCAGTCCTGTTAGCGTTCGGCCGGTGAAGTTGTGAGCGATTGTTTGCAAATTCATCACGATGCCGCCCAGCGCTTGCTTCGACTCGTAAGCTTCAGGCTCATCCAGAACGATTTTGGACGCATGCTGCTCAAATTCAGGAGAGCCCGGGCGTATTGCTCCTTCGAGGGTGGATCCGGCGGTGCTACTGCCGACCGTGCGCAGCAGCAAATAAAAAACACCTGCAATCACTACTGCTGCTATTACCGCAACGACAATAATGATTTTGCGCCGAGAGTCGTCGGGATCTGAAGCCTGTCGCTCTGAAGTGGCCATGGATTGTGGAGGGATTCTAGTGTGCGGGAAACTCATTTTGCAATGGCCAGCCGAGTATTCTGATACGCCTGTTCAGCTTGCTTAGACACACGATTGCGTAAAATGTTTCCGCCAGGGAATTCAGTGACCGTCCGTAGGCGCGGTATTACCCGTTTCCGCGATCAGGCGAGTAACCAAATGTTCAAGTTCGGTGTAATTGATCGGCTTCGTGACGTAGGCATTGCATCCCGCGTCCAACGCTTCGTTGTGAAAATCTGCGGTGTCATGTGCAGACACGGCAACGATGGGCACTTGATTCAGTTCTGGCTGATTTCGAATTTGGCGGGTAGCGGCAAGGCCATCGATAATTGGTAAGCTCAGGTCCATCAGAATGATTTGCGGCTGTACTTGAGAAGCCGCCTCTACAGCTTCCCTCCCATTCGTTGCCTCCACAACCCGGAAACCGCTCATTTCGAGAAGTCGGCGCATCATCTGGCGGTTGTCTTCGGTATCTTCTACCAATAAAACGGTGGGTACATCACGTTCGTGAGTCACGGCGTAAGTTCCTCTGTCCGGTGCTGTTTGGCTGGCGTAATTCAAAATTCTATCGACCTCCTGTCGGTCGCGCGAGCTGTATCACTAGTATACGCAGGCGTTTTTTGCTACCATCGCGCACCGAAACACGACATCTAATCTCCCTCGGTCGGGTTCAAACAATACACTTCACTGGCTTCCCCCTGAGCTAGCTGAGGAAGTTAAGGAAGCACTCTGCAGCCAGATGAAGCCGTTATTATCAGAGTCGGAAGACCATGAGGCCCTGCGTATTCTGGGAAGGGCTTCTGTCCAGATTGTGCACGATCTGAAAAACCAGTTGAACGGTCTCAAACTCTATGCCACGTTCCTAAAGAAGAGACTGGAAAAGAGCGAGCGGTCGGCTGAGGAGTTAGACACCATCAACAAACTAATCGCCGGCTTAGACCGAACGGCCAGGGATGCCTCCATGATTGCCGAATACGGTCGGCCACTTCAGCTCAAAAAACAGCCGGGAACGGATCTCGAAAAGATCGTGCGGCAAATTGCGACCGGCTTGAATGCCGAGGCCGGGGGTGAGTTTTCAGCGCCAACGCCGGCAGGCCAGACGCGCCGGTCCGTGGTCATAAACACCTTGCCGACTCCCCTCCTTGGTGAGTTTGATCCAGCATTGTTGGCTGATGCGCTAAAGTCGATATCGCTTGGCGCTATGAAGCTGTTGAGCACTAAAGCTGAGGACGCGCTGGAGATTCACTTGAGGCACGAGACTCACGAATCGAAAAGAGATGGCGTGATCGAGTGGAAAGTGTGGGATTCGTCGGATCACGATCCCTTCCATTCATTCGCGGGTAGCAACGAAATACGGCTCTCGCTTGCCGCCAGAGTGATCGAGGCGCATGGGGGATCGGCGAATCGTGAAAAGGGCGCCTTATGCGTGCGGCTGCCGCTCAGTCAATGAATAAGAAAGCTGTGAGAGAACAAAAGTTAAATCAACAGACGGGGTTTTCAGGGAGGACACTACGTGGAAAATAAGGACGTGCGCATTCTGGTTGTCGATGACGAACCGACGATTGCAGATTCACTCAAACAGAATCTTGTCGAAGAAGGTTATGTAGTCGACGCCGCCGCCACCGGTACCGAAGCTATCGAGCTGTTTGATCAGGGCGGGCATCATGTAGCCATTTGTGACTTGCAATTGCCTGATATGGACGGCCTCGGCGTTGTTCGACACATCAAGGACGCAAAACCCCTGACCGAAGTGATTGTGTTAACCGGACATGGTTCTGGAACAAGAGCGTTCGAGGCGAGCAAGGCCGGTGCCTTTGATTTTGTCGAGAAGGATAACTTCGAATTCGACACGCTGCTGCGCCGGATCCAGAATGCGTTGAAACAGCGCGAGCTGCTCACCGAAAACGCAAACATGCGTCGTCAGCTTTCCACTCGTTCTGAGTACTTCAACATCATCGGCTCGTCGAAACCGATGCAAACCATTTACGAAACAATTGAGTCAGTGGCCAAGTCTGACGCGAATGTTTTGATTGTGGGCGAATCCGGAACCGGCAAAGAGCTCATCGCCAATGCAATTCACTACAATTCCCTGCGCGCACGCAAACCCTTCATCAAGGTAAACTGTGCAGCCTTGCCCAAAGAGCTGATCGAATCTGAACTCTTCGGTCACACCAAGGGAGCCTTTACCGGCGCGCACGCCGACAAGGAAGGTTTGGTACAACACGCAGCCGGCGGCTCGTTGATGCTTGATGAAATCGCAGAGATGCCGGTCGAACTTCAACCAAAGCTTTTGCGCGTCTTGCAGGAACGAAGCTATCGCAAGATTGGTTCGGAAAAGACCTACGCGGTTGATTTCCGGCTGATTTCGTCCACCAATCGCCTGCCTGCCGACGCGATTCGCGACGGGCTTTTACGCGACGATCTTTTTTATCGCATCTCGACGATCACCATTCACGTGCCACCCCTGCGCGACCGCAGCGAAGACATTCAACTTCTGACTGAGCATTTCCTGCACATGTATGCCCAGAAATACGACCGTGGAATCGCCGGCGTGTCACAGGCGGCTTACCAAAGATTGTTTGGACATACCTGGCCGGGGAATGTGCGTGAGCTGCAAAACGTTATCGAACGAGCAGTGTTGTTGGCTAAGGGGAACCGTATTGAGCCGGTGGATCTGCCGTTTGATAACGGCACGCTGCCCGAAGGCGCACAGGCCGGCACGGGCTGGGATGTGCCGCCCAACATGACGCTTGAAGATATTGAACGTTTGGTGATCGAGAAGACGCTGCAGCGCACCGGCGGCAACAAACAAGCGGCTGCAAACCTGCTCGGTATCTACCGGCCGCGACTCTACAGCAAAATAAGGAAGTACAATATTGACGTCGCTGCATTGGTGTCCGCTTGAGTGGTTTCGACGCGTAGCGACGAATACCAACGCTTTGAGAAACTTGCAAAGGCAGTCCTTGCCGTCCTAAAAGCGTGATAGACAAGCGACAGCTGCGAAGAAACGAAAGGCCGCTACAATGCTGGTCGCGCGCCGCAGCTGAAGGCCAGCGTTAGGCGGGCGGTACCGAAACCGGAGGATTCTCTGATGCCCCACGGCAAGATCTGTTACCTCGAAATCCCAGCTAACCGCGCCGAAGACTCGGCGCGCTTCTACTCAGACATCTTCGGCTGGAAGGTGCGTGAACGAGGGGATGGGAACCTGGCATTCGATGACTCAGGGGGTGTGAGCGGGACGTGGGTGAAGGAAGGCGACCGGACGCCCGATGAGCGTACTCGGACCTACATCATGGTCGACAGCATTGCGGAGTCGTTGAAACAGATTGAGAATGCAGGCGGCCGGGTGGTCACGCCGCGCACGGACATTGGGCCGAACATGGGGGCATTCGCTGCCTTCACCGATCCGGTCGGTAACGAATTCGGCCTCTACGAGGAACCGCAGCGGTAGGTGCGGGCTAAATTCTGCCAACGCTACGCATCGAAAACACGTGTTCAGTCTAAGTTGATAATCCGCAGTCTCGAATCTGATCTTCTTCCTTGATGAACCTAATCAAGTCCCATCCCCTGACCGAAGGTCGTTTGCAGAGTATTGATGCGTTGCGTGGCATCGCCGCGTTGGGCGTCGTGCTTTACCACGCTGTAATGCAAACGAACAATGCAGTGCCCGCTAACTTCTTTCACTGGCCGGTGAAGCTGCTGCAGTTCGTGAGTTCCTTTGGCTACGTCGGCGTTTTCCTGTTCTTCGTAATCTCCGGGTTTTGTATTCACCTGCAGTGGGCCAAAGCGCGCGCGCGAGGGGAATCGCCATCGATTAAGTTTGGCACTTTCTGGCGCCGCCGTTTCCGGCGTCTCTACCCGCCTTACCTGATCGCCCTCGCATTGTTCCTGCTGATGATGGCGCTATCGACCGGCATCAACCTAACCCATTTCTTTGTCTACGACGTGGTCATGCATCTGTTGATGCTCCACAACCTGGATCCGAACACTTGCTACAGCATCAATGGTGTTTTTTGGACGCTCGCAATCGAAGAGCAACTCTATCTGGCCTATTTTCTGCTGCTCTTCCTGCGCAGCCGCTGGGGCTGGGGACCGACGTTGATTGTCTGTGCTGCGGCGCGACTCGGATGGTTCGCGTTTAGTCATGCTGCCTGGGTTACGACCGGGGCCGGTATACCGGTACCTGAAGCAGCAGCTTCCCATTGGCTGACCTGGGCGCTCGGCGCCATTGCCGTGGAAGCCGCCTTCGGACTGGTCAAACTACCACGGTGGTGCCGCAACGTTTGGCTTGGCATCGCGGCGATTGTTGCCGCATCAGCAACATCATTGATCTTGCCGACAACGCAGAAGGACACGCTTGCTCACACGCTAGCGTGGATGTTGATGCATCCGGCCTGGGGTTTGGGATTCTTCATTCTCGTGAACCGCGCCGTGCAAGCGGAACAATCCTGGACTCTGAAAGTTCGCCATCTCGGGGAGGTTCGCCGCAGGTTTCAGCTTGCCACAATGTTACGGCGACTAGTCGGTGGCCTGGCGTTCATTGGAGTCTTCTCGTATTCGCTTTACCTGACGCATGAACTCGTAATCATGGAGTCGTGGTGGTTCGTCAGCGAAGGACTGGCGCCGATCTTAAATACGCTGCTAATCGTCGTGCCGGCAACTGTTGGCTTTGCGTGGGTGTTCTACGTGTTTTGCGAGAAGCCTTACATGAGGAGCGCGGTCAGGAAAGTGATGCGGGCAGAAGAAAATCTGGACGAACCCGTAAACGCGTTTGGACAAAACTTACCGACCGTCGCGGAAGAAGCATAAGCCGGGAATGCACAGGAACGATCATCGTGCCTTCGCGGCTTTGCCGTCTGATGTGCGGAAGGGCTCGGCCCTTCCGTTAGATTCCACCAAACTTAATTTCCGATTTCTTCGAGGCGCAGCCTCGAAGAAATCGGAAAGGCTTGAGAGAATAGTTTGCCGGTAAGGCACAGCCTTACCGCACATCAGGCGGCGGAGCCGAAACACAATAACTAAAGCACTTCGTAAGTAGCCACACTCGTCGGCGTCTCAAAACATCTGACCTTGTAAATCTGCACGCGGTCGTCACCTACCTTTGAAGCCACTCGTTCAAGAATATACTTGGCAAGGTTTTCAGCTGAGGGCTGCAGTTCGACGAAGGGATCGAGTTCGTTGATATTGCGGTGATCGAGGTACTGCACCACTTCGTCAGCCGCCGCTTTCAGCTCAACAAAATCCACCAGCAATCCAATGTTGTCCAATTCCCTGCCACGCGCATAAATCTCGATGCGATAGTTGTGACCGTGCAGGTTTTCACACTTGCCTTTGTAACCGCGCAACTGATGCGCGCTGGAAAAGTTGCGCTCGATCATTACTTCAAATTGTCCCGGCATTAGTTATCCAACTCTCCCTCACCACCTGATTCCGTTTGCGCCTCCTGCATCCTCTTGCGCAAGCTTAGTGGACGCATGTCCGTCCAAACTTCCTCGATGTAGGCAAGGCATTCCGCTTTGGTCCCAGTCTTGCCCGCGTCATTCCAACCTAGCGCGTTCTCCCGGTCAGCCGGCCAGATCGAATATTGCTCCTCATGGTTAACTACGACTTTGTAGATCGTGGTGTCTTCTCTATCTTGCGAACTCATTCGTGTCTCCTCTTTAAGATCAGCTCGGGTTATAACCGTGCGACCATCTCCTGCGGCGCAAACATTTGCGCCAAGTCTTTGATGTCTGACGTTACGCGGCACTGCGGCAGACTCTTCAAAAACAAGCGGCCATAACTTTTCGTTTTCAGTCGCGGATCGAGAACGGCCAGCACGCCGCGATCGGTTGTGCTGCGAATCAACCGTCCCAAACCCTGCTTCAAGCTAATGATCGCCTGCGGCACACTGTATTCGAAGAAACTGGATCCGCCTTCGTCTTCGATATAACGCTGGCGCGCCGCCACAATCGGATCTGTCGGCACTGCAAAGGGCAGCTTGTCGATTATCACGCATGACAACTGTTCGCCGCGAACGTCAACTCCCTGCCAAAAACTCGAAGTGGCAAACAACACTGCATTCGGAGTTTGCCGAAACCGCTCGAGCAATCTTCCTTTCGATGCACTGCCCTGTAGAAAACATGGATACTCGATCTCGGGCATGGCGAGCTCATAAAGCGACTGCATGCCAGCGAGACTGGTGGAAAGTACAAACGCCCGCCCTTGCGTCGCGTTCACAATATTGACCACTTCCGCAGCCGCCGCTTCGGCCCACTCGCGTGAACGTGGGTCAGGCATCTTTGGCGGCAAATACAAAAGCGCCTGGCTTTGATAGTCGAAGCTGGATTCAGCGATCAAATCTTTCGCCGTACTCAAACCCAGACGCTCCCGTATGAACGAAAAGTTGCCGCCACTCGAAAGCGTCGCCGACGTCAACACCACCGTATCAACTTTTTCAAACAACTTGTCTTCCAACAGTCCCGACACATCGATCGGCGAGGCACGCAGAAAGAATCCACGGCCGCGACGCTCAGTCCAATAAACAAATTTCTTATCCGCGCCCGTGACGATGAACTGCAAATCAAACTTCGTTTGTCGAATTCGTCTGACGAGGTTTTCAATCTCCGGGGGCTTCTCTTTGAGCGCGTCGAGCGTTGTTTCAAGTCGCGACAGTGCGCCGTCAAGCGCAACATACAAATCGCCAAGCGGTGTCGCCTGCAGCTCGCCTTCGCGATTTCTGGTTGCGAAGCTCCCGGGAATTATCGGGTATCGTCCTTCTTCGCCGCGCCCTTCGCGAAAACCCATCCAGAAGTTTTCCGCAAAGCGCATAACGCGCGAGGACGTCCTGGTAATCTCGCGATCTGTTTCGGCGTCCTCGTAAGGCACGGCGCCGACGTCGTGTATTAAGTCGTCGATCTGATAATTCGAAACCTGCGAGCCGAAATATTCCGACGCCACCTCTTCTATCAAATGCGCCTCATCGAGAATCACTGCCGTGTAGTCAGGCAAGACGCTGCCGTACATGCTGTTGCGTAAAGCAAGATCGGCGAAAAACAAGTGATGATTCACGACTACGATGTCCGCATCGAGCGCGCGCTCGCGCATGCGCGTGATGAAGCAGGCATCGAAGTCGAGACACTTCTGGCCCAGACAAGTTTCAGAACGCGCGTCGACGTGGCGCCAGAACGAGAGCGATTCAGGCAGGTTGGACAATTCGGCACGGTCACCAGTTTCTGAGCACTTGGCCCAATGAAGCACCTCGTCGAAATAATCAACTTCCTGGAGCCCGTCGAGGACGGGCGAATCTTCCGCGCGACCGAGCCTTGTCAGGCAGACGTAGTTGTTGCGTCCTTTCATGTAGGCGGCCTTGAAACTTTTCGGCAGCACGCTCTGCAGGAAAGGAATGTCCTTGTCCATCAGCTGTTCCTGAAGGTTCTTGGTGCCAGTGGAAATGATCACACGCCCACGCCCGCCGAGCGCAGCTGCAACCGCCGGCACCAGGTAAGCCAGTGTCTTGCCCGTGCCAGTTCCCGCTTCGACAATCAGGTGCTTGCGATCTTCAAACGCACGCATCACCGCCCGCGCCATTTCAATCTGGCCCGGCCGGTGCTCGTACTCAGGATGCGCGTTTGCGATTAGGCCCTCAGGCCCGAATATTTCGTTCATTCTTCCTACGGCGAACTGATTGGAATCAAATAAGCCCGAGGCGTCAAACGAGTTTTAGGTTGGCTACTCCAAGGTAGTCAGATTTATTGTGCGTCACCAGCGGCACATCATAATGCAGTGCGACTGCTGCTACCCATGCATCTGAGCTATTGATCGAGCGTCCGCGCCTCCGAGCACTATCGGTGGCCTCTGCCCACTTCACGCATAATGCTTCATGAAAAGGCACGAGCATGAATTGCTTGAGATGAATCCGCATCGCCTCGCGTCTTGTCTGGCCCCAACTGTGTTCAAGAGCCCAAGCCTCAAGTTCCGCGCGCGTCATGGGTGAAATAAGAAGCAGATGTCCTTGCAGGTGGGGCTTGTAAAGATCGGCGCGTGTGTCTTGCTTGAAAAGATAAGAAATAACATCAGTGTCAACTACGAGCACTATTCGACGCTCCGTATCTCGGAGGTGCGGCGACGATCTCGCACGCTCCGAACAAAGTCATCAACGTTTTCATCTTTAGGCCAGAAGTCCGCGCGCAAGAGGTCCACGTTCACGACCAGTTTCACATCCTGTTCAGCCGCCAGCCGCTCCAGCTCTTTTCTTGCCAGCTCGGGAGTGACGGGCTCATCGGCTGTTCTTGGATTTCTTTGTGCCATTTCACACCTCCAACGAAAGCATACACGCCATAGCACTACTTACAAAAGTCGCGTCGGTCGAGACAAACATTACCTCGATGTAGGCACCTCCGCTATAGTAGGCCAGTGTGACGAGTTCAGCATTTTCACTCGCGCCTCGCAACGAGCTTAATTCAAGAGATCTGATCCGCAACGGCTGAGGAGTTTGTAAACCCTGATCCAAAAACTCGGCATATCTCGTCTGATGCAGCAGCGCTACTGGCTCCAGGTCGTCGCCATAGGTTTATTAGCTTCTTTTGCCTTATACCTGTATGGCGTTCCTTACGGATTAGACTTGCCTCACCACTTTCGCTTGGCTCAGGGTTTTTTTGAATCAATTAAGGCCGGCGATTTCTACCCGTCATGGCTGGCTTCTACCAATCAAGGTTACGGTGATCCAAGCGTAAGATTCTACCCGCCGGCGCTCTATTACTTACTATCATTCTTTCGCTTGATAACCGGGGATTGGTACTTTGCCACTCTGTTGACACTCTCACTGCTGACATTGATCGGCTGCCTCGGTATGTATCTATGGGCAGGTTCACTGACCGATCAGTCTTATGCAGTTTTGGCGGCATTGCTGTATACACTCGCGCCTTTCCACGCCAACGAAATATACCAGGCTGGCATGTATCCTCAATATGCCTGCGCCAGCGTGCTCCCGTTTGTTTTTGCTTTCATTGAGCGAATCTTTGCCCGAAATCGTTGGCGCGACGTAGGAGGACTTGGTCTTAGTTACGGGCTCCTGATTCTATTCCATCTTCCCTTAGCATTGCTCGGTTCGCTTGCAGTCAGTATCTACGCACTCATCAGACTTATTCAATCGTTCAGCAGACGCTCGCTTTATCAACTCACTGCGGGCGCTCTCAGCGGCCTGGCTTTGAGTTGTTGCTACTGGCTCCCCATGTTACTTGAGTTGGATTGGAAACGTCCGGGCGGAAGCGGTCAGGATAAGTGGTTTGATTACAAAAACAATTTTATCTTTCACCCTTCTCCGAACGAAATGGGAGACTATTGGCTCCCGCTGATTAGCGCAGCTACCTTCCTGATAGCGGCGCCGGCGGTGGTTCTCATTGTCAGACGCAATCGCCAGGCGCTAGCCCCCGCTGTGGTCGCCTTAATGACGTTCTTAATGGCTACTTCTCTCAGTAAGCCTCTCTGGGATGCACTCCCGGCTTTACAGGAGACTCAGTTCCCCTGGCGTTGGCTAACCATCACTTCAGCAGCTCTCTCGATACTTGTAACCATCAGCTTGCCTTCGTTGGTTCACATCGGCGGCACTCGGTTGCGCCCGCTTTCTTTTGCGCTGCTAGGAGCCACGGTAATAGGTCTCAGTTTTACAGTCTTTCAAGTAATCAGAGGAGCCAGATTCCAGAACCAATCGACCTTTAACCAGATGGTCCTTTCTCTCCAGGGCTCAGAAACCAACAAAGATTTCCTTCCTGTCTGGGTTTCAAGTAAACCTCGAATAATGGATCAACCGGTCGAGGTCCCGGGCCGTGATGTCCAGGTAGTTGAATGGTCTGGGAGGCTTAGAGAATTCAAAATAGAGGCAGGAGCTTTAACCGAAGCACGTCTTAGAACCTTTTACTATCCGTATTGGAAAGCAACCGCTGAGGGGAAGCCGTTGGCAACCAGGCCAGCGGATGATGGGGCTTTGCTTGTCAGCATCCCACCCGCGGCAACCACGGTAAAGGTCCACTTTGTCGAGCCAACAAGTGCTTATGTTGCCGGAGCGTTAAGTGTTCTCGGTTTGTTGGCAATCGCCCTTTCGTTCGCTGATCGGGCGCCGCTTAAACCATTGCGTCCGAAGACTTCTTCCGCGATGAGAGCCGGAAAGTAACGAGAGTTGCCGTTTACTTGACTGGGTTAAAGATCCTTTCCCACCTTGGTTGTCCGTCGCCTTGACGGTCGGTTCTTGACGACCAGTAAATCATGAAGGGCTTGCCGAAAATTAATGCTCTCGGCACTGAACCTCGGTATCTACTGTCTGCGCTGTTATCGCGATTGTCGCCCATTACAAAATATTGATTCTCGGGAATTTGAAATGGTCCGCTAGCGTTGTCATCCTCTGGCGTTGAATCGTTCTTCGCTTGATAGAACACTCGATAGTTTCCAGTTCCTTCCACCGACAACTCTTCCAGCTGATCTGACTCAAACAGGTCGTCCGGTTTTACGATCACGCGTTGTTCGATCAACGGTTTGTCGTCTATGTACACAATCCCGCCCCGAACCTGAAGGGTTTCACCTGAAAGACCAATAACGCGAGCGAGAAAGTAGGTGGAGAGGTCTTCCGGGTATCGAAAGATAATCAGATCCCCTCGATTAATGTCGCCAAAGGCTCGCTTTTTTACTACCAGATAGTCGCCCGGAAGGATCGTGTTCGCCATCGAGCCGGTAGGAATGCGAACAAAATGAAGAAAGACTATTCGATAAATGGCGAGAGTGGCGAAGGTGAGAACGACCAACGCAAGGCAAACTATTAGAAACTTTTTGCGCATTCATTCCCGACACGGACCCCAGCGATTCTAACGCCTCAATCAGGCGCCCATTGCCTCGGGTTTTTGTTTCAGTCGCTTCGCGTAAAGCGGAAAGCGGCCACTCAGTTCGCTCACACCTTGTCGAACTTTGTCGCGCACCTCTTCAGACACCGGCGCGTGAATGACTTCCGCGATCAGGCGGCCAATCTCCCGCATCTCCGGTTCCTTCATGCCGCGGGTGGTTACAGCGGGCGTACCGATGCGCAGACCGGAGGCGACAAATGGTTTGTTCTGATCAAACGGGATCGTATTTTTGTTTACCGTGATGTTCGCAGCTTCAAGAGCTTTCTCAGCTTCTTTGCCGGTGATGCCTTTGCCGTCCATCCAAACGTCGACCAGCATCAGGTGATTGTCTGTGCCGCCCGAAACAAGGCGCAGGCCTTGCTCTTGTAATTCATTCGCCAGCGCCTTCGCATTGGCCAGCACCTGCCGCTGATATTCCTTGAAGTCATCGCGCAATGCTTCACCAAACGCTACCGCCTTCGCTGCAATGATGTGCACCAGCGGACCACCCTGAACTCCGGGAAACAACTTCCGGTCGATCTCTTTTGCGTGTTCTTCCTTGCACAGGATCAATCCACCGCGTGGGCCGCGCAGAGTCTTGTGCGTTGTCGTCGTAACGTAATCCGCGTGCAGCACCGGTGAAGGATGAAGCCCGGCGACGACCGGTCCGGCGATGTGTGCGATGTCGGCAAACATGCGCGCGCCGACCGCCTTCGCAATTTCGCCGATGCGTTTGAAGTCGATGATGCGCGGATAGGCGGAGGCGCCACAGACGATCAATTTTGGCCGGTGCTCTTCAGCAATTCGCTGCAGTTCGTCGTAGTCAATCTGTTCCGTCTCGCGCGAGACGCCGTAGTCGGCTACTTTGTAACTGATGCCGGAAAAATTCATCGGGTGACCGTGAGTGAGGTGGCCACCGTGCGAAAGATTCATCCCCAGAATCTGATCGCCATACTGGATCGCCGCGAGATACACAGCCATGTTTGCCTGCGCTCCGCTGTGTGGCTGGACATTCGCGTGTTCCGCGCCAAACATTTCTTTCGCGCGATCGATCGCGACTTGCTCCACTACGTCTGTCCACTCGCAACCGCCGTAGTAACGTTTCTTCGGATAACCCTCGGCATACTTGTTCGTGAACACGGAGCCGGCAGCTTCGAGCACCGCTTCACTGACGAAATTCTCGCTGGCGATCAATTCGAGGCCGTTAGCCTGGCGCGCCACTTCGTTGTCGATTGCATCCGCGATCACCGGATCAACTTCAGCGAGCGGTGCATTTCTTAGGTCGGTCATTAATCTGCCTTTAACCTTTCAATTTTCTCAGAGAGCATTCAAGTCAGTAAGTCTCATGGTTTGGAAGGGTGGCTTGCCCCCGCTCGCGGTGAATGGCATTCGATCCTGGGCGCGGGCAAGCCACCCTTCCCAACCCCGAGACATTCACACTTGACTTAAGCCGCGAAGCTTCCAGCATTCTGTCATCCATTCTGTATTCTGCCTTCTGCTCACTGCCTCCTGCTTTCTGCTTACTGTTTTTCTATCTTCCCCACGCGTTCCGCGTGCCGGCCGCCTTCAAAGTCAGCGCCGAACCACGCACGCACAATCGCGGGAATCTGTCCCGCCGGCGTAGTGCGCGCTCCGATTGCCATCACGTTCGCGTCGTTATGCTGACGCGCAAGGCGAGCTGTCTCTTCGGACCAGGCCACGGCCGCGCGCACACCCGGTACCTTGTTCGCGGTGATGGCCATACCGGTTCCGGAGCCGCAAACGAGCACACCCTGATCCGCGCGTCCCTGCGCCACTTCTTCCGCAACCTTGCGCGCGTAATCAGGATAATCAACTGAGTCTTCGGAGACGGTTCCAAGGTCCTGAACGTCCAACCCAAGCTCGTTGAGCAACTGCTTCAAACGTTCTTTTTCGGCGTACCCTGCGTGATCACTCGCAAGCGCGATTTTCATTATTGAGTCTCCGTGAATAAATGACTATGGCAGGCTGCGATGGTACATCACGCGTCGGGTGCTCGCAACGAAGAACCTATTTTGGAGTGCGCTGACCCGTCAGCGCTTTGGTTCGGCTGCGACCTGTCGCAGCCGGATCGAGACTCTTCGCTGAGAATGCGGCGTCAAGCCGCCGCTGACCAAAGCGCTGACAGGTCAGCGCACTCCAAAAAGTCTGTCCTACGTTGCGTTAAGATTTTTGCTAAGCGAGAATGGCTGGAGTAGTCATCCCGAGGAAAGATACCCAAAATAACTTAATGCGCTGGTCACAATATTTTATTCCCACGCTGCGTGAGGATCCCGCGGATGCCGAAGTCGCGTCGCATAAGCTTTTGCTGCGCGCGGGGTTGATTCGCCAGTTGGGCGCGGGAATCTATTCGTATCTGCCGTTGGCCCAGCGCGTGGCGCTGAAGGTGATGGCAATTCTGCGCGAGGAGATGAATCGCATTGGCGGTCAGGAGTTTTACCTGCCGGCTTTGCATCCGGCGGAGATTTGGAAAGAGTCAGGCCGCTGGGATGCGATCGGCGACGAGATGTTCCGGCTCAAGGATCGCAAAGACGGCGACATGTGTCTGGGCATGACACACGAAGAAGTGTTTACGACCATCGCGCGAAACGAGCTTCGCTCTTACAAACAACTGCCGCAGGTTTGGTATCAAATCCAGGTAAAATTTCGCGACGAGGCGCGCCCGAAATCAGGTTTTATGCGGCTGCGCACGTTCATAATGAAAGACGCTTACTCGTTTGATGTCGACACGGCAGGGCTCGACAAGTCTTTCGTCGATCAACGCGAGGCGTACAAGCGAATTTTCAGCCGTTGCGGCATTCAGTTCTCGATTGTCGAAGCGTCGTCGGGTTCAATGGGTGGTTCTGAATCAAACGAGTTTGTGGCCAGGACCGATGCCGGCGAAGATCTGATTGCGAGTTGTCCAAACTGCGGCTACGCGGCAAATCTCGAGAAGGCGACCTCGCGACTGGCGCCAATCAAGGATTTAGCCGGACCGGACGTGCCTGAAGAATTTCCTACGCCCGGCGTGCGCACAATCGAGGATTTGGAAAAGTTTCCGGGCGGCGCAAAAGCGAACGCGCAGATCAAAACGCTCGTGTACGTCGCCACCATCGATAATGAACCACAACCTGTGTTGGCTCTGGTTCGCGGCGACCATCAACTCCACGAAACCAAGCTTGCAGACAACCTGGCCGCAACTGCATTACGCGCGGCGCACCCGGAAGAGATTCGTGAACTATTGGGCGCCGGCGCCGGCAGTCTCGGTGGAGTGGGCGCCAGGGACCGTATGAAAGACGCAAACTTCACGGTCGTGATTGTGGCTGATTTGGCTTTGAAGGATCGCAGCAACATGACCACCGGCGCCAATAAGGATGATCACCACCTGCGCGGCGTCGAAGTTGAACGGGATATTCGTCCTGATAGATGGGCCGACCTGCGGGGTGTTGATTCGGGTGAAGGCTGTCCGCGTTGTGACGAAGGAATTTTAGAAGTGTTCAAAGCGATGGAGATTGGTCACATCTTCAAACTGGGAACGAAATATTCCGAGTCTATGGGCGCAACTGTTTTGACGGAACAGGGAAAGCCCGTGCCCATCGTGATGGGCAGCTATGGCATAGGAGTCGAGCGCATAATGACCGCGGCGATCGAGCAGCATCACGATGCCGACGGCATCATCTGGCCAAAAACGCTGGCGCCATTTGACGTAATTGTTACGGTAACCAACACGAAGGATGAACGGCTGCGTGAAGCCGCAGAAAAACTTTACAAAGATTTACAGCGCGCGGGGTTGGAGACGTTGCTCGATGATCGCGATGAGCGCGCCGGCGTCAAGTTCAAGGACGCCGACTTGATCGGAATTCCTTATCGCATCACGCTCGGAAAAAAAGTAACAGACGGCATAGTCGAACTCTTCGAGCGACAAACGAAAAGCAGCGAGGATGTGAAGTTGGTTGAGATAGTTTCGCGTGTGCAGAAACTCGCGCTCGCTGGATTGTAAATCCTCTGTCCGAACTCAGTGTCCTCTGTGTCTCTGTGGTGCAGGCTTTCGGCATTAACCACAGAGACACAGAGAACACAAAGGATGCACAGAGGGCTAGTAGTTAACGAATGAAATTGCTTTGGCTCACGTTGATTCTCTTCCTTGCCGCTGCGCCAAATGCGGCGATGGCGACTCCAGCTGTCCAGGACCTGCTTCCTGAACTCGTTCGCCGCATTAAGCCTTCTGCCGTGGCCATCGAAACTTTTGATGCGCGCGGTGAAAAGCTCTCGCGCGGCAGCGGTTTCTTTGTAGACTCCGATCGCGTCGTCACGAATCGTCACGTCATCGATAATGCCTACCGCGCCGAAGTCCATTCTTACAATGGCAGCGTATATCAAGTGAAGGGTGTTATTGCTGTTGACGCGGAAGGCGACCTCGCGCTCTTACGCGTTGATGCTCCACCGAATCAGGTTCGACCACTACTGCTTGACCGAACTTCGCCACAGGAAGGCGAAAGCATCGTGGTGATCGGCAATCCCTTCGGCCTGGAAGGCAGCGTCACAAACGGCATCGTCTCGGCGGTGCGCGACATTCCAACCTTCGGCAGAATCATCCAGATCACGGCCCCGATTTCACCCGGATCGAGCGGCAGTCCGGTGGTTAACATGCAGGGACAGGTCATCGGGGTGGCGACTTTGCAAATAACCGGCGGTCAGAGTGTGAACTTCGCTATTCCTTCCGAACGCATTTCGCAATTGCAAACCGGAACGTTGTTATCGCTTGCTGATTTGGTCACGGTCAGTGGCAGAAACAAGCGCGCCAAAGCTGTTCAGTATTTCCGCGATGGTCTCAGTTTTCTTTCCAAAGACGATTGCGAGAAAGCGTTGCCGTATTTTGAAAAGGCGGTCGAGTCAGACAACAACTATGCGGAGGCCTGGGCCCAGTCGGGGTTTTGTAAGGAAAAGCTTGGCCGTCATGGCGAGGCGATTGAAGCTTCTAAAAAGGCCGTCAACCTTAGGCCGTCAGCCGAGTCGTATTTCAATATCGGGCTGGCAAACTATTACTTGAAACAGTATCGCGAGGCAGCGGAAGGTTATCGCCAGGCCATACGAATCGATCCCTACAACGCCGCCGACGCCTGGTATGCGCTCGGTCTGGTCTATCGCGATTGGGGAAAAGCGGACGATGAAATTCAGGCTTACAAGCAGGCGATTCGTTTGCGTCAGGATTACACCAGTGCGTACGAACGGCTCGGCTCTCGGTACTTCAAGTCAAAAAAATATGCCGAAGCGATTGAGATCTTCAAGCAGTTGGCGATGATGAAACCGGGTGACGCTAACGCGCCAAACAACCTGGGCGAAGCGTATTTGGAGTTAGGAAAGCTCCCGGAGGCCGTTGAGTCGTTCAGGCAAGCGATTCGACTGAAACCCGATTTCGGCAGAGCCTATTACAACCTGGGCAAGTCGCAGCTGGCGATGGGCAATCGCGATGGGGCGCTGGAACAATACAATATTCTGCAAAACCTTGATCAGGACTGGGCCGAGCGACTGAATAACCTGATCAATCCGTAAAACTGGAAGTGCTCAGGCTGGGAGCGCAGGCATCTTGCCTGCAGTGAGCGCCGCAAGGCACGACGGTAGTCTTTTACGCATGATTGGCCTGCGCTCCCAGCCCAAGCGCCTGATATTACGTTTCATCTTCGCGTTGCAAAGACGTTGGCCACTTGCGATTGATCAGGCTCGCGACGAATCCCGCGCCAAATCCGTTATCAATATTCACTACCGTCACATTCGAGGCGCACGAATTGAGCATACCCAGGAGCGCTGCCACGCCGCCAAACGAAGCTCCGTAGCCGATACTCGTCGGCACCGCAATGACCGGCACGCTTACCAGGCCACCCACTACTGACGGAAGCGCACCCTCCATTCCAGCCGCAACGATCGCCACGCGAGCACTCTGCAACAGCGAACGTTCGGCCAGGATGCGATGTATTCCGGCAACGCCTACGTCCCAGACTCGTTTTACTCGATTACCCATCGCTTCCGCCGTTAGCGCCGCTTCTTCGGCGACCGGAATATCGCTTGTGCCTGCAGTCACGACCGCAACTTCACCGACGCCCAGTTCGGTCTTGTCTCTCTGAATTCTTATCAGGTTCGCTGATTCGTGCCACTCAGCTTCGGTGACGATATTACGCACCTCGCCGAAAGTTGCGGCGTCAGTGTGCGTGATCAGGACATTGGGCGCCTGTCGAACCAAACGTTCAACGATACCCACCACCTGTTCACGCGTCTTACCCGCACCGAACACCACTTCCGGAAAACCCTGGCGGGTTGATCGCGAGTGATCCACGCGCGCGTAACCCACGTCTTCGTATTGAAGCTCGGTGATGCGACGCGCAACGTCCGCCATTTCAACCTCGTTGCGCTTGAAGGCGGAAAGCAGTTGTTCGAGTTTTTCCAAGTCCATATTGGTTCCTACTCTAACGCAAACTTGGACCTGTCGCCCAACAACCGCCCAGTGAGTATCGGTGACAATGAAGTCAGCACCACCTCGCGGTAGCGGGTGGGCCTCTTGTGATTGAGTCAATAGAGCACGCTTAGAGGTCAGCGATACGACCCGCCCCCTACCGCGAGGTGGTACTGGCCTCATCCCATTGAAAGACTCAAACCGTATCGTATCGATGTGCTGCCATCGCTACCCATACAAAAGTCTATGGTGTATACTGCGACTCCCCCAAAACCCGACTCACTTGCTTCCCCTTAATTCGCTCTCGAACACTCAGCGCTTAAATGCGTTTTGTTTCCAATAATGTTTTCTGATTTCTTAGCTCGGCGGAGCTTACTCATAAGTTGTTCTTCTTTTTCTCCGTTCATCGCGCCGGCATTATCTTCCCGTGCAATCTGCGCCGAAGCGGGCGGCACTCACCCCGACTAACCTTACATTCGCTAAAAAGGAGATGAGATGAAGAAATTTGTCGTGGTCCTCGCAGGAGCAATGCTCTGCCTGGTGATATTCGCGTCCATACCAACCCGGAGCCAGGGGAACAGCAAACTACACCGCAAGCCGAACAGGATTCAGAACAATTACATTGTCGTACTCGATGACGCTGTGGTCGGTCAAAAGGGTGCTTACTCAATTGCCAGGTACATTGCGGACGACATGGCTGTTCAATATCGGGGCAAGCTTAAGCATGTCTACCAACATGCACTGAATGGCTTCGCGGTAGAGATGACCGAGGCTGATGCGGAGGCGTTAAGCCAGGATTTCCGGGTGGCCTTTGTGGAAGAAGATGGACCGGTGAAGGCCAACACTACTCAGAACAACCCGCCGTGGGGGCTCGACCGGATCGATCAAAGAGACCTGCCGCTAAACGCGCAGTACACCTACACCCCGACCGGCGCGGGCGTTCACGTTTACATCATCGACACCGGCATTCGACGCACACATACACAATTTGGCGGGCGCGCTGTTATCGGGTTTGATTCAATTGGCGACGGCCAAAACACGAACGACTGTAACGGTCATGGCACACACGTCTCGGGCACAGTGGGCGGTTCAACGTATGGCGTCGCCAAGGGTGTGACGCTTCATGCGGTGCGCGTGCTTGATTGCGCCGGCAACGGCACGGATGCAACGGTGATTGCTGGTGTCGATTGGGTCACCGGTCATCGCGTCTTGCCGGCCGTAGCCAATATGAGTCTTGGGGGCGGCGCCTCGTCGGCGTTGGATACGTCTGTGCAGAATTCGATCAATGCAGGGGTCACTTACGCAGTTGCCGCCGGCAACGACTATGGGGCCAACGCCTGTAATGGCTCGCCCAGCCGCGTCACAGCAGCACTCACGGTGGGCTCCAGCACAAGCACGGACGCGAAGTCAGACTTCTCGAACATCGGCACCTGCCTGGACTTGTTCGCACCCGGTTCATCAATTCTGTCTTCCTGGAACACGAGCGACACAGCCACTAACACGATCAGCGGGACATCGATGGCCACACCGCACGTCGCAGGCGTTGCCGCCCTTTACCTGCAAAACAACTCGACAGCTTCTCCGGCAACAGTGGCAAACGCGATTATCACCACCTCGACCACCAACCACTTAACCGGCATTGGAACTGGCTCGCCCAATCGCCTTCTTTACTCACCTCTGACAAGTGGAGGCGGCGGCAGCGGACCTCCGGCAGCCTGTTCAGGCGGAACGCTCTACACTGGTTCACTCTCTGGCACCGGAGACTTCGATTACCATCCGAACGGTAACTATTACTTCAGCAGCGTTAGTGGTACGCACAAAGGCTGCCTGGTTGGACCAACTTCCGGCGCCGACTTCGATCTCTATCTGGAGAAGTGGAATGGATCAGCGTGGGTGATCGTCGCACAGTCTACGAGCGCGACCTCAAACGAGACCATCTCGTACACGGGTACTTCCGGTTATTACGTCTGGCAGGTTTATTCCTACAGCGGTTCAGGAAGCTACAACTTGTGGCTGTTGCATCCATAGACACTCTGTTTTCGCAGTAACTTTGAGGCTGGTGCGTGATTCAAGCGCCAGCCTCCTTTTTTCCCCGGATAATCTGCGCATGTTTCCGAGTCTCCGGGTTGCACCGGAACTACCCGCCAAGTAAGATTTGAATACGACACGAATATGGAATTCACCGTAGCAATTACCGGCGCTTCCGGCGCAATTTACGCGCAACGTACGCTTGTGCACCTGGCCGCAAGTGGAGTGGTTGAGCGCATTAACTTGATCATGTCAGAGGCCGCAACGACCGTTGCGAAAGTGGAGTTGGGAGTCGATCTAACCAATGCCGATCGCATGACGATCAATCGCTGGCTGGGTCTTCCCGCAGATTCACGTCTTATTCATTTGCATCGTCTCGACAACGTCGCCGCGCGTCCATCTTCCGGCTCGCATCCGCAGGAGGGTATGGTCATCGTCCCCTGCTCAATGGGCACGCTCGGTGCGATAGCTTCGGGAGCAGGAACAAATCTGATACATCGCGCGGCCGACGTAACGCTAAAAGAAAGCCGCAAACTTGTGCTCGTGCCGCGGGAAACACCATACAACGCCATTCATCTGGAAAATATGCTGCGCATGTCGCGCGCCGGTGCACACATTATTCCCGCGAGTCCAGGCTTTTATCATCGGCCACAAAGCATAGAGGCCCTGGTTGATCATCTTGTTTTTCGTATCCTTGACCATTTGGGTGTGCCACATTCCCAGGCGACACAGTGGAGAGGCTTGAAAGAACAAACGGGTGAATTGATAAACGCCAACGAAGACTAAACCATGCCAGCCTTGCTTCGCGATATCCGCACCACATTGGAAATGATCAAAATCGAGCACACGCTCTTCGCGTTGCCATTTGCATTTCTTGGCGCAGTGCTAGCGGCGAATGGATTACCATCAGCGAAACAGCTCATTTGGATCACCGCGGCTATGGTTGGCGCTCGTTCGACCGCGATGGCATTCAATAGAATCGCAGATCGAGACTACGACGCGTGTAATCCGCGTACGGCAAATCGTGCGCTGCCCGCTGGTCTGTTATCGGTGGGATTCGTGTGGGTGTTTACGGCAGTCTCCGCGACTCTTTTTTTCGTTGCGGCGGCGATGTTGAATCGCCTTACGCTCGTACTGGCACCTGTGGCTCTTGCCAGCGTGTTGCTTTATTCATTTACAAAACGCTGGACGCTGTTATCGCACCTGATGCTTGGTTGGTGCCTGTCGATTGCTCCAACGGGCGCCTGGATCGCTGTTCGCGGCACATTGGATAGCCCAGTGCCGCTCTTGCTATCGCTGGTCGTGATGTTATGGACCGCCGGTTTTGACGTGCTGTATGCCTGTCAGGACTACGAGTTTGACTCAAGGGCAGGACTCCATTCGATTCCCAAAAGTTTTGGAATCGCCCGAGCACTCATCATAGCGCGCTTGCTTCATCTCGCAGCCTTTGCCGCTCTACTTGGCTTATACTGGATGACGCAGCTCGGATTCTTCGCGCTGACAGGTGTGGTCGCGACAGCCGCTTTGCTCTTTTATCAGCATCGGCTGGTGAAGGCTGATGACTTGAGTAAATTGAATGCGGCGTTCTTCACAACCAACGCTTTCGTCAGTGTCATCCTCTTCGTAACTTTCGGAGGCTCAGCTCTTCTAAGGACTTTTTCATGAATTTTTCACACGATCGAATATTAAACGCCGTAGCTGAGAAGGTTGCGAATGAAGAACGGCTTTCTTTTGCAGACGGTCTCGCATTGTTTGCAACCGATGACTTGCCGGCGCTGGGTAAACTGGCAGACAGCGTTCGCCGTCGCAAGCACGGGCGAACCACGTTCTTCAATGTGAATCGCCATTTGAATCCGACCAATGTCTGCTACGCCGATTGCAAGTTTTGCGGCTTCTATCGCACCCCGCGTCAGCCCGATGCTTACACGCACAGCATCGAAGATAGTTTGCGCGTTGCCGGCGAGGCAGTTAAGGAAGGCGCAACCGAGATTCATATTACCGGGGGACTCAACACAAAACTCCCGTTCAGCTATTTCACCGATCTGCTCGCCGGACTAAAGAAACACTATCCACAGCTTCATTTGAAAGCGTTTACGATGGTCGAGCTCGATCACTTTGCGCATTTCTACAAGCTGAGTGATGAAGATGTGATCGGGCAGTTGATCGAAGCTGGATTGGATTCCTGCCCCGGTGGGGGCGCCGAAATTTTTCGTGAACCGACGCGTTCCATGATCTGCGCTCACAAATGTGATGCCGATCGTTGGCTTGAATTGTCTGGCAAGGTCCACGCTGCCGGATTAAAGACAAACGCCACCATGCTATACGGCCATATTGAAAGCATCGAAGACCGCGTCGATCACCTGCTTCGTCTCCGGGCGCAACAGGATCAGTCACACGGTTTTCAGTGTCTCATTCCGCTCGCGTTCTACCCGGAGAACACCCAACTGGCCCACTTGCCTGGACCGTCCGGAGTGGATTCGTTAAAGACAATGGCTGTGTCGCGTTTGTTGCTCGACAACTTCGATCATTTGAAAGCTTACTGGGTGATGCTCGGCAAACGCCTGGCGCAGGTGGCGCTGCATTATGGCGCCAACGACATTGATGGCACGATTACAGACGGCGGCGAACTTTCACAGAGCTATTCGATTGAATCCAACAATGAGGTCAAAATGTCGCGAGGTGAGTTGGTAAGCCTAATTGAGGACGCCGGCTTCGAAGCTGTAGAACGTGACACTGTCTATAACGCCGTCGACCGCAGCAATGTCAGCCTTGTCTAGTCTGTTGAATTCAAGCTCCGCCGAGAACTCCTTATGTCAACTTTAACTGAAACGCGCACGATCACCGTAGCTCATTCTCCCGATTCAGACGATGCTTTCATGTTCTACGGCCTCGCCACAAATAAACTAGATACCGGGAATCTCAGCTTTACTCATGTTCTCAAAGATATACAAACGCTAAACGAAGAAGCCTTCAAAGGAACCTACGACGTCACCGCGGTCAGCTTTCACGCTTATGCCTATATTTCCGATAAGTATTTGCTGCTGCCACACGGTGCTTCGATCGGAGATAACTACGGCCCTATCCTCGTTTCGCGCGAACCAGCCGCGGCCTCAGACCTTTCTAAACTAAAAGTCGCAGTTCCAGGCACTTTAACCAGTGCCTTTCTCGCGTTGCGAATATTCAACTCTGATTTCCAATATGAGGTCGTACCCTTCGACAAAATAATTGCGGCTGTCCAAAGTGGTCAATGCGATGCCGGACTGCTGATTCACGAAGGACAGTTATTCTACGAATCAATCGGCTTGCACAAGGTTCTGGATTTGGGTGAATGGTGGCATGAACGGACAGGTTTGCCCCTGCCGATGGGTGGAAATGTCATCCGCCGCGATCTTGGTGCTGAGATCATTGGTCAAGTTTCGCATTGGCTGCGGGAGAGTATTCGTTACTCCCTCGAAAACCGGGAAGATGCTCTGGCCTACGCGATGCAATTTGCCCGAGACATGGACGTCGCTTTGGCCGATCGTTTTGTCGCAATGTGGGTGAATGATCTTACCCTGGAATATACGAACCGTGGTCGCGAGGCGGTTCGACGCATGCTGAGAGAAGGCTTCGAACTAGGAATCATACCGCACCCACCCTCCGTAGAATTCGCCGGCTAAAGAAATTATTGCGGCGATGCTTTCGCCGGATGATACAATCAGCCGCCTTTATCGAGTGCGAAATCAGGTTATTGAAGTTTGAAAATAGGCTGGGGTGCGCGCGGCGGCGTAAATGCCGCTCCGCCCAGAAGGAGCGGCAGCCGCCGCGCACATCATCGGTCACAAGCTTCTGATCAGGCTCCTCCCAAAGCTTGACCTTACGTCTTTCCCATGCAGCAACGCGGCCGCTCTGCGTTGCCCTTGCGCTTTCGCGCTTGAGGTCCATGGGAAATTTCGGACGTTGCCGGTTACCGACGTGAGGACCTAATACATTCTTTGCGTTGCCTCGATGCGCCCACGCAGAAACTTCAACACTTTCCCAGCTGGAACGAAGTCAATGCCGCATTATCGGGACAGGAACTGAGCTAATTGCTTCTGCGTGGAGCACCTTACATCAGAAGCAAGGAAGTTTGCAACTACAAAAATCGTGACTTGAGAGTCAAGAGTCTGCGGCTTGCCAACGTACCGCCCTCGCTGGCAACATGGCGGCTCTTTCCGGGCATCTGAAGGGATGTCAATTTATCGGATTCTCTTCGATCAACACTTCTGGCAGGGATTTCGCAATGAACGCAAAAAGCTTTAGTTCGTTATTTATAGCTACAGTTTCACTTCTCATCTATTCGACAACTTCGGTTTCGGCACAGGCCCCAGCTGCCAATTCGGCGGCCCTTCCGGCGGCGGAAGTCGAGCGCATCGTCAAAACGTTCACCGCCAGAGAGATACAATTTCGTCGCGCGCTAAACGAGTATGCATTTAAGCGCGACGCTCTTCTCCAAACTCTCGGCATGGGCGGACAAGTTACGGGCGAGTATCACCGCGTTTCCTTATTTACCTTCGACGATCAAGGTAATCGCTACGAAAAAATCACTTATTTCCCAATGCCTTCCACTCAATCGGTGACACAGGAAGATATTGACGACTTGGGTGGAGTCTCGCCATTCGCCCTGGAACCCACGAAGGTCGCAGAATACAATTTCAGATACGTCGGCAAGGATAAGATCGATGAACTCGGCCTCTATGTTTTCGATGTTTCACCAAAGGTAATTCCGGATCCAAAGAAGAGTAAGGAGCGCTTGTTTTCGGGGCGCATATGGGTAGAAGACCAGGATCTGCAAATCGTGAAGACGAAGGGCAAGGGTGTTCCGGAAACCAAGAAGAACAAGTTTCCCACCGTCGAAACCTACCGCGAACAGATTGATGGCCGTTACTGGTTTCCCACGTATTCATATGCGGATGAAGAATTGCTCTTTGATAATGGCGAGCCCTTGCACGTCCGCATGAAAGTTCGTTATACCGACTTTGAACTAGCACGCGCTAAGGTGAAGATTATCGAAGCCGACGAAGTAGACGCGCCGAAGAAACAACCAAAGCCGCCTGGGAACACTCCCAAAAGGCCGTGAGGATCAAATCTGAATGACCGGCTTATCAGAGATCTTCGAGGGCGTGGCCGATCATGGCGTGAACGCGGTTGACCAATCGCCTAATGTCTTCATCCGTTGAGCACCCTGCGGTTGGAACAGGCGGTAGCATTACGAAATCAATTACTCCCGGTTTGGCCTCGCCGGTTCCTTTTCCCATCAAGAAATCCGTATTCTTAATCGCTACGGGGACGATTGGCACCTGAGCCTGGGCAGCCATATAAAAGGCTCCCTTCTTGAATGGCAGAAACTCACCCGGTCTGGCACGCGTGCCTTCAGCAAACACCCCAAATGATCTGCCTGAACGAATGCGAGCCGTGGCGGCCTCTACTGTCGCCCGTGCCCTCTCGCTGTTCGAGCGGTCGATCGCCATTACGTTTACGAACCCCATGCCGTATCCGAGGATTGGAACGTTAAGCAGTTCCTTTTTTGCGAGCAGTCCCAGGCGGCGGCCCGTATAAGCGAATAGTGTTGCGGTATCGAGATAGGAGCGGTGATTGGAAATAAACACGTAAGTTTGGGCGGGATCCAAGCCCTCGCTCCCACTGACACGTACTGTAACGCCGCTCAGCTTTAACCAATTTCGAGCGCCAAACAGCGCCCAGGGGTAAACCAACTCGTGATTGCCTGTTAACCAGGCGACCAGTAGCACCGGCGGAGCAAAAATGAGCAGAAGGGCGCCGGCGACGAAAAGTGACCACCAGTAATGTAATCGTCGCAAGATCCGCATAAGGGTCGGAATCGGCAGCGACAGATAATCGCACAATTTCCTCGGGGTGATACAGGCATTCCTGTCTGTCCGTGAGGCTAGGTGGAGAGGGACAGACAGGAACGCCTGTCCCGGTGAGTTGCGTTCCCGGCCTTGCTACATTCGCAGTCGCGCGTTATCTTTCGTGAGTAGATTCTCTCCTCCGCCTGGTTTCAGGCCTTAAGCATCTATTACAGCATCTCCGCATCCAATGGACGTGGCCCGATTGATGCGAATTTTTATCAGGAGCTTTGTCATGAAAAGAACTGCCCCTTGCGTCGCGCTCCTCCTTCTCTTAACGCTTTCCGGCGTCGTCTTGAACGCACAGACTCGTCAACGACGTGTTCTACAAGACCCTTCCGCAGCCGCGCCGAGGTCGTCAAAACCGGCAAATGCGCCTGTCTTAGGCGGCGCAAATCGGTCAGCGGAAACTCAGCCCCGCGGTCAAACGCCAGTAGTGACACCCAGCGGGCCCGAGGAAGTGGATGCCGGTGACGTTATTCGCGTCAACACAACACTGGTTACGCTGCCGGTGAGTGTCACGGACCGCGACGGCCGTTATATTCCAAATTTGCGAAAGGAAGATTTTCGACTTTGGGAAGACGGAGTGGAACAACCGGTGGCTTTCTTCTCTTCTGTGGATAAACCATTCTCGGTCGTACTAATGCTCGATACGAGCGGCTCAACTCGGTTTCGCCTTGACGAGATACAAGACGCGGCGATCACTTTCGTCAATCAGTTGCGGCCGGACGATCGCGTTATGGTCGTATCGTTTGACGATCGGGTGAGAGTACTGTCGGAGTTTACCAGTGACCGATCGCGTTTGCGTGAAGCCATTCGGCGCACCAATCCTGGAGATGGCACGAAGCTATATGAAGCCGTCGACCTGGTCATCAACCAGCGATTAAATAGTGTCGAAGGTCGGAAAGCGATTGTTCTTTTTACTGACGGCGTCGACACGACCAGCCGGCATGCATCCTACGCCAGCAATGTGCAAGATGCCGAAGAGCTGGATGCGCTGATTTATCCAGTGCAATACGACACCTACCTGGACCAGGGCGGTGGAGGTGGCGGTTCAGGCTGGCCGGGCTCGGGACGCTGGCCGAATTCAAACGCAGATATCCTTGGCCAAATCCTCGGTGGCGTATTTGGCGGAGGACGCGGAGGACGCGGAGGAGGCTCGGGCGGTGGCGGAATCGGCTCAAGCAGACGTGAATATGAGATAGCCAACCGTTACCTTCACGAGCTTGCTGAAAAAACAGGCGGCCGAAGTTATCAGGGAGATTCGAGCCAGAGCCTTGCATCCGCCTTCGCGGGCATCGCCGACGAACTGCGCCGGCAATACACGCTGGGTTATTACCCGAAGAGTCAGGCCCAGGCCGGCCAACGGCGACAGATTCGCGTGCGCGTGAACCAACCAAATCTTGCGGTGCGGACTCGCGACAGCTACATCTTCAACCCAGCCAGTAACACATCTGCGGATACTGCGTCTCGGAGACCTGCACCAATCCTGCAGAAGAAGTTGGTTGACGCAAACCAGTTTGGCAACGATACGCCGTTACAAAGGGACTAAAGCACTGTCAGGGCGAAGAGGAAACTGGAACTTTAACCGCGGAGGATTCGGTAGGCCATAACATTCGTAGTAACGATCCCAAGAGCCAAAGGCAAATGCCGACCAGGGAGCTCAGCACCAGCCAAAACTTCAGGTAGGAACTGAAGCTTCCTTCCCATCCCGCCTGAATGTTGTGCGACATGTTCACATTCAATGCTGCTGGTGTTGCGAGTCGCGACATCAGTTGCACGACAAAATACCAAAGAAACGCATAGAACCACGCCTGGCTGTCCACCCTCACTCTTCGTAAAACTACTGCGCCAACCGAAAACCCTCCCAGGTGTGCCAGTGTGGAAGAAATCACTCCGAAAAACTGGCCAAAGGTAAACCTTCCCGTAAGCAGCATTCCCCAGGTTGGCACGACATAAACGACCCAGACAAGGACACCTGGGACCATCCAGATAACCGCGACGCGAATCAGCAGCGCCTGTTCGAAAAAGAGCCCAATCGCAAGCAGAAGGTTTCCGATGTTGCACATCCAGAGCGTGTGGCCCAGCTGGTTAATATGCCAATAGTGGATCGCCTGAGCAGAAAAAAATGCCAGCGGGAGAATGCCGAGGAGGCGGAGTCTTCGTGGAGTTAATTTGGTAGCTGCCAAATCGTTTCGTCGGAGGCGGCCCGTGTTTTTTCTGTTGATATGCTCGCAGCGCCGCGACTTTTCTTTTAGAATAACATTTCCGTAGAGTCGCGCGGATTCAAACTCATAAGCAAAGGTTTGCATTGTCACATGCCTTCAGTTGAAGACTTACTGCGTAGATCTATTCCTGAACTCCGAGAACTTTTCGTTGAGCGCAGCCGTCCTGTACCTAAGGGTTTACTTGAAGCGCTGGAGGTGGACACGCGCGCGGGCGCACATCAGCTCGCCAAACGCATACGGGATCGCTATCGCAGTAACCGTTCCGAGGGTCAGCGCCTTCATACGTTGCTGCGGTTTGAGATCGACCTGTGGTCGCAAGGTTACTCGTTTGTCGCGGGCGTAGATGAGGCGGGCATGGCGCCTCTGGCAGGGCCGGTGGTAGCGGGCGCAGTGATCTTGCCGCGCAATTACAAGCTGCGGGGGTTGAACGACTCGAAGAAAATTCTCGATCATGAAATGCGCGAAGAACTTGCCGCGCAGATCAAACAGGACGCGGTGTGCTGGTCTTACGGGTTCGCTGAGGTCGAGGAAATCGATCGCATCAATATCTATCATGCCGGCCTGTTGGCAATGCAGCGGGCCGTAAACGGACTTACTTGCTTGCCTGACTTTGTTTTGGTCGACGCTCGCAAGATTCCCCAGTGCCCGGCACCGCAGCGCGGGATCATCCACGGAGATGCCCTCTCGGCGAGTATCGCGGCGGCTTCAATAATTGCCAAGACTACCCGCGACGCCCACATGCTCGAAATGGATTCGCTTTACCAGGGCTACGGCTTCGCTTCACACAAGGGTTATCCAACGCCTGAGCATTGTCGCGCGCTCAAAGACCTCGGCGCAGTCCCTATTCACCGACGCAGCTTTGGTCGAGTTCGCCAGGCCCTGGGTTTGGATCCAGTGCAGACCGAGCTTTTCGATACGCAGTGTGAAACGGCCACGCCTGAAGCGGCACTCGCCCAAGCTAACTAAAACACAAACCTTTCGCGACACTTAAAGAATCACATCAAGCTTCCATAGGCCGATGGCTTCCTTAACCGAATACAAGAAGAAACGACGTTTCAACAAAACGCCCGAGCCCGGGCCAGAGAAGAAGCGAACGAAGACCGGCCGCATTTTCGTCATTCAGAAACATCGCGCCACCGCACTTCATTATGACTTCCGCCTCGAAGCAGACGGTGTCCTGAAGTCCTGGGCCGTTCCGAAAGGCCCTTCACTCGATCCGACCGTTAGACGCTTGGCGATGCAGGTTGAAGACCATCCAGTGGACTATGCAGATTTTGAAGGCGTCATCCCCGAGGGGGAGTACGGCGGGGGCACGGTCATGGTTTGGGACTACGGAACGTATGAACCCGAGGAGACAGACGACGTCAGCGCCGCTATTGGCAAAGGTGAGTTAAAGTTTTCCTTGAACGGGAAGAAGTTGAAAGGGTCATGGGTGTTGGTCAGGACGAGAGACCGCCAATGGCTGCTGATAAAGCACAGAGACTATTACACGACTGAAGAAGATGTGACTGAGATTGCGCCGGCTTCTATTCTGACCCGCCGCACGCTCGCAGAGATTGCGGAAGACGAAGGCGGAGACATTAAAAAGGCCGCTACTGGTGATCCGAAAAAGGTACCGAAGCGAACCGGAGTTAAGCGACGTAAGCAAGGCAGCAAGAAAAAAGTCTGGCACAGCAAGGGCAGCTAAGTTTTGGTTTTCAATCGCCACTCTGCTCTAGGTCCGAAGGACCGAGAGTAAGTAGCCCCGTCCGTGAGGACGAGGATCCATCTTTCAAACGTGATGAGGTCCGGAGGACCGGCAGAAATCCTGGCGCACCTTCGGCGCTCGGACACCCAGTAATCCCATCTCCCCCGCCCTCACGGGCGGGGCTACTACTATTGGTCCTTCAGACCTAAGAGTTCGACTAAACCCAACACTTCAGATTTTGGTTTAACTTTAAGGTTCATCAACGCTCGGGCTTCTTGCCACTCAGCAAAATAGCCCTTCATAAGATAACTCACCATCAACGATGCGTGCTGCGGAAGTATATGGATGCTCCTCGATCTTCTTGGCGTCCAAAATGTGGATTACTGTTACGCCACTAGCTTTAAGAAAATCCGCAATCAAACTTCGATGACAGCGCCACCAAAGCGCCTCAGCACACATTATTGCTGTACGCCTCGCGCTCGCAATTCTTAGCAACTCTTCAATTCCCTCCGCGAATTCTTCAGTTTCAATGTGATCTGCATAAGCCCTGAAAGAGGCATTTTTCCACGCAGTATTTTTTGAATCAGGTGAGGGACGACGCCTACCGCCAAGTTTAGGATTGTGAGAGTAAAGAATTCCCAGAGATTCAAGACGGACGGATAGTTCTGATTTATTGAAGTGGGGATACCTTCTGGAGCCAGGAAAACTCCTGACATCCACTAGCGCCGTGATCGAATGGGCGAGAAGAAGTTGGTTGAACTCATCGGCCGAGCGAGTGGAGTGACCTATCGTCTCTATAGTTATTGACTCACCGCCCGTCTTCAAATTCATCGACTACCCTCATGCAACAACCCGGTCGCAAACACGACCCCGCGCGTCCACACTGGTCAGCTCACGGTTTTGGACTTCGTCTTCTTCATGAAGTCGGCTCTCGTCATACTTCAAATTCACCGACGGTTAATCTTTTCGCTTAACTGTCTGCTTGCCGACCCTTGAGGTTTTACGTCAGAGAACAAGCTGCCTCGATTGCAAGTCGTATCCGGGGGCATCTGGGTTCAGAGGTGGTTAATTCTCAGGAGCTGCCGAACCATCCCATTCAACCGAGGGTTAAAGTTAAAGGTAAGCTTCAAGTTTGAAGCGGCCCTTCTTATCGAGCAATGGCTGCCAAAGATCTCCGAGCCGCCGCAGTCGTGCGGGTACATTGTCCATACGAAAATCGTCGATGCTGAAGCCGCGTTCCAGCTCCGACCACTTCACTGGTGTGGAAACTGAAGCAGCCCGCGGTCGTACGGAGTAAATCGATGCCAGCGTGCGCCCCCACGCGTTCTGGTTGTAATCAACCAACACCCTTCCCCTCGGTCGTTTCGAAACGATGTAGACCGCCGTTATCAATTTCGGCGCCTGACCCGCAAGCGCGTGCGCAAACTCTTTCGTAAAACTCCACACCTGCTTCTGCGTCGGGCCGCGCTCAATGGGCACGTAAATATGAATGCCTTTCGAACCGGTGGTTTTCGCGTAAGAGGGCATCTTCAAAGAGTCCAGACCCTGACGCAGCAACAAGGCCGTTTCAATTACCTTTTCGAACGAAGCACCGGGAACCGGGTCGAGATCGAAATGTAGATAGTCTGGCCGATCAACGTCATCACAGCGCGCGTACCATTGATTCAGGTCGATACAACCAAGATTGATCACCCACAGAAGTGAAGCTAAATCCTGGATCATCGGGAAGTCGATTACGTTGCCGGAAGAATGCTGGATATGACAAAGCTCAATCCATTCCGGACGCGGAGAGGGTGCGCGCTTCATGAAAAAGAAGTCGCCCGCGGCGCCATTCGGATAACGCTTCATTACCATCGCCCGATCTGTCAGATGCGGCAACAGATAAGAAGATACGTCGGCGTAATATTGAATCAGGTCGCGCTTTGTTAAGCCTAACTCCGGCCAGAACGGCTTATCAAGATTGGTAAGCTTTACGACTCTGCCTTCAAGTTCTACTTCAGCATTTTTTTCCTTAGGCAAAACCAATCTCTTCGCGGAAGACTTTCGCGGACGGCGCGGCGCGTTTGCTGCGCGCACCACCCGAGCGGGATGAAAGTCTCGCGTTGCGGGCTTATCTGGCATATGAATCTTTATCGTAGTATGGAGTTAAGGTTATACATTAGGGGGCTTACGCGGAGGAGATTAGGGCTGGGGTTCATTCTTTTCTTGGGACGGCGTTTGCCATCTCTTCAGCTTCTTCTTCGATGGCCTGGAGGGCTTTCATGAGCATCTGGCGATGGGCCGGCCTGACGGCTTTGCTTAACTGATCTTCAATTCGCGAGCGCGATAGCTTCAGCGACTCAATCCGTTGAAGCCGAACGCGCTCCTCCAGAGGGACGCGCGGAATTCGCTCCGCTGAGGCCCTTTGGCTCGCTTCTTCCATTTGCTCCTCGTAGGATTTGCCCCAACCAATTGCCATGACTGCCACTTCTGAAGAACGACTTTGATGTCCGACAAACTTCAGCTTGTCGTAATGCCGCGACAAACTAAAGTTTATCGGACATTAGATCGAAGCTGACCTGTTACCTGAAACGCTGCGTCACACGATCGTGCCATCCTTAATCAATGCGTTCTTAGGAACAATTATAATTCCGTCGCGAATGTAATATGAACCGTCTGGGGCGTCAGCCTCAACAACCCCAGCTTCATTAACGAGCCGCACATTACTTCCAATGCGCGCATTTTTGTCGACGATAGCGCGATTGATTACAGTTCCCTCCCCTATTCCGACGCGCGGCTTACCAGCTAAGAGATCGTCTCTCATCTCCTCGAACGTTTGGTAGTAATCCGCGCCCATAAGAAACGACGACTCGATGTGCACCCCTTTCGAAATTCTGCTTCTCAATCCGATGACCGAGTTGGTGATGGCGGCGCCGATCACGATACAACCGTCGCTCAAAATCGATTCCACTATGCGTGACTCATCGATCTTCGAAGGCGGCAAGTAACGAGCTCGGGTGAAGACCGGCGCCTCGGCATCAAACATATTGAACTTAGGAATCTTTGAAGTCAGATCCAGGTTGGCGCGGTAAAAAGCGCTGATGGTTCCGATATCTTCCCAATAGCCATCGAACGCATACGCCTGCACATTGCCCGTCTTGATTGCCGAAGGAATAATTTCTTTTCCGAAGTCTACTGCCTGCGGATCATCTGCGAGCAGTTGTTCCAAACGATCATACTTGAAGACGTAAATTCCCATTGATGCCAGAAACGTGCGACTGGACGCTTCAGCTTCGCCAAGACCGAGCGTGCTGGTATCAACGCGCATGGATTGCAGTTCAGCGCCTTTCGGCTTTTCTTTGAACTCGACGATGCGACCGCTCTCGTCGGTTTTCAGCAGACCGAAATCACTCGCTGCAACTTCATCGCAGGGAGTCACAGAGACGGTAACATCGGCATCGCTGTCGTAATGCCGCGCCAGGAACTTGCGATAGTCCATGTGATAAAGGTGATCGCCCGAAAGTATCAGCAGCGTGTCGATGCCCCAGTCGCGGATGTGAGGCAACACCTGCCGCACGGCGTCGGCGGTCCCCTGGAACCACTGCGGACTCTCCGGCGTTTGTTCCGCGGCCATCACCTCAACAAAGCCGTTGGAAAATTGTGAGAAGCGATAGGTCTGGGCCAGGTGACGATTCAGCGAAGCCGAGTTGTACTGCGTCAACACAAACATCTTGAAGACGTCGGAATTGATGCAGTTCGAGATTGCGATGTCCACCAACCGGTATTTTCCGCCGAGTGGTACTGCAGGCTTGGAGCGTTGCTGCGTGAGCGGAAACAAACGCGTTCCCGCACCACCACCAAGAATCACTGCGAGCAGATTATGCTTTGCAGGCATTTGTTTTTGTGCCAACTATTGAATTGGAAAGTCAACGCGAGGATAGACGGAAAGCAGGTGGTCTTTCAAGGCGAGTAGTGAATTGGTTGGAACTGCCTCTGTGCGTCCTCTGTGTTCTCCATGCCTCCGTGTGGATCTTTATTAGGAATTGTTTACCACAGAGACGCAGAGAAGACGGAGGTTGCACGAAGAAGGCAGGTCGATAGGATCAATAAGCTGCGGGACTACCAGAGATACTTCTTTGACCGGCGGCTTCCTGCGCAATCTTTACGCCGACGCTGGCGCCGATGCGCGTGGCGCCCGCTTCAACCAGCGCTCGCGCGTCGTCCAGACCCTTCACGCCGCCGGATGCCTTAACGCCGAGATCTGAACCCACCGTGCGTCGCATCAAGGCGATATCAGCTACAGTCGCGCCGCCCTTGGAAAAACCCGTCGAAGTCTTTACAAAATCAGCGCCGGCGCTCTTCGCTGCCAGACAGGCGCGCACCTTTTCATCGTCAGTTAACAAAGCAGTTTCAATGATCACTTTGCAGGTAACGTTGTATTCATGCGCAACTTCGACAACTGAATGAATATCATGTTCGACCAGGCAGTCGTCGCCGCTCCTCAACGCGCCGACGTTAATGACCATGTCGACTTCGCGTGCCCCATCAAGAATCGAGCGACGCGCTTCATAAGCTTTCACGTCGGACAACGTCGCGCCCAGCGGAAATCCAATCACCGTACAAACCGGAATGCCTGTGCCTTGAAGGTTACAAGCGGCGGCACGCACCCAGGTTGGGTTAACGCATACAGAAGCAAAACCATACCGAGCCGCTTCTTCACACAATTTCCTGATGTCTTCATCCGTCGCTTCCGGTTTCAGTAACGTGTGATCGATTAGGCTGGCCCAGTCTTTCGCCGAGGACGTTTCTCCTAACACCAAACCAATTCGCGCAGCTCCGGCGTCAACGATGCGATGCATTCGTTCTGGGCAGCGGTTAAAGCACTCCGAGGTGCAACCACACATTGCCGCCTGATCGCCTTCGCCGTTTAGGCGAGCGACTATCGCGTCTGTGATTTGATCGATTAAGAGTTCCAGCTCGCGATTGCGTAAACCGTTTTGCGAGCCGTTATGCGAGTTAGACATTGAAAAGAGACTCCGAAGAGGGGCACCAAGCCTATCGGAGAATATTCTAGCACGTGGAATCCACCTAAGCAGTCGGTTGAAAGAAGGGAAAGTCTCTTAGAAGAGCGGTGGCAAGCCCACCTTCCTGACCTTGAGCTTAATCAGCTTGAACCATAAATCAGTCTGAATGGCTTTCAAAGGCCAACAAGGAATTCAGCACCGGGGTCTCAGGGTCAGGAAGGCGAACTTGCCCCCGCTCTTTTCCTTTGCGCGACTGGATATCGCAAGTAGCCAGGCGGTAAGCAACTTCTGCTTCATCTGTCGACGTTATCGCCGACCAAGCCGAAGGAGTTGAGAAACCTGGCTCCCGCTTCCTGACGGAGCTTTATGAGTTCTGAAGAATCATTCGCGTTGGGCGTGATGACGAAAACAGTTTGATAGAGTCGGCGCCTGACCCAGTATGCGCGCGCGGTAGCGACCATCCCTTTCGGTAATTTGAGCGACCATTCTCGTCCCAAGTACTGATTCAGTTTAATTTCCTTTTCACTTATCAATTCGGCTTTGCTTGAGGCGATTCCGCCCTCGCGCCCGCGATCTAACAAGTCTTTGATAGCGTCCGGTTCTGTTACTACTTCAGGAAACTCTATGTAAGTCACAACGTAGCCAGCCAGTTTTGTCTCCAGTGTTATCAAGTGGTGTTTGAGGCCGTTCTGCAACTCGTTCTGATTTTCGCTGGCCTGAGCGGGCATCAGGATTTTAAACCCCGAGTTAGCGGGCGCAACATTAATCCAGGTGCCGGATTCTGGGTTGACAGCGGAACCAGGCGCCTGCTGCTGGCCATGAATTGAAGCCAGACTTATGAGCATGAAAGTCGAAAGCAGTAAGGCTCTCTTCATGTGGACGTCCCTATCGATCCGCCAAGTGGCTCGACTACTGAGGGAACTAACGCAGATACTGTCGCTCTATCGCCTCTATTTTCCCGACGCGTTTAAGGTGTCTCTCTTCGGTAATATCAGTTCCCAGCCAAGCTTGCACAATCTCGCGCATCTCCGCAGAGCTGATCGTTTTACTTCCGAGACTCAGGACGTTGGCGCCATTGTGCTCGCGCGAGTTGCGGGCCACGGCGACAGAATAACAAGCTGCCGCGCGCACGCCGGGTACTTTGTTTGCCGTCATTGCACTGCCGACGCCGGCGCCGTCAATTATTATTCCCAATTCCGACGTTCCTTCGGAAACGCTGCGCGCCACCGCATATGCCAGGTCCGGATAGTCGACCGGCTCTTCCGAATTTGTTCCGAAGTCATGAACCTGATGACCGAGTTCACTAAGAAAAGCTTTCAGCTCCTCTTTCATTTTGAATCCGCCATGGTCCGCGCCCACAGCAATCAGCCGCGATGCTTTTGAGCCGCGCCTCGACACGCGGCGAACAATCTCTATCCTCTTCTGGCTGACAATGTCGGCTGCGAGCGGCGTTAGGCGCGCACTCTCGCCAATCCGCAACATGGATCCTTCCGCCAGGTCGCGAACGTCATCCTCCGTAATGACGGTCTTTGAAGACTCGTCGCGCACGTTGCCTGTCTCGGAAGAAATCGCCGGGGATTTGGGGACAGTATCAATGAAACGGCTCGACGTAGCGTTCGCAGCCGCGCCTCCCTGCGCGTCCTCGGGAAGCGTTTTGTCGAGCACGTCGCGAACCAGTGCCCTTATCCGATCACGAGCTGAATTGTCCATAAGAGTGGTAAGCAAACAGCAGACAGCCAACAGCAAGCTGCCGGCAGATAATTACTATTTTGGTGACTCAAGCCGTGCCTCTGTTTTCCGCTGTTGGCTGTCTGCTGTTTACTGTTTACTGTTTGCTTTATTACCCGAGTGATTCATCACGCAAGTCCAGCAGCCGTCCCGCAGAAGCAACCAGTTTGCCATCGCGTACTTTCATGTCAACTCGGCCCACGTAGATTCCGCTTCTGCCGACTTGAAAAATTATTGTTTTGCCGCCTGACGGCGCCCTGGTGATCACGGGCTGCTTCATAAAAGTGTGCGTATGGCCGCTGGCGATAAAATCGATGCCATCCACTTGGGCCGCCACCTGCGAGTCGCCCACCCCGCCAATTCTGGGACTTGGGTAGTAGCCAAGGTGCGACATACCAACGACGAGTGAACAACGTTCACTCCCACGCAATTTTGCCACAACGTCGCGCGCCGCCTTTACCGGATCATTATAGGTCACGCCCTTGAAATTTTGCGGCGTGATCAGATTCTCGGGGCTGACGCCCATACCAAACAGCCCCACGCGTACGCCTCCAATTATTCGCACCACGTATGGCTTGACACGGCTTTCCAGCGGCGTGCCGCGCACATCGTAATTACAGGAAACAAAATCGAAGTTGGCAAACTTCATCGCCGACGCTAATGCCTCAACGCCATTATCAAAATCATGGTTACCCAGGGTCACTACGTCGTAACCAATTAGAGACATCGACTTATACTCAACTTCGCCTTTATAGAAATTGAAGTAAGGCGTGCCCTGAAAAACGTCGCCCGCGTCGATGAGTAATGTGTTTGGATTTTCCTTGCGAATCCGTTTGGCCAAGGTCGCGCGTCGAGCGACGCCGCCTTTGTTCGGATAAAGCCGATCGTTGGCTGGTATAGGATCGATCTGAGAATGCGTGTCGTTGGTGTGCAGAATAGTAATCAGCGTCTCGCCTGGTGCCACTTTCAAAAGCGGCTCGCTGATCGCAGACCAGACGGGCGTTGAGAGTAATTGCGCGGATCGTGGAGACGCCATCAGCCCGCCAGCCAATGAAGCTTTGAGAAAACCGCGCCTGGTAATCATAGCTTTGGCTTCTCCGAAGCCGGCGACGCGGCCTTGTCGAAAACAAAACGCCCATCGAGAGTCGATTTTATGTCTCGCCCGGCTGCAGTTTCCGCCTTTACATAATTGATAATCGCATCGCGAATGGTTAGGTCAAGCGGCCGCGTGTTTTTAGCTTGCTTCAACACCCTCGCATAGTCGCCGCCGGTAACATTCAGCAAGTAGTCGATGCTGATCACGGTATAAACAGTGGCTGGATCGATCTCTTTCTCGATACCGTCGATCAAAAGCCTGGCGCTTTCAAGCTCCGGACGATCTTCTTTGCCAAGGCGATATGTTATACGCGCGCCTGACTGTGCATCCTGATTGTTAACGACCACACGCAGCAGATCCAACAGCTGCGCGCCCGTTAAGTCGAAAGCGACCAGCGCGTTTTCGAATGGCAAAAGTTCAAAAATATCGCGCAGGCTGAGGTTGCCTTCAGAAATGATACTCTTTCGCAATCCGCCGCTATTCGTTACTGCCAGTAGGATTGGTTGGCCCAACTTCCTGGCTGACTCAGCGCGAATACCATCTGCAACGAAATTGCCGAGTGAGCCGGCCCCCACGCCGCCCTTTTGCAGCTGCCCTTTGACTTTACCGATGACCTGCTCCAGAGCACGTACTTTAGGGCTGTAGGCCTCAAGCATCTGGTCGACTGCCGTATCATCAGGAATCGTGGAGTCGACAATTGACTCGGTGACGCTGGCATGAACCCGGGCGGGCTTTGCCGCTGGGGCCTGCTTTGTTGCCTGGCCAAACGCCGAATGCGCGCCGCCCACGCTAACGCAAAGCAATAGCGCCCAGCTAAGAAGCGCAAGTCGGACTCTTATCAAGCGATTGGATTCCTTTTTCGCGAAGCGAAATATAACAGTCGAAAATTCTGGGCACGATTGACCTGCACGGAGAGCTTCAATAGTATGTCGCACAAGTCAGATTCGCAATATCCATCGATTATACATGGTGATCTGTTTTGTGTAATTTTCTATGCGTTTCGTGTAGCTTCGTGTGGCGTTTCCCACTGACTAAAAGGCACTAACCACGAATTAACACAAAAACAAACGAAGCCACACAAATCAGATCCAATTCATCCGAGGAGACTCTTCAATTGGCTACTTCTTCCGCACACATACCATCGGAGTTCAGCAATCCAAATCTTGAGGTGCTTCTTTCTCAGGAACAATTGCAGACACGCATCAGGGAACTCGGCGCTGAGATCACGCGCGACTATGCGGGCCTAAATCCCCTGCTCATTGGTGTCTTGAAAGGCGCCTGCTTTTTTCTCAGCGATCTGCTGCGAGCCATCGACACACGGCTGAGTATCGAGTTCATGGCGATTTCAAGTTACGGCTCCTCGACCCGCACCTCGGGCGAAGTTCGTATCATGAAAGATTTGGATGTACCCATCGAGGGACGTCACATCCTCGTCGTCGAAGATATTGTCGACACCGGCCTGACTTTGTCTTACCTGCTTGCCAACCTTAAATCCCGCGGGGCCGCGAGCGTAAAACTGGCAGCACTGCTCGACAAATTTGAGCGCCGCGAAAAGGACGTAAACATCGACTACCTCGGGTTCTCCATTCCCGATCATTTTGTCGTTGGCTACGGCCTCGATTACGCGGAACGCTATCGCAATCTGCCATTCATCGCGGTGCTGAAAAACCCGGAAGCAATTTCCTGAGCGGCTCTGCGTCTGGAAAGGCTTTGGCTTTCCGGCAACACTCCAGCTTCATGACGCTACGCCTTCACCAGGAGCAATAAATGAGAATACATATCTTAATGCTCGCAGCACTTATTCTTGGTCTGGGCATTGAAACCAGCTATGCACAAACCGACTGGTCCAAAGTTGAGATCAAAGTCATCAAAGTGTCCGGCAACGTTTACATGCTGGAGGGCGCTGGTGGAAACATCGGTGTCTCCGTCGGCCCTGATGGTATCTTGATCGTTGACGATCAGTTTGCGCCGCTCGCAGACAAGATCAAGGCTGCGCTTAAAACGGTCGGCGAAGGCAAACTGAAGTTTGTTCTGAACACTCACTACCACGGCGATCATACCGGTGGAAATGTCGTTTTTGGTCCTGACGCTCCAATTATTGCGCAAACGAACGTACGCAAGCGGCTGACAGAAGAGCAGAAATCCAAGTTCTTCAACCGCACGACGCCGCCCTCGCCTAAAGAGGCTTTGCCCGTTATCACTTTTGATCAGGCTGTCTCAGTCTTTTTCAATGGCGAAGAGATCAAGGTCATACACTTCCCTCGCGGCCACACCGATGGCGACAGCGTTATTTTCTTTCACGGCTCAAACGTGGTTCACATGGGCGACGATTTCTTCAACGGACGTTTTCCAGTTGTTGATCTGGAAGCAGGCGGCGACGTGGAAGGTATGACGAAGAACGTCGGCGACATCATCAGCAAATTGCCGCCTGACGTGAAAATCATTCCCGGCCACGGACCGCTTTCCGACGTCAACGGCTTGAAGTCGTTTCATCGAATGTTGGTGGAGACCACAGACATCGTGAGGAAACGGATCGCGGCCGGTAAAACCTTAGAACAAATTAAAGCTGAGGGTTTGCCGGAGGAATGGAAGAGCTGGGGAACTGGCTTCATCAACACCGACCGCTGGCTCGAGCTTGTCTACAACAGTCTCACAGCAAAGCACTAGCGCTTGAAGTTCAGAGTACAAACTTTAGTTTGCCTGGTCAGGAAAGAGACAGCTCAAGCTTGAAGTCTGAATCACCGGCAGCCAGCCAGCAAGTCCTCACATTTCTATTGCTTTTTCGCAAAATTCACCTGCCAGGCGGACAGGAGTGCTGCCCGGGTCTAGACTATTGGCAACAGCAAGAAAGGAGACAGTGATGACAGGCTTTATCGATCGCAGTCAGTGGGAAACTTTTCTGGATGAGTTCAGCAAGCGAAATCAATTGCGACCAACTCGCCTCGAGATAGTGGGTGGTGACATTGGCACACAAGAGCAGGAAGCATTTCTGCCGTTCGTGGGCGTCAGTGTGGACAGCAAAAACGAGAGCGGAAGTATTGATATCGCGCTCGGTGGCGAAACCGCGACGGAGGAGAGACAGTTGACGCACCGAATCAGCAATGTGGAGCGAATCGCACCTCTCATTGGGATCACGGGTGTTGAGGACGGATTAGCAATCGAAGCTCGCGATGGCGTGAAGACATTGCTGTCGTTCGAGGCGCTGCGCGAGATCGAAGCCCACGCGGCGGGACAGCAGTAAGAAAGTCTAAACCTTCAGGATTGCGCCGGGTTGTTTGCCGTTGCAGAACTCTCATTCGAGATTTCCGCCAGAAAACTTTTTCCCGCGACGAGCGTTAATCCAAAGTTTTCCGCGATCGTTTGTCCGATGTCGGCAAGCGAACCGCGCGTACCGAGGTCAACTCCCGGGCGCGCAGTTTTTCCGTAGACGAGCAGTGGTGCGTACTCGCGCGTGTGATCGGTCCCCGGGAAGGTTGGGTCGTTGCCGTGGTCCGCGGTGATGATCATCAAGTCGCCGGCGCGCATTGCCGCTTCAATGTGTGGCAGGCTTGAGTCGAAATGCTCGAGCGCCCTGGCGTAGCCTTCGGTGTCCCGGCGGTGACCGTAAAGCATGTCGAAATCAACGAGGTTGGAAAAAATCAGACCACGCGTGTCCTGCTCCAGCGCATGAATAGTTTGGTCAATCGACTGTTGGTTATTCTTCGCCGTCAAGTCCTCGGTTACACCAACGGAATCATAAATCGAAGCTATCTTGCCGATGCATACCACATCGAGGTCCTCATCCTTTAATGCCGGCAGCAGATTCGCGCGCGGAGGCGGCACCGCATAATCGTGACGGTTCTCAGTGCGATAGAAATTTCCGGGTTCACCCAGAAACGGCCGCGCGATTACACGCCCAACCCGGTGTTCACCATCGAGTATGCTCCGCGCTATTTCGCAAATTTCGTAGAGTCGTTCGAGCGGAATGATTTCTTCGTGCGCCGCAATCTGAAACACTGAATCAGCAGACGTATAAACAATCGGCTTACGAGTAGCCACGTGTTCGGCGCCTAACTCCTTAATGATCTCAGTGCCCGACGCGGCATAGTTACCAAGAACTCCAGGTAGTTCAGCTACGCTGATGAAGCGATCCAGGATCGCCGGTGGAAATCCGTTTGGATAGGTGGGAAAAGCTTGCTGCAAAATTATGCCCGCCATTTCCCAGTGGCCGGTTGTCGTGTCTTTGCCGTTAGACTTCAACGCGCAACGGCCATATGAACCAGCGGGCTTTGCCAGGGGCGGTACGTTTTGCAAAGGCCTGACATTGCCAAGACCGTAACGCTGCAGGTTCGGCAAGTTTAGATTCCGTGACTGAAGTATGTGGCCTAATGTGTCTGACCCGGCATCGCCCCACTCGGGTGCGTCAGGCATGGCGCCTATGCCGGCGCCGTCGAGGACGATGAGTGCAATACGATTGAAGAGGTTGCTATTTAGCATGGTCGAATAAGCCAGAACATTTTCCATTTACCATTTACCATTTTTCATTTTTCATTTTGTTCCTTTGGCGGTTTTGAGAGACGCCGTAAAGATTCTACATAACTCAGTATTCTCTCCGACGAGATCTTTGATCAACCCTCTTCTTAGTAGTTGGCTTCGTTCAATGATTCTGAGCCAGATAGATGTCTCGTTCAACTCCTTCAGAACGATACCGAGCTTGTGAACAAAATCAGCGCGACTTTCCGCGCCTCGAGCTTCACCATAATTAGGCGCCGGAGATGTCCCTGATCTCAAGATCTGGCGCGCGACATGTTTCCCAGCGGATGTCTTTGGTAAGTTAGCAGAGAGGATGACGATTCGAACGGCAAAATCAATTAGACGCTCTTCTAGTTTATCGGCCCTTGCCTGCGAGTCTGCTTCATCTTCGGCGTTTTCCATAAGGCATTCTCATAATGAATTGCCGGAAATGACAAATGAAAAATGAGAAATGGTAAATGGAAAATATGCCCAATTTCTGGCATCGGCTCAGGAACGCTAACTCTTCGGAGCCGTGTATCCTTCCCTTGCCCGCACCTGCGCTTTCTCAGCTGCGCCTTGAACTTCCACCCGGATACTTCTGAATTTACCGTCGCGTGCTTTGTTGGTGGGATAGTAACCCAAACTATATTGCGTGCCGATCTCGGTCGCCACGCGCGCGAACGCCGCCCGTGCGTCTTGCAAACTCGCAGCTAAGAAATTTTTGCCGCCGCTGGCCTTC